>JBGQHN010000096.1:0-13525 GCA_041497975.1 Planctomycetia bacterium | reverse complement strand
GTTGTAGACTTCGTGCGGCCGAATCTCGTTCAAGAGGGTGACGATCGAAAGTTGATCGAGCAGATCGGCCTGGTGCAACTGCAGCCGCGACCGCAGGTGCTCCATCCGCTCGAAGCCCTCGGTGCTTGCGCGACGGACCATGCCGTGCACCGCGTAGCCCTGCTTCAAGAGAAACTCCGCCAGGTAAGCGCCGTCCTGGCCGGTGATGCCGGTAATTAGCGCGCGACGAGACATGCGGGTATACGCAACGGGGTCAAACGCGAAATTGCTCGCGCGGGTTCTTGCTACGAGCCTGCGGATAAAACCGTCGGGGACTGTCGCAATTTTGCGCAGTCCGCGGAGCAAAATGGGACTGTCCCCCTCTCCGAGACGGTTTTGTCCGCTCGTTCTGAATTGCTGGAGCGGCCGCGGGCGGGCTATGCGTCGTCGTCAGTTGCGTCGGATTCACCTGGCTCGGGTCCAGCAGATTCGGTCGGCTCAACTTTGCCGCGCGGTCGCGAGGCGGCGACGGCCGCTCCGTTTCCGCCCACGTCACGCGGCACGCACACGATGGCAGCCAGCGTGTCTCCTTCATCCAAGCTCATGATCCGCACGCCCTGCGTGTTGCGGCCGATCACGCTGATCTCTCCGGCAACGATCCGCTGCAGCTTGCCGCGAGCCGTCATCATCAGAAGTTCATCATCGTCCCGAACGCAAGCCACGCCGATGACCGGACCGTTGCGATCGGTGGCCTTGATATCGCGCAAACCCTTGCCGCCGCGGTGCTGCGTGCGATAGCGATTTCCCGACGAGACCTCTTCGTCCCCGGCGTCGGCCAAGTCGATCGCTGTCTCGTCATCCTCGCCGGGCATTTCGGCGTCGCCCTCGGCCAGTTCATCTTCGCCTTGCGTCACGGGGGAGTTGGGGCCAAACAAGGTGCGCTTGCCATAGCCGTTCAGGCAGGCCGTCAACAACGTGGCATCGGGCTCGGCCACCACCATGCCGACCAGGCGGTCGTCCTTGCCCAGGCGGATTCCCTTGACGCCGCTGGTGTTGCGACCCATTGGGCGCGCGTCGGTCTCGCTGAAACGGATGGCCATGCCGCGAGCGGTTGCCAGGACGACTTCGTCTCCCTTCTTCGTAATGGCCACGTCGACCACCTCGTCGTCCTCGCGCAGCTTGATGGCGATGATGCCGCCCCGCATCGGCCGGCTAAACTTGTCGAGCGCCGTCTTTTTGACCAGTCCCGAGCGGGTGGCCATCATCAAGTAATGGTCCGGCTGGTCGAAATCGCGCACGGCGCGGCAATCGGCCACTTTTTCGCCCTCGGCGAAATTCAGCAGATTGACGACGGCGCGGCCGCGGCTTTCGCGGCTCAGTTGCGGCAGGTCGTAAACCTTCTGCCAATAGACCTTGCCGCGGTTGGTGAAGAACAGCAGATAGTCGTGCGTGCTGGCCACGAACAGGTGCTCGATCGGATCTTCCTCTTCGGTCTTGGCGCCCTTCATGCCCTTGCCGCCGCGGTGCTGCGCGCGGTACGTGCTGGCCGGAGTGCGCTTGATGTAGCCGTTGTGGCTGATCGTGACGACCATCGCCTCTTCGGTGATCAAATCTTCCAAGTCGATCGAGCCGATCTCCTCGCCGCTGATCTCCGTGCGCCGCGGATCGTTGTGCTTCTTTTTCAGCTCCAGGCAATCGTCGCGAATCATGCCCAGGATGATTTTGTCATCGGACAGGATGCGTTGATGTTCCTTGATTTCTTCGAGCAGCTTTTGATACTCGCCACTGAGCTTTTCCTGTTCGAGATTGACCAGTTGGCCGAGGGTCATCCGCAGGATGGCTTCGGCCTGCACGGGCGTGAGGGTGTACGTATCGCTCGTGCCACGTTCGGACTGGAACATGGCAAAACCCGCTTCACCCAGCGCCCGCCGCATCATCGAGGCGGGGGCTTCGACGCCCATCAGCCGGGCTTTGGCCTCGGCCTGGTTGGCCGACGAGCGTATGACGCGGATGATCTCGTCGATATTGGCGTGGGCCAGCAACAGGCCCTCGACCGTATGCTTTCGCGCGCGGGCCCGGGCCAAGAGGAATTGCGTACGGCGACGAATGACCGTCAGGCGGTGGCGAATGAACTCTTCGAGCAGCGCCTTGAACGACAAGGTTCGCGGCTTGCCGTCAACCAGGGCCAGGAAAATGAGCGAGAACGATTCCTGCAGCGGTGAAAACTGGTAGAGCTGATTCAGCACAATTTCCGGATCGGCGTCGCGCTTCAATTCCAGGATCAGGCGCACCGGCTCTTTCAAGTCGCTTTCGTTGCGGATCGCGGAGATGCCCTTGATGCGATCTTCGTTCACCAGCGCCGCGATCCGCTCTTCCACGCGGTCGCGTGCCTGCTGGAACGGAATCTCGGTGACCACGATGCGGAAGCGATTCTTGCCGAATTCCTCGATGCGGGCCCGGGCCCGCACGACGATCGTGCTGCGACCCGTGTGATAGCCACGGCGGACGCCGCTGCGACCGCAGATGATGCCGCCGGTCGGAAAGTCCGGTCCTTCGCAAACCTCCAACAGCTCGTCGATCGAGACGTCGGGATTATCGATCACCCGCACGACCGCTTCGCAGATTTCGCCCAAGTTGTGCGGCGGAATCGAAGTGGCCATGCCGACGGCGATGCCGTTGGCTCCGTTGACCAGCAGGTTCGGGAATCTCGAAGGCAAAACGGTCGGCTCGGTATGCCGCTCGTCATAGGTCGGAATGAAATCGACCGTGTCCAGCTTCAAATCGTCGAGCATCATGGCCGCGATCGACGACATGCGGGCTTCGGTGTACCGCATCGCGGCCGCCGGCAAACCGGCAATCGAACCAAAATTTCCCTGCTTGTCCACGAGCACGTGTCGCATGTTCCAGTCTTGGGCCATGCGCACCAGCGTGGGATAAATGATCGCCTCGCCGTGCGGATGATAGTTACCGCTCGTGTCACCACAGATCTTGGCGCACTTGACGCGGCTGGCCCCCGGCGTGAGGTTCAGGTCGTTCATGGCGACCAGGATCCGCCGTTGGGACGGTTTCAGCCCATCGCGCACGTCGGGCAGCGCGCGGCTGACAATCACGCTCATCGAGTACGTCAGGTAGCTGTCCTTCAGCTCCTCCTCGATCGGCAGGTCGATCAGCCGACCCTGGGGATGATCGCCATTTGTGGGAGGCTCAATCGTATCTTCAGGGTCGTTGCCGTTTGTGGACAAAATCAATCCTTTCAGGAGACTCGAAAAGGCCGATGCGCGACCACTTGGCCAAGCGAGAAAGGGCCATGGTTGGCCGGCTATCTGGGTGCATCCGCGAAACTATTAATATACCGGCTTTCGACCCCAGCCGCAACGCTAGATGGAAGCGCCGGTGGCGAACGCAAACGCTTGATTTTATTCAGTTTGCGTCGTGTCCAGGAAGCGATGTCAGGGCCATCCGTCAGGTGTCGATAGGGACGACGGATTTTGCCTATTTTGAATCAACCGGATGGCCGCTCGAGACCTCGAAGCATGCTCAATTCTTGCACCGATTTCCAGGCCGACAAGCGGCGAAAAACCGCACGTCGAAGCATCACCTGCGACTGGTCTTTGACCACGCAAAGAGTCGGAATCAGCGGCAAGGTCCGTGCGCGGTTCGCACGTTGATCACGGCAAGCGGCGCGTCAGCCCTTGCCGTGTGGAATGGACTTATCGGCCGTTTCCAGCGGGCCGAAGTATCGCAACTGTTGCATGTGCTCGACGAGGCTTCTTGCCACGGCTCCAGCGACCGTCGCGCCGCTGCCGCCGTGTTCCAACACCACTACGAACGCGCATCGCGGCGTTTCGGCGGGAGCGTAACCCGCGAACCACGCATGATCATTTTCGCGCCCGCCGCTTTGGGCCGTTCCCGTCTTGCCCGCGATCGAAACCAACGGCAATCGCACCGTCGCGTAAGCGGTTCCGTTAGGATCGTCGACCACTCGTCGCAGGCCCTCGCGCACCGCAGCCAGCGCTGCTGGGCTTAGCCCCGCGATGGGCGCGCCCTGAATTGCAGCCGAGCCGGCGGTCTCGTCGACGACCGTGCGCTTCGCAATCCCTTGCGGGCGGATGAGTCGGGGCGCGACGAGATATCCGCCGTTGGCGATCGCGGCGTACATGCGCACGACTTGCAGAGGCGTCGCCGTAAAGGCCCCTTGGCCGATGGCAAAGGCCTGAATCTGGCTGGCTTGTCGCAGCCCGGCGTGTTGCGGCAATTGTCCCGACGCTTCGTCGGGCAACTCGATGCGCGCCGGCTCGCCAAACCCAAAACGGCCGGCAAACTCGACCAGGGTTCCGGCGCCCAAGCGCGGGGCATGCTCGAAAAAATAAACGTTGCAGCTTTGCGCCAGGGCGTCGACTAACGTCACGTCGCCATGCCCGATGCCGTGCTGGCGGAATATCTGGCAACGCAATCGATCGGGCTCGTTCAAAAATCCCTGGCAGCGAAACGGTTGCGCGGGATCGACGATGTGGTTTTCCAACAGGGCCAAGGCCACCAGGGGTTTAAACACCGAGCCGGGCGGAATCGCCATCTTGGTGACCCGATCGAAAAGCGGCCGGCGAGGATCGTTGAGCACGGCTTCCAGGCGCGGGTCGCCCGCCGCGAACCAATTGGGATCGAAGCGCGGAGCGCTCGCGGCTGCCAGGATCTCGCCGGATCGCACATCCATGACCACAACGGCGCCTCCGCGCGCGCCGTTTGCTTCACCAGTTTGCTTGTCGAGACGCTGCATGGCACGATCCAACGCTTGCTCGGCCTCGGCTTGCAACGCGGCATCGATCGTGACGACCACGTCGCGGCCGGCGACCGGCTCGCGCATGCGCTTGACGGCCAGCACCTTGCCGCGGCGATCGGTCGCTTGCATTTCCTCGCCCGCTTGCCCGTGCAGAAGGGCCTCGCATTGCAATTCGAGTCCCATCAGCCCGCGGGGCACTTGGTCGTCTTGTCCCGGCTCGGCCTGTGGTGATCGGTGAACACCCGAGGTGGCTTGCAGATGGCCGACAACGTGCGCCGCCAGCGGCCCCCCAGGGTACTCGCGATGCGTATACTCGACGATCTTGGCGCCTGGAAATTCCTTCGTATTGTTTTCGATTTCCGACGCGGCCTCGGGCGACAGGTTGTCGACGATGCGATGATAGGCGGTCTGTTCGACGACAAGGACCCTCGGCGGTGGCAACGGCTCTGGCGGCGCGAACAGCCCGGTGACGATCGTCCGCAGACTCAAGTCGTCGTGGGCCGCTTCGTCCGCGGCTTGCTCTTGGCGAGCGTGATAGCGATCGCGCCGCCGCTGGTCGACCTGCGCCACCAGCACGTCGACTCGCCGCTGGATGCGGCCGATTCGTGCACGCCACTGTTCGTAAGTTAACCCACACAATTCGGCAAGCCGCCGATGCATCGCGGCCAACTCGAATTCGATTTGGGCACGCATGGCGGCCACCCGCTCGGGCTGGCGACGTTCGCCGCGCGGCAGTCGAGCGCGGACCATGCGGCTGAGCCATCCTGGGTCGGGCGGGTTTTCCAAGTAGCGATATTGAATCGCCAGGCCCCGCGCGGGCCGGTCCGCGGCCAGAACCGTTCCGTCCCGCGCCAAAATCTGGCCGCGCCGGGCTTCCAGGGAAACGGTCCGCTCCAATGGCTGCGCGGCACGTCGGCGAAAATTGTCTCCATCGGAAATCTCCAGTTGCACGGCTCGCGAAAAAATCATCGCCGCCGCCAGTCCGAAGAATATCAGGATCAAGCGCAAACGGTGCCGCGTGCACGCCACGGGCTCGTCGTCGGCTTGCTCGCCAACGATTTCGTGCCAGTCGAAATAATGCTGCGGTCGGGCCATACGCGTCAGCCGGCTTAGACGTCTTCATCGCTCGACTGCATGGCTCCGCGCCAGCGGTCGAAATGCTCCAGACAGATGTAGGTGCCGCGAGCCACCGCCGTGAGTGGATCGGCGCACAGGCGCGTCGGCAGGCCGGTCTGTTGACCGAGAAAACGGTCGAGTCCGCGCAGCAGGGCGCCGCCGCCGGCCAGCACCAGCCCGTTGTCGGCCAGGTCCGAAACCAGGTCGGTGCTGCAAGCTTCGAGCGTGGCCTTGATGGCTTCGACGATTTGCACCAGCGGCGCGGCCAGGGCCTCGCGCACTTCTTCGCTGGTGATCGTGGCCTTGCGCGGCAAGCCGCTGACGACGTCGACGCCGCGGACTTCGTCGCACAGCTCGTCCTCGAGCGGATAGGCGCTGCCGATCTCGATCCGCAGCCGCTCGGCCGCGCCCGTGCCGACGCGCAAACTGTAATGGCGCTTCAGATAATCGACGACCGCCCGGTCAAAGGCGTCGCCGGCGACGCGCACCGACTGCTGGGCCACGATCTCGCCCAGGCTGAGCACGGCCACTTCGGTCGTGCCGCCACCGATGTCACAAATCATGCTGGCCACGGGCTCGGCAATCGGCAGCGCGGCGCCGATCGCGGCCGCCTTGGCCTCGGACATGACAAACACTTCGCGGGCGCCGGCGCGTTGGGTGCTGTTGTAGACTGCCCGCTTTTCGACCGCGGTGATGCAGCCGGGCACGGCCACCAACACGCGCGGCCTGACGCCCAGGCCGCGCCGGCGGGCCTTGCGAATGAAGTATCGCAGCATCGCTTCGCAGAGCTGAAAGTCGGCAATCACGCCCGCCGAGAGCGGCCGGACGACCGAAATCGACTGCGGCGTTCGGCCCTGCATCTGTTTGGCCAGGTGCCCTACCGCGCAGCCGCCCGACAGAATGCGGCTGGTCCCTTCCTCGACCGCCACGATCGAAGGCTCATTGAGCACCAGGCCCTCGCCAGAAACGCTGACCAGCGTGTTGGCCGTGCCCAAGTCAATCGCCAGGTCAGGGCCCAGCAATCCCAGAAGTCGATGAAGCATCCTTGCTCAGCGGGTAAGAGTTTTTCCTTTGAGCGCGCCGGCCGTGGGCGCGACCGCCAACTAGAGAGCAGCCTTGGTCTTGAACTCGTAAACGCTCATTTCGCCATACAGGCACAAACAGCCAATGACGATCGCCACGAACGACAAGATCAGCAACACCGTGTAGATGTTGGCTTTGGGCTTTTCGACCACGACGCCCCGACCGGCAGCGGCGGGCGTCGTTGCGGGAGCGGCCGCTGCGGCCTTTTTCTTAGCTGACTTTGAACCGAGTGGCGACATCGTCGTCTTTCTGAATAGCGCCCTTTTTGAATCCGGGCAAAATCTTGCCCACCGAGCGATCTGGCGTGGCTTGCAACACCTCGACGCGACCCAAGTATTTGCTTCCGCGGAAGACTTCCAAGGTATGGCCGGGCCGCAAACCGTCGTCCGAGCCGAGCGAAATCTCGACCATGTTGTCTCGATTGATGGCCAATACTTTGCCACGAATCTGTGGCGGTATGCCGTCAACCGGCGTGTCCTTAGTCAACCCGTGCGCCGTGAGAACCTGGCCTTGGGCGGCTACCTGGGCCGCCAATTGCACCCGGCGCTCTTCGAGCCGCTTCAATTCACCCTGCGCCTGGTGGATTTGATCGGTCAGCTCGACGACCCTGGAAAAATGCTTGTCGCGTTGTCCCTGGGCGTCGCGAATCTCGCCTCGCAAACCTCCCACCTCCGTGGTCAGCTTGGCCAGATTCTGCTGCGCGGTGTCGAGCGCCGCCACGGATTGCTTGTCCTTGACCATCAGCGCATCACGTTCCTTGACGAGCTCGTCGCGCTGAACCTGCAGTTCGTTCTTGTCTGTTTCCAGTTTGGCGAGCGATTGACGGATGGCCGTGCGCTCCTTCTCGATCTCGGCTTCCAGCGCCGTCTTTGCCTCCTGGGCTTTTTGCAACTCGGCAACCGCGTTCTTGCGCGCCGTCTCTTTGTCGGTGGCCGCCTTCTTCCAATTCTGGTGCGTGCCGTAAACTGCCACCGCAAACGACATAAACACGAGGCTCATCACAAAAATGAGCACCACGAAGATCTTGCCGATCAGGTTCATAAAATCTTTCCCACCAACTCGCTATGGCAGCCGTGGCGTGCCCTCGCCTCTCGGCCGGCAAAGTCCGCCTCACGTCGCAAGCGAATTAAGCTCCTGGAAACGCACCGCTGAGCGTCGTCAAGTTTCTATCCAGAAAGGAGATAACTCAGCGTGACTTGATAGCTACTAAGTATAATTAGGCATAATTCGCAAAGTCAATCACGCAGTGATAAACTAGGAAGCATGGGGTGTCTGTATGGGTGGATTGTGCCGAATTGTCGGCCGCCTTTCGAGATAACCGGCTTGGATCCCGCGAGGGCTAACTACCGCTGGCCGCAGGTTTTTGGCGCTCATTTCGGCGATTTTTCCAGCCGACCAGTCCAATGCCGCCCAGGGCGACAGTGCCCACCAGGCACAGTAGCGCCGGCAGGTCTCCATGATCAAGGTAGAGGCTGTCGCGACTATCGATTGCCGGGGTGGAAATAATCACGTCGGTCGCGCGGCGGCGTCCCTGGGAAACGATCTGGCCATTCGAGTCAATCCATGCCGAGAAGCCGGTGTTGGCCGCGACCAAAAATGGCTTGCGGCACTCGACGGCCCGAAACACTGCGCAGGCCAGGTGCATGTCCAATTCCGTCGAGCCCCAAAACCAGCCGTCGTTCGTCAGATTCACCAGAACGTCGGGCTCGCGGTTTTCCGCTCGTAGCTGCGCGACTTGCGAACGGATCAGGTGCGGAATCGTGTTTTCATAACAAATATTGGCTGAGTAACGTGCCTGACCAACCGTGATCGATTGCGGGCCGGCGCCCCGGTTCAATCCGCCGGGCAACGGCGTCAGTCGGTAAAGCCAAGGAAACGTTTCGGCCAGCGGCACATACTCGCCAAAGGGGACCAGGTGACTCTTGGCGTACTGGCCTTGCACCTTGCCGTCACGATCCAGGAACAACGCCGTATTGAATCGCTCGGTTTGCTCGCGGGTCTCGTGCACCGCGTCAATGCCCAATAAAAGCGGAGTGTGTAACGGCACGACGGTCTGCTCAACGGCCTGGCGGCTGCGGGCCTCGAGCCCGGCGGGCGTCCAAGCCGCATCGGGCGGCGGCTCGAAGTCCTTGTCGAAAGTGAACCAAGGATAGCGGAACATCGTTTCCGGCCACACGATCAAGTCCAGATCGCCGTGGTCTCTGACCGCCTGCCGCGAAAGACCCCAATACTCGTCAAAAATTCGTTGCCCCTGGCTGGGATCGTATTTCATTTCGATGTCGATCGAACCCTGGATCAGAGCCACTTTCCCGCCCGGCCGCGTCGATGATTGGCCTGTGCGCCACGAGCCGTACGCCAACACCGCGGCCAGCACGGCCGTCAAGGGCACGACGGGCCACCATGCGCGACCGCGTGGGAACGACGGGAGCATTTGCGCCAGGCAGGCGCCGACAAAGACAATCAAGAAGCTGACGCCGTAGGCGCCAAAAACATCGCTAATCTGAATAATTTCAGGCCAGCGGTATTGCGTATGCGACAGCGTGGCCATGCCGAACCCGCTCAGCAGATGCGCACGGGCCAGCTCCAGTCCGGTCCAAACCACCGGCGCGGCGACCAACGGCGAGATGCGCAGGGCATGGACGGCGACGCGGCTCAGACCGATAAACAGCGGGAAATAAACGGCCAGGTAAAACGACAAGGCCAACCAGCCAAACGTCGTGGCCCAGTGCGGCAGCGTGACCCAATAGAACGCCGCCAGGCAGAACAGGAAACTTGAAAACCACAACGCCAGATAAGGGCGCTTTCCCGAAAGTGCCGGCTGCCGGATCAGCATCACCCAAGGCACCGTCGCCAGCCATGCCAGCGGCGCAAGCTCAAGCGGCGGCAAGGCAGCCCACAAGAGCAACTGGCCGGCAAGCGCCACGGCGAACGTCGAGCGCCACCACGGTATCGACGCACTGGCGGGCGACTCATCTGCGGCACGCGACTTGCGCGCCGGCGGTGGAGCGATGGACTGGGCGGTTCCCATAACCTAAGCGTAGGAGGATTCACGGCATTTGCCCAGAGCGATTGCCGCGCTCGTCCCACGGCGATCACCACGGACGCGGCAGCCGCAGGGCGCGAATCGTCTCGCCCGCGCGATACTCGCGATCGCCAGCCGGGAAGCAAGCCAACGCATTGGCTTCCACCAGTGTGCGCAAGTCGCCCGATCCTTGCCAGCGGAGCGGTTCAATAAGCATCCGGCCCTCGGCACTGACCAGTCGAGCAGGATGAAAGGTCGGCCGGTCGCCGCGATGCACGTGAGCGATCGCCAGTTCGGCCGCGACCTCGCCGAGCGACGTATCGCCGCGGCCGGCCAAGACGCCAACTGCCGGCCGCACGAACAACTCGAAGCATACCAGGCTGCTGACCGGATTGCCCGGCAGGCCAAACACCAATTTGTCGCCCGAGGCGCCCGAAGCGTTTTCCAGGCCACCGCCGGGCAATACGCCAAACCACAGCGGCTTACCCGGCTTGAGGTTCACCTTGTGAAAAACTTGCTCAATACCCAGCTCAGCCAGCACCTCGGGCACCAGATCGAGCACGCCGGCCGAAACCCCGCCCGAAATGACCAACACGTCGGATTTCAGTCCGCGGCCAATCAGTTGGCGCAGTTGCTCGTGGTCGTCGCGGGCAATTCCCAGGCTGGCCGCCACGGCGCCGGCCGTTTGAGCCGCCGCCACCAGCAGCGGGCCGTTGCTGTTGCGGATCTGTCCGGCTCCGGGCGCCTGGTCCGACGGCACCAGTTCGTTTCCCGTGGGCAAGACGGACAGCGTGGGTCGCCCCACGACGCTCACGTGCGTGCGGCCGACTTCGGCCAGCACACCCATTTCGACGGCCCGCAGTTCGCATCCGGCCCGCAGTGCCATCTGGCCGCGGGCCATCGACGCCGCGCGGCGCATGATGTTCTGTCCCGCGGCGGTTTGCTTCGCGCGGATTTGCACGCGCCCCAGGCTGGTCGATTCCACGACGTGCGAGTGTTCGATCATCACGACGGCGTCGGCGCCGTGCGGAATGGGCGCGCCGGTCATGACGCGGGTCGTTGTCCCGCGACGAACCGTTTGTGTCGGCACCGCGCCGGCCGTGACCTCTTCGAGAATCTCGAGCTCCGCCAGACCCGCGGCCAGGTCGGCGGCCCGCACCGCATAGCCATCGACCAACGATTTATCGTGCGGCGGCGAGTCGACGTCGCTGGCAATATCCTCGGCCAATACCGCTGCGAGCGCGGCGTCGACAGGGCAGTCGACGGGCGGCTTGGGTTTGGCCCGCGAAAGCACAAGCTGCAAGGCTTCGGCGACGCTGAGCATTTTTTCAGGCCAATTCGGAGGATCGAGCGGCAGGCGGGCCGACCCTAGAGCGCCGCGGACGTGCTCTTTGCGGGTGCGATGTCCAAAAAACGCTCCAACAGCTTCGTGCCCGAGGTGGTCAAAAAACTCTCGGGATGAAATTGCAGCCCGAACAATGGGTAGCTGTGATGGCGAATGGCCATGATCTCGCGCGAGCCGTCGGGCGCGTCGCTCCAGGCGCAGACCGTAAAGTCGGGATTCAGCGTCTCGGGCGCGATGACCAGGCTGTGATAGCGCGTGGCCACGAGCGGGTTTTCCAGCCCGGCGAACAGGCCTTGGTTGTCGTGATAGATCCAATCGGTCTTCCCGTGCATCAACCGTTTGGCGCGCACGATCGTGCCGCCAGTAGCCTGTCCGATCGCCTGGTGGCCCAGGCAGACGCCGAGAATCGGAATGACTCCGGCAAACCGCGTCACCGCCGCGCACGAGATTCCCGCCTCGCTGGGCGTGCAGGGGCCGGGCGAAATGATCAGGTGCGTCGGCTGCCGGGCGGCGATTTCTTCCACCGTAATCCGATTGTTGCGGTGCACCTGCAAATCGAGCGACGGATCGATCTCCCCCAATCGCTGCACGAGATTGTAGGTAAACGAATCGTAGTTATCGATCAGGAGGATCATCGCATATACAGCCAGAACGTCACCGGACGCGACCAAGCGCCGCGAAGGGGGTTCGCGTCTTGAAATTATATCACCGGCGGCTCGCATTCGCGGGGAATGCCTTGGCAGTCGATTTCCAGGGACGCTCGCGAGCGCCCAATGGTTCGTTTCTCGTGACTCGAATTTCGATTCATTTCCTCGCGGCCGGCGCCGATCTCACGGCATTTACGGCGCGGAATCCGATTGCTTTGAGCTCTTAGGCTGGGGCGGTCCGGCGCCGGCGCGTTGGGCCCTGGCCAGCTTGATGACTTCGCTTTCCGCGCCGGCCCAGTCGCCTCCGCGGGCCTGCTTGATAATCGCGTCGAACGCCGCGAACTGCTCGTCGTTGATCTCGCCTGCCGCGTGCCGCTTGGCAACCTGCTGCTGATTTTCTTCGAGCCAGTCGCTGTTGCGCGTCGAGATGGCCGTTCGCAGCGATTCGATTAAGCGGTAGTTTTCGGGTCCCACCTGCGGCGCTCCACAGCCGGCTAGTAGCACGATCCCAATGGTCAAAGCGCGTTTTATCATGCTAATAGCGAAGAACTTATGAAATGGGGGAAGTAACCAAACTAATGCCGCCTGCCGCGAGTGTCCAAGCCCCAAGGTCCGGAACCCGTTGGCAACCCATGGCGCGATCACCGTGGCCGGAGTGTTTCCAGCAGGCCGGGCGTTGACGATTGACAGCTCGGGCTGCTCGTTCCACCCGACTGCACTGCTGTACTGGGACGGGGCCAACGATTTGCCATCACGGGTCGACATAACGCTGCAACGCACCGCCATCAAAGTTACCATTCATTCCACGGATACGTTTGTGGCCGTGGGCACGCTGACCGTGTTTAGTGGAGCGCAAGGAGGACACAGCGCGCTCAACCTGATTCTGCCGCTGGGCGCCCCAAGCGGACTCTACGCGCTGGGATTCCAGGCCACGTCGCCCGGTTCGCCCGATTTTGGGCGGTCCGAGACGTTCTGGGCGTTGCCAACTATGGCGTGGCGCCAGAGAACGTATCGCTTGGATTGACGGCCATCCGAACGGCCGTGCCCAAACCGTCGAGCGATATTCTGCTGGCCTTGGGAACCATGGCGCTTTTGGCGTTCCGCTGGCCGCGCAAGTTGTAGTCACACGAGCTGAGCAACCCGGTGTGCGGGTCGTCAACCGTCGAGCCTTCGTATCGATAGCGATGCGAATGAATCGCCCTCCAAAAACGATTCACCTGTGCTCACTCCGACGACGCTGTGCGCTGGGAATCTCGTTTCTCGGACGGCAAATCAATCCCCGCTTGCAGATCTCAATGCGTTGCAAGCCGGGCACTTACGGCTATGCAACGCGCGCGGGCGCCAGCGCCAAGGCACGCGGCTTGCACTCGTCTATCGAGCGACGGGTGATGCGGCGGCCGATGCGTTCATCGCCAATCCACCGGCAAAATGCCCTGCGCACACCGCGCTCGACCGTCGGCGGACTCTCACGTCGCCAGAGTCGTTTCCGCCGCGGTCGGGCTCTTTTTTCGCCGTCCCCACCAGCGCCCCCAGGTCGGCTGCGCGCTGCAATTCAG
>JBGQHN010000095.1:0-13654 GCA_041497975.1 Planctomycetia bacterium | reverse complement strand
GCTTTCCAGGCAGCGGTGGATGAAGGGTTCCACGCCGTAGCGTTCGATTTCTTCCTTGGAATGGATGCCGAGCTCCTTGGAAACCTCGACTTCCACCGGCAGTCCATGCGTGTCCCAGCCGGCTTTGCGCTGGCACAGGTACCCGCGCATGGTGCGGTAGCGGGGAAACAGGTCCTTGATGGCGCGAGTCAGCCAGTGGCCCGGATGGGGCAGGCCGTTGGCCGTCGGCGGGCCTTCGTAAAATACGAATCGCGGGGCGCCGGCGCGCCCGGCTAGCGATTTTTCGTAGATCCCGCGGGTCTTCCAGAACTGGCCGATTTCGGCCTCCAGAGCCGGAAAGCGGACGGACGCTTCAACGGGACGAAACATCATAAGGCCGATTCGACGCGGGGAACGCTGCTTGGAAGGAAAA
Organism: Planctomycetia bacterium; assembly: GCA_041497975.1. GTDB lineage: Bacteria > Planctomycetota > Planctomycetia > Pirellulales > PALSA-1355 > PALSA-1355. The sequence continues at coordinate 13,242 of JBGQHN010000095.1, read as the reverse complement.
GCCAAGTAGACCAATTGAGGCCCTGGTTTTCAATTGGTTCGCCGACGGATAAAAACGTGGACACGCCGACGCACAATCTGGGAGCAGCGCTTTTCACGAAATCGCTTGATTTGCCGCGGGCTATCTCGCTTTGCTCGCGCCGAGCGCTAGCGACTGCGTGCCTTGAAAGCCCTCGCGGCATGGTTCACAATGGGGAAAATCGCCGGGGGCCCGACGTCCAAGCGTCAAGCCGTGGCAACGGCCGGCACGCCCGCGTTGCCCAAGCCCGCGCTGCCCAAGGTTGATGTGCCCCAGACCCCCTTGCCTCCCAAACCAGTCTTGCCTCTCCCTCAAGGAAGTTCTAACCGTGAAACTTTGTATGTTTTCGACCGGCCTAGGGCGATGGTGTTTGGGCCTGACGGTCTTGGCGGCTTTGTGGTGTCGCGCGGCAAGGGCCGACGAAGCCGAGTCACCGAAGCTGGTGCTCAACAAGCGGGATAAGATCGCCCTCATCGGCAACACGCTTGCCGACCGGATGCAACATTTTGGCTATTTCGAAACCTTGCTGCACAGCCGCTTCGCGGGCCATGAGCTGGTGGTGCGCAATCTCGGTTTTTCGGGCGATGAGTTGACGTTGCGGCTGCGCTCCGCGGGCTTCGGCACGAGCGACGATCATCTCAAGTTTTGCGAAGCCGACGTCATGCTGGCTTTCTTCGGCTACAACGAGTCGTTCGGCGGCCAGGAAGGATTGAACAAGTTCAAGCAGGACCTGGCCGTTTTCATCAAGCATACGCTCAGCCAGAAGTACAACGGCAGGACTGCGCCCCGGCTGGTGCTCTTTTCGCCGATCGCCCACGAGAACCTTGGCGACCGCAACCTGCCCGACGGCGCTGAGAATAATTTACGGATCGAAATGTACACGTCTGCCATGGCGCAGGTAGCGCGTGAGCACACGGTGCCATTTGTCGACCTCTTCGCGCCCAGCCGCCGGCTCTACGATCAATGGGACGCGCCGCTGACGATCAACGGAGTGCATCTCAACGGGCTGGGCGATCAGCAGCTTGCCGCAATCATCGATCGGGCTTTGTTTGGCGCCGCCGGCGCGCCGCAGCCGGCCGTCCAACTCGAAACGCTGCGCCGCGCCGTTCTCGACAAGAACTTCACCTGGTTCGAGCGTTACCGAACGACCGACGGATATTCAATTTTCGGCGGTCGAGCCGACCTGAAATTCGTGGACGGCCAGACCAATCGCGATGTCATGCAGCGCGAGATGGAAATACTCAACGTGATGACCGCCAATCGAGACCGCCGCGTGTGGGCCGTGGCGTCCGGCAGCGATCTGGCGGTCGACGATGGCAACACGCCACCCTTTGTCAAAGTGATCTCCAACAAGCCCGGCCCACTGCCGGGCGGCAAGCACGTGTTTCTCGGCGGCCAAGAGTCGATCGAAAAGATGACCGTAGCCCAGCATCTGAAAGTGACTCTCGTGGCCTCGGAAGAGATGTTCCCCGAGCTGATCAATCCGGTGCAAATGGCGTTCGACACCAAGGGGCGGCTGTGGGTCGCGGCCTGGGAAAGCTATCCGCATTGGAAACCCAAGGACGAAATGAACGACAAGCTGTTGATCCTCGAGGACACCAACGGCGACGGCCAGGCCGACAAGTGCATTACCTTTGCCGACCACCTGCATAACCCGACGGGTTTTGAGTTTTGGGGTGGGGGCGTTTTCGTGGCCATGGCTCCCGATCTGTTGTTCCTCCAGGACACCAACGCCGACGACAAGGCCGACCGGCGAGAGCGCGTGTTAAGCGGTCTCGATTCGGCCGACACGCACCACACGTCCAACAGTTTTACGCTCGACCCCGGCGGAGCGCTCTATTTTCAGGAAGGAACGTTCCACCATTCGCAGGTCGAAACCCCCTGGGGCCCGCCGCGGCGATTGGCCAACGCCGGAGTGTTCCGCTACGAGCCGCGATCCCAAAAGTTCGACGTCTACGTATCGCACGGTTTTGCCAATCCGCACGGGCATGCCTTCGATTACTGGGGACAGGATATCGTCGTCGACGGCACGGGCGCCAACCCCTATCACGCGGCCCTGTTTTCCGGCCATGTCGAGTTTCCGCAGAAGCATCCGACTCCGCCGCAAGTGTACAAGCCACGGACGCGGCCCTGCCCCGGGATCGAATACCTTGCGAGTCGCCACTTTCCCGATTCGATGCAGGGCAATCTCCTGGTGGGCAACGTGATTGGTTTCCAGGGCATCCTGCAGTACAAGATGCTCGACCGCGGCGCGAGCTTCGGCGCCACCGAGGTCGAGCCGCTGTTGTCTTCGAGCGATCCCAACTTCCGGCCCGCCGACATGGAGATCGGACCGGATGGCGCGCTGTACTTCACCGATTGGCAAAACCCAATCATCGGCCACATGCAACACAACCTTCGCGATCCGAGCCGCGATCGGACCCACGGACGCGTGTACCGCGTGACGTACGAAGGACGACCGCTCGTCAATCCGGTTCAGATTGCCGGTCAGCCGATCGAAAAGCTGCTCGACGCCCTGAAGGATCCCGACGCGCGTGCCGGTTATCGCGCCAAGATCGAGCTCAGCGGGCGTGAAACGGCCAAGGTCGTGGCCGCGCTCGATCGCTGGGTCGAAAAACTCGACAACAGCGACCCGGCGTTCGAACACCACTTGCTCGAAGCGCTGTGGGTCTGTCAGCACCACAACGTCGTGAACGTTGGCTTGCTGGACCGCGTGCTGGGTTCCAGCGATTTTCGCGCTCGCGCCGCGGCGACGCGCGTGCTGTGCTACTGGCGCGACCGGGTGTCGGATGCCTTGGAGCGCTTCAAGCGATTGGCGGCCGACGAACATCCGCGCGTTCGTCTGGAGGCTGTCCGCGCGGCCAGCTTTTTCACCGTGCCCGAAGCCGTCGAAATTCCCGTCATTGCCGCGGAGCACTCCAGCGACGAGTATCTGGACTTCGTTCGCGCGGAAACCTTGCGCACGCTCGATCCTTACTGGAAGAAGGCGCTGGCCGCCGACCGCGAGGTGGCCATGACCACCGACGCCGGCGCCCGCTACTTGTTGCGCCACATCCGCAACGATCAACTGCTGAAGCGTGAGCGCAGCCGCGCGGTGTGCCTGGAATTGCTGCGTCGTCCCGGCCTGCTGGACGAACAGCGCCGCGAGGCCATTGGGGCCTTGTCGCGTTTCGACAACAAGTCGGAACTGGCCGTGATCATCGAGACGATTCGTTCGTTTGACGAACAACAGGACAAGGCCGACGCGAGCCTGGTGTTCGACCTGGTGCGCCAATTGACGCTCCGCGACGTGACCGAGCTGTCGGCCGCCCGTTCAGAGCTGGAAAAACTGGCCACGACCGCCCGGCAGCCAATCGTGCGGCAAGTTGGGTTCGTTTCGCTCATGAATGTCGACAAGTCGGCCGACAAGGCATGGGACCTGGCCGCGCGCTCGGCAGGTTCGCTGTGCGACTTTGTCGATTGCATGCCGCTGGTGGCCGACGCCAGCGTGCGGGCCGGTATTTATTCGAGGATCGAGCCGCTGCTGGCAGGGCTGCCGAGTTCGCTGGCCGATGCGAGCACGTCGCGTGTTGCCAGAGGGCGCTATGTGCGCATCGAACTGCCACGCCCGGGAACGCTGGCGCTGGCCGAAGTCGAGGTTATGAGCGGGGGCCGCAACGTGGCCCGCTCCGGCCAGGCCTCGCAGAAAAACACGGCGCATGGCGGAGAGGCCCAACGAGCCATCGATGGGAACACCAGCGGCGAATTTGGCGCCGGCAGCCAGACGCACACCGAGGAAAGCACGCCAAACCCCTGGTGGGAGGTCGACCTGGGTTCGCAAATGCCGATCGAATCCGTCGTGGTCCACAATCGCACCGACGGCGATCTGGGCCGGCGGCTCGAGGGTTTTTCGCTGGCGGTGCTCGATCACGACCGCCGCGAAGTTTTCCGCCAACAGAAGATTGAAGCTCCACGCCAGCGCGCCGAGATCCGGGTCGGCGACGCGGACCCCGCTTCGGCGGTCCGCCAGGCCGCCATGCTGGCGCTGACGTATGTGCGGGGACAGGAGGCCAAGACGTTTCAATCGCTGGCCAGGTTCGTCAACGACGATCGTGATCGGGCGGCGGCGATCCGCGCGCTCCAACGAATCGGGCGGTCCGAATGGCCGAAGGACCAGGCACGTCCGCTGTTGGACGCGGTCGTGGCTCATATTCGCAAGGTTCCCGTCGACCAGAGAACCGCTCCCGATGCGCTCGACGCGTTGGAGTTCGCCCATGCCTTGGCGGGGCTGTTGCCTTCCGACGAGGCCCGGCGAGCCCGCGCCGAGCTGGGCGAGCTGGGAGTGCGCGTGGTCCGCGTGGGCACGTTGTTCGAGCGCATGTCGTACGACGTCGACACGATTACGGTGCGCGCGGGCAAGCCGGTCGAGATTGTCTTCGAGAACTCGGACCTGATGCCTCACAATTTCGTGATTGCCCAAAGCGGTGCGCTGGAAGAGATCGGCACCAGCGCCGAGGAAACGGCGCAACAGCCTGGCGCCGCCGAGCGGCATTATGTGCCCCGATCAAACAAGATCCTGCTGGCCAGCACGCTCTTGCAGCCGCGGGCCTCGGAGAAACTCAGCTTTGTCGCGCCCAGCGAGCCGGGAGTGTATCCGTACGTGTGCACGTATCCGGGCCATTGGCGGCGAATGTATGGCGCGCTGTACGTTGTCGACGATCTGGAAGAGTACCTGGTGAATCCCGAAAGCTACCTGGCCGCGCATCCGCTCGAGATTAAGGATCCGCTCTTGAAGGACCGCCGCCCGCGCACCGAGTGGAAACTGGACGATCTGGCCGGCGCCGTTACGCAGCCGGCCGGCGGCCGGTCGTACGGCAGTGGCAAGCAGATTTTTCAGGTTGCCAATTGCGTGGCCTGCCACAAAATGGATGGAGTGGGCACGGCGATCGGCCCGGAGCTGGCGAAGCTCGATCCCAAGATGCAGCCGCTCGACGTTCTGAAGGAGCTGCTCGATCCGTCGGCGCGCATCAACGAAAAATACCAGACCTATACTTTCGAGCTCGAGTCCGGCAAGGTCGTGACGGGCTTGATTCTGGAAGAGACGCCCGAGCGGATCAGGGTCATCGAGAATCCGCTGGCCAAAGCCGAGGCTGTCGAGCTGCGGCCCTCGGACGTCGCCGCTCGGCACAAAGCGGCTTCGTCGATTATGCCCAAGGGATTGCTCGACAAGCTATCGCGCGACGAGATCATGGACTTGATTGCCTACGTAGTGGCCCGTGGCAACCAGGATGCCGCGGAGTTTCACGGCGGCCACGACCACGCGACGGGGCATAAGCACTAGGCCGCGAGCCGTCGCGCCGCGCTAATTCTCGTTTCGGTCGTTCATGAGCTGCTTTTCCAGGAGCCGCCGCTCCTTGCAAAGTTCGTCGACCTCCTCGATTGTCAGCCTCGGATTCGCGAGTTTGGCCTTGATCTCTTTCATTCGCTTGGCGATGGCCGCGCGCTCACGTGGCGTTAGCTTGCCCATGCGGACATTGTAGCAACGAGGGTGCTGCAAGGGGATGCACATCCCACCCGCCGCGGCCGGCAGGCAGGCTATCAAGCAGAGAGGGCCCGCCCGCCCCTTGGTAGTAAAGCGAGCAGGCCCCCCAGACCGCATAGCGCGTGTACCGCAAGCAAGAGGTTCGCTAAGCGGACTGCAAACACAAGTCGGTTGGCTCTTCGTCAGGCTTGAACTCACGGCGTAGCCGGCGCCGCTCGGCGAGCAACGATTCTGCCCGCTCGTTGCGTTCGCCGAGCGACAGCGGCAGCTCGCCCAACCGATCGAGGTCATTTCCAATTTCCACCAGCCGCGCGACGGTCCGGATCTGCTCATCGATGTCCATGGCTACGGTTCCTCCAAGACGATCTACAAGACTTCCCCCTTACTGAATGCGAAAGCAACGGAAAAACCGGCCAACAATTTTTCAGAGAAGAGCAGAAGCCAGCCAACAGTGACCCGGCGCAGCAGCGAGAAACGCAGGACGAAGAACCCTCGCTGACGCATCGGATTGGCGGGTCCGGCGCGGCGTTAACGCCGTGGCTCAAACAGGGCGATGCTGGCCGTAAAGCCGTGCAAGAAGTTCTTGCCGCCGATCGGGCCGATTTCGCCCTGGGCGAAAAAGCCGGCCATGGGAAGCTTGTTCCAATAGCGATCGATCGCTTGCGCGTCGTGATGCGGCTTGTCGAACAACCGCGTGCCGCGCCCGTTGCAGGTGAAAACTAGCGCCGCCTGACATTCGACCTCGGATGCCTGCTTGGCGGCCGATAGCAGCGCGTCTAAGTCCTCGTCGGCCGTGGCGGCGTCGCGCACGTGGAACTGAACCGTCTGGCCGACGCGCACCCAGTCGCCGATCGCGATCGCGCCGGTTTCGGGGTCGACTCCTTGCACGTTTCGCACCAGGAAGTCTCCCCGGCCAAAGGTTTCCTGGTACTCGTTGATCACCTGGCCGACGTGCAGACCCTGACGCGCCAAGTTTTGTTCTTCGGCCGTGAGAGTGCCAAACAGTTCTTGAACCTGGGCCAGTGCCGGCACTCCGCCGAGTTCGAGGATCACGTTGCGCTCGCCCTTGGTGACGACAAACGGGCGCCCGATCGGCCGGCAGCCCTGGCTGACGACGTTGCGCAGCATGATCGGGCCGCGAATCACCAGTGCCGCCGCGCCGGTTTGCAGCTCGCGCCTTCCCAACAACAGCCTGTTCTGTCCCGGCTGCCAGCCACCGCTGGCCATCCCTCCGACCACGCGCGTGCCCGGGCGGTCAAGGTTGAGCCGCGCAAGCAGCACGTCGGCCGGGAAGCTGAACGGCTCGGCCAGCACCAACAGGCTGCTGTCCTTCGCGTCGACGTCGTCAAACGCGTCGTGCCAACCCACAAACGATCCCCCGTCGGCGTTCGGCCGAAACTCGAGATGCATCGGCAACAGCTCGACGCCTGGCAGATGGGCTACCCACAATGCCAAGGCGGGCTGTCCCTCGATTTCCCGCGCGTTGCACAAAATGGATTCACCCGTGCAGCCCAGCACGCACTGGGTCTGCAATTGGTCGGCGAAAGTTTTGGCCAACGACGCAAAGCTGGCTTGGTGGTGGAAGGAGGCAAACACGATGGCCAGATGTGGGACCGCGGCAAGCTGGGTGGTCGCCTGGCGGCAGGCCTCCTGCGCGGCCTCGCGGGTATCGGCCAAGGTCGAAAGCGCGGCGGCAAATCGCGGTGCCGCGATGGAGGACGACGGCATGGGCTCTCTTTCTTAAGCGATAATCTCGCGAATGACTCGACCGTGCACGTCGGTCAGCCGGCGGTCGATGCCATTGTGGCGCAGCGTGAGCTTCTCGTGATCGATGCCAAGCAAGTGCAGTACGGTGGCGTGCAAATCGTAGCAATAGGTCGGAGTCTCCACGGCTTTGTACGACCACTGGTCGCTGGCGCCGTACGTCACGCCGCCCTTGATTCCACCCCCGGCCAGCCAGGACGTGAACGTGAACGGATTGTGGTCGCGACCCTTGGCGCCTTGGCTGCACGGCATGCGGCCAAATTCCGTGGTCCAGATTACGATCGTGTCGTCGAGCATTCCGCGGGCTTTCAAGTCCTTGACCAGCGCCGCGGCGGGCTGATCCATGCTGGCTCCCATGACGCCGTGGTCTCGTTCGAGATCTTCGTGGCTGTCCCAGTTTCGCCGCGGAAAGCCGTTGTCGGCGCCGCTCCAAATCTGGATGAACCGCACTCCCCGTTCCAACAACCGACGGGCAATCAGACAATTGCGGCCGAAATCTTCGGTGATCTTCTGGTCCAGCCCATACGTCCGCCGCGCCTGTTCGGTCTCGCCGGAAATATCCAGCACCGCCGGAGCGCTGAGTTGCAGACGAGCTGCCAGCTCGTACGACTTGATGCGGGCCTCGAGTCGCGAGTCGCCTTCGCGCCCTTCCAGGTGCGCCGTGTTGAGCTCGCCCAGCAGTCGCAACGCTTCCGTTTCGCTCTGCGGCGTAATGTATTTGGCTTCCGCGGGCGGAAAAAGATCGGCGATCGGATTGGCGGACGATGGTTTGATGAGCGTGCCCTGATGAGCGGCGGGCAGAAACCCGGCGCTCCAGTTGCCCGGTCCGTTGGGCGGAAATCCGCGCGCGTCGGGTAACACGACAAACGCCGGAAGATTGTCCGTCATGCTTCCCAGCCCATACGAAATCCACGAGCCCATGCTCGGAAAACCAGGCAACACGAAACCGGTGTTCTGCATGAACGTGGCCGGGCCGTGGACGTTGGACTTCGAGACCATCGAATGGATGAACGCCATCTCGTCGACGCAGCCGGCCAGGTGCGGCACCAGGTCGCTCATCCATTTGCCGCACTCGCCGAATTGTTTCCAGCCCCAGGGGCTGGCCATGCAGTTGCCCGGATTGCTTTGAAACAGCTCGACCTTCTCGCCCGGATCAAACGGCTGGCCGTTGCGGCGAATCAGCTCGGGCTTGTAGTCGAACATGTCGCACTGGCTGGCGGCGCCGGACATGAAAAACTGGACGACGCGCTTGGCCTGTGCCGGATGATGCACCGAGCCGGCTGGTCGGGCGCCCGTCTGGCTGGAGGGGGATTCCGCCAACAGGCCACTGTCGGCCAACAGGCTCGCCAGCGCAATTCCGCCCAAACCGCCGCCCAGGTTCCACAGGAACTCGCGGCGGCTGGTTGTATCGGCGTCGGGTCGCATCGCGCGGGGTCGTGGGGTGCGGTTCACGTCAGTCGATAAACACAAATTCATTGCTGTTGAAGATTACGCGGCAGGCGGCCTCCAGAGAATGCCTTTCGGCGTACTGGATCAGTGCCTCGCGTTCACGGTTCGTTGGACGCCGCCCCAAAGCCAGCAAGTAGGCCGCGTCGATGCTCTCAGGCATGTCGGCGGCCAGGGTCCGCAGCCGCTGGGCGAAATGCTCGGCCTGTCGCGTCGCCAGAGGATTGTTCAGTAGCGCAAGTGCCTGGATCGCCGTAAGCGTGGTGTTGCGCTTGGGCGTCATGATCGACGGATCCGCGCAGTCCAGGCACTCCATGAATGGATCGGGAACGCTGCGCACCAGGAAGCGATAAATGCTGCGCCGCAAGCTGCGCGGGTCGTCTACGTCGAAGCGGGCGTAGTCATAGACCGGTGAGTGGTCGTCCTTAAAGAAGAACTGCTGCACCGAGGGGCCGCCCATTGCCAGGTCGAGCTTGCCGGAAACGGCCAACATGGAGTCGCGAATGCACTCGGCGTCGAGCCGCTGGCGGTTGGCGCGCCACAGATAACGATTGCCCGAGTCGAGCCGGGCAAACTGCGGATTGGATCGCGAGCTTTGGCGATAGACCGAACTGGTCACCAGCAGGCGGTGCAGCTTCTTGAGCGAATGGCCGTTCTCGATGAACCAGCCGGCCAGCCATTCCAAAAGCTCGGGATGACTAGGCAGCGAACCCATGCGGCCGAAATCGTTCGGCGTGTCGACGATGCCCTGGCCGAAATGATACTGCCAGACGCGATTGACAATCGAACGCCTCAACAGACCATTGCGCGGATCGCTGAGCCAATGGGCCAAAGCCGCGCGCCGCTGGCCTTCGTCGCTGGGATCGGCCAGAGCGAAGCTCGGTTGTGGACCCTGCACGCAAGCCACCCCGGCCGGAGCAACCTCCCGTTGCGGACGGCGCACGTCGCCACGGGCCAGAAGATAGATCGGCCGCGGACCGGCCGGCGGCGCGAACGACCCCTGTTGCGCGAATCGACTCGTTGCCGCATACACCACCAGTTGCTTCGGCAGCGCGGCGATGCGGGCCTGGACCGCGCGCAGCGCCGCCTGCACCTCGGCCGCGCGATTGCGATCCGTCGCCAGCAAGCCTTCGAGCCACCGCTGGGACGCTTCGAGCGCGCGGCGCTCGCCCGCCACTTCAGCGTCGACGTCGTACGGGCGATCGGCCCGTTCGACGCCGGCGAACACCGCCTGCAAGCCGTAATAGTCCTCTTGCGTGATCGGATCGAACTTATGGTTGTGGCAGCGCGCGCAGTGGACCGTCAGGCTCAAAAAGCTCGACATCGCGCCGGCCACCATGTCGTCGCGGTCGTTCGAGCGGGCAATGTCCTTGTCGACCGTTCCCTCGCGCAACTCCGCATGGCCGACAAAGTCCCAGGGTCCCGCGGCGATGAATCCCGTGGCCAGCGTGGCCTGGAAGCCGGTCGGATCGAGAACATCGCCGGCAATCTGCTCTTCGACAAACCGGTCGTACGGCTTGTCCTCGTTCAAGCTGCGGATGATGTAGTCGCGATAGGGCCAGGCGTTGGGGCGCGGCTTGTCTTTGTCGTAGCCGTGCGACTCGCCGAAATGGACCACGTCCAACCAGTAGCGCCCCCAGCGTTCGCCGTAGCGGGGCGACGCCAACAGCCGATCAACGAGCGTCGGGTACGCGTCTTCGCTGGGATCGTCGACAAAGGCTTCGATGTCCGCTGGCGTGGGAGGCAGGCCGTGCAGATCGTACGTCAGACGGCGAATGAGCGTGCGGCGGGCCGCTTCGGCCGACGGCGCCAGGTTTCGCTCGCGCAGGGCGGCAAGAATGAACGCATCGACCGGCGTGCGGATCCAAGAGTCGGCAATTCTCGGCACGCTGACCTTGGCCAACGGCACAAGCGACCACCAGTTGCCGTCGAGCAGCTTGCGGTCGACCAGCATCAGGTCCTGCGGCCACGCGGCGCCCTCGGCAATCCAGCGGCGGATCGCCGCCACCTCGTCGGCCGTCAGCGGCGACGCGTCCTTGGGCATCCGCGGCTTTTCGCCGGATACGTATGCGACGAGCAGACTTTCATCAGGTTTGCCGGGCTCGATGATCGCGCCGCTTTCGCCTCCGGCAAACGCCGCTTGTTTGCTTGTCAGCGCCAAGCCACCCTTGGGATGGGCGCCCCCGTGACAACTGACGCAGCGACGTTCGAAAACGGGGGCGACTTGCCGACGAAACGTCGCCGCGTCGTCGGCACGCGCGAACATGCCAACGCACGACAACAGCGGGAAAGCAAGGAGCGTGATCCGAAGCATCGTATCAGGTCGTCCGTCCAGCCGGTGAAACGCTTTGGCAGGGACCGCTCGGTCTGTCGCGTCGGCGGCGCTAGTCAACGTGCCAGTATAACAGCCCGGTTGTGCAGAGTTAACCAACGCATTCGGAATACCCGGTGGCTTCGGCGGTCGTTGGCGTACCGCTTTATTTCCACGCCCGGTTCGATCGTCGAGGCTTTGCACCTTGACTTTTGTGCTTTGCGCTGACCAATTAACGGCACATCTCGCCCCGTCGGTGAGTCAGCACGCGAAAGTGAAGGGATCCACGATGATCGGGCCTTTGACGGCGCGCGACTTTATTGCCCGCGGCCTCGATGCGCCGGCGGCCGAGTCGATGGCAGCCAGCGTAAATCGCGCGCTTGGACAAGATTGTACAAGAGCCTGGCGGGAGATCTCGCAAAGGGTTCTATGTCCCGAGCACCCTTTTGCGCTGCACCAGTTTCTGTTCAAAACGGTCCATGCCGATCGCGCGCCCGACGCTCCCCCGCCGGCCGCCTGGGTTCCCACGCCCGACGAAATTCGCGCCACGAACGTCGGACGCATGATGCACGAGCGCGGCTTCGAATCGGTGGCTGAGTTGCACGCCTGGTCGGTCGCGCGGCGGGAAGAGTTCTGGGCCGACACGATCGAGCGATTGGGGATTCGGCTGGCACGTCGGTGGACCAGGCTCGTCGACTTGTCCGACGGCGTCGAGCGGCCGCGTTGGCTGGCCGGGGCGAAACTGAATATCGTCGAAAGCTGCTTTACCGCCAAGCGCGACAAGACGGCCATCGTATTTCACGACGAGAGCGGAAACGTCCACACGGTCACGTACCGCGAGCTATCGGCGCTAGCGAATCGCGTGGCCAATGGTTTGCGGCGCAGCGGCATTCGCCCGGGCGAAGCCTTGGCCATCTTTCTTCCCATGACCATCGAGTCGGTCGCGGTGTATCTGGGGATTATCCGCGCAGGCTGCGTGGCGGTCTCCATCGCCGACAGCCTGGCGGCCGAAGAGATCGCCACGCGGCTGCGGCTGTCGGACGCGAAAGGCATCGTTACCCAGAATGTGCTGCTGCGCGGCGGCAAGCAATTGCCGCTGTACCAGAAAGTCATCGACGCGGGTGCCCCGCGCACGGTCGTCATCGGCGCCGCCGAGCGGCTGCGCTCGGGCGATCTCGATTGGGATACGTTCCTGAGCGATGACGAGCGATTCGAAACACATATCGCGGACCCGCACGAGCGTACGAACATCCTGTTCTCCTCCGGCACCACCGGCCAACCGAAGGCCATTCCTTGGACGCACGTCACGCCGATCAAGTGCGCGGTCGACGCATATCTGCACCAGGACGTGCAAAGCGACGACCGCCTGGCCTGGCCGACAAACTTGGGGTGGATGATGGGCCCCTGGCTGATCTACGCCGCCCTGGTCAATCGTTCGTCGATGGCCTTCTACGCGGGAGCGCCCACGGGACGCGACTTCGGCAAGTTCGTCTCGGCCGCCGGCGTCACGATGCTGGGTGTCATTCCCAGTCTTGTGAAGACCTGGCGCGCGACCAATTGCATGCGCTCGCTCGATTGGAGCGCGGTGCGGCGATTCAGTTCCACCGGCGAATGCTCGAACGCCGACGACATGCTGTACCTGATGAGCCTGGCGGGCTATAAGCCGGTGATCGAGTATTGCGGAGGAACGGAGCTTGGCGGGGGGTATATCGGCAGCACGATGGCCCAGGCGAACGTGCCAGCCGCTTTTTCCACCGCGTCATTCGGCGTTGAATTGGTAATGGTCAACGACGACGCAAGCACACAAACGGCTGCGGCCGAATCCCCAACCCCGGCAGGTGGCATGCACCCGGCGGGCGAAATCTTCCTGGTGCCTCCGGCCATCGGCATGTCCATGGAGCTCTTGCACCACGATCATCATGCCGTCTACTTCGAGGGAACGCCGGCCGGCCCGCGCGGCGAAACGCTGCGACGTCACGGCGACGCCATGGAGCGACTTGACGGCGGGTATTATCGCGCACTAGGCCGAGTGGACGACACGATGAACTTGGGCGGAATCAAAATCAGCTCCGTGGAAATCGAGCGCGTGCTGAATGCCACCTCGGGCATTCGCGAAACGGCCGCCATCGCCGTTACGCCGCCGGGCGGCGGTCCCAGCCTGTTGTGGATCTTCGCCGTATTG
>JBGQHN010000094.1:0-13684 GCA_041497975.1 Planctomycetia bacterium | reverse complement strand
TGTTCGAGGAAACGCCGTTGAGCGCGCGGGCGCCGGCCATCGCCGCGCTGTCGGCCGCGTCCTGGCACTGCGTCCGCGCCAAGGCCAGCATTCCCAAGTCAATCGCCAAAGCCACGAACGTCAATAACGTGACGAGAGTGACCAGGATCAGCACAAGTACGACTCCGTCGCGGCGCCTGGGTCGACTGTATCGCGTGGTGTTTCTCATCGTTAGCTCCACCTGTGCAATGGCTCGAATCGTTGTCGTTAATTGCTTTCGCTGCGCATGACGGCCTGCGCGACTATGGGGATATTCGTCGGCAAATGCAGCATGTTTCCCAGGATCACCCGGTAGTTGCCCGTGATGCGCACGCATACCGATTGACCGACCTGCGTGGCGGTCCAAGACCCGACGTTGTTTCCCACGCTGTCGGCTGCGTAAATCTGGACGACTTGCCCGGTCAGAACCTGCCCTCCCAACGCTTTGTTGATAATGTTCGTGACGTCGCTGGTGGTGTTGTTATAAGTCACTCCGGAGATCGTGACGGGTTGCGTATGGGTCAATGCATAGTGCGCTCCTTCGCGGGCGGCGTTCGTCAGCACTTGCAGCGTCATTACGTACCGCCCATATTCCAGAATCCCGAACAAGAAGACGATCACGATCGGCAGGACCAGCGCAGCCTCGACGGCCGTAGCGCCGCGGCGGCGTTGCTGACAGGCTCGCGGGTTTCTTGCCAGGATATTCATGGTGAATTCGTACGACGTGGTTAATACGGGAGTTGGGTGCTGACGGCGATCTTGGCGTCTGTACACGAAGCCCAGCTCACGGTCACGGACATCTGGTTCACCGAGCTGAGCCGAGTCACAAGCGACCAGGCCATACTGTCGAATGCCGCACCCGACGGGATAACAACCGTAATTTGGAATCGGTCAAGCGGCAAGGCGTCCGACGGATTGACCCACATCGGACTAGCCAGGCACGTCAACGTAATCTGAGCGCCGTTGTAAGCGGCGGCGGGCAATCCGCTGGCCCGCATGTAGTCGCGCACCGCCTGCTTCACCATCGGGTCGGTGACCGGAGTGCCGTTGACGTACGCCCCGGCGGCCAGGCGCGCGCCCTCGCGGGCCGCGTTCGCCACGATCTGATTGACCTGAATCAGCCGTCCAACTTCCCAAACTCCGAACATCACGATGACCAAAAATGGCAGCGTGATCGCGGCTTCCACGGCCACGACCCCGCGGCGACGGCTGGTGTTATAAGCTCGTTTCATGACTGGCAAGGACTCGCCTCGGGTTGGCTCGCGACGGGACGTCGCCGCGCACGCCATTGGCACGCGCTGCGGAGAATCGGGTAATGGAAACCTACCTTAAAACTTTTCCGTTGAGGCAAGCTAATTCGATCGAGACGGGGTTTTTCAACCCTACCCGCCGCCAGCCAGTCGGCACGACCGATGCGACCAGTGCCGGCGGAACGTATCGCCCGGGTCGCGCGTCCGGCCAATCATGAGCCCGCGGCGCACGGATCGCCTTAAAACCCCGAAGGAGAAAGGGCCGGCCGCTCCTGGAGCGGCCGGCCCGTCTATGGCCGTCGATATTTGCCTTGCACGGCGTCGATCAGACCACCTTGGTCAGTCCCGGCACTGGCAACTGATACAGCCCGTTCGTGTCGGGCAACGATTTGGGCGTGGCAGCGAACGAAAAGTCTTCGGGCAACAAGCTGATTTGGGAGTTGATGGCTTCGTCCCAGCTAATTACTTTGCCGGTGTACGTGCACATCCGGCCCAGAATGGCCGTCATGCTGCTCTTGGCGCCGGCTTCGGCTTCGTTGATGGGGCTGCCCGAGCGGATGCTGGCGAACAAGTCGTCGTGTTCCACCTGGTAGGGATCGGGCTTGGGCCCTCGATAGCGCCACGCTTCGCTGCCGTTGGCTTTGATCGTGGCGTCGCTGATGGTTGCCGTGCCCTTGGTGCCCTGGGCGTGTTCGGACACGCTGTTCCAGCAGCCCGGAATGTGGCGGCACTGGCTGAACATGCGTGTGCCGTCGGCGTACTCGAATTCGACGGCATGATGGTCGAAGGTTTCGCCGTAGTCCTTGCCTTTGCGCACCTGGCAGCCGCCCATGCCATTTGCCCTGACGGGATAGCCGCCCTTGAGCCAGTTGATAACGTCCATGTTGTGGATATGCTGTTCGACGATGTGGTCGCCGCAGATCCAGGTGAAGTAGTACCAATTGCGCAGTTGGTATTCCATTTCGCTGAGTTTTTTGCCGTACTTATTTTCCAGGTCTTCGCGCTTATGGACCCAGGGAGTCGAGCCGTTCCAATAGGCGCGCGTGGAGACGATGTCGCCGATCGCTCCATCTTGCAGGCGCTTGATCGTTTCGAGGTACTTGGCCTCGTGGCGCCGCTGCAGCCCGACGCCGACCGCCAGGTTCTTCTTGATCGATTCTTCGGCCGCGGCCAGCACTCGGCGCACGCCGGGAGCATCGGTGGCGACCGGCTTTTCCATGAAGACGTGCTTGTTGGCCTTGACGGCGGCCTCGAAATGGATCGGCCGGAAGCCGGGCGGCGTCGCCAGAATCACGAGGTCCGGCCCGGCGTCAATCGCCTGTTGGTACGCGTCGAAGCCCGCGAATTTGCGCTCTTCCGGCACGTCGATCCGGTCCTTCACTTCGCCCTGCGCCATTAACTCTTTGTAGCTGCCATCCAACCGATCGCGGAACACGTCCGCCATGGCGATGAGCTTGACTTTGCCCTTGGTGGACAGCGCCTGTTTGGCCGCTCCGCTGCCGCGTCCGCCGCAACCGATAAGCGCGATCTTGATTTCGTCGTCGCCGGCGGCGTGAGCGCTGCGGCCGATCGACAGAGTGCCCGCCAGGGCTCCGCCCACGATAGCAGCCGTGGAGCCTTTAAGAAAATCTCGACGCGACGCCGAAGGGACCCGGAAGGGACCAGGTTGGGACGCTGCACTCATGATCGGTTCTCCAATGCTTGGGAGTTTATCGAAACGTCTGGGAGGCGAGTTACTCATTAACGCCTGCGTCCCAGGTCTTGGCCTTTTCGGCTTCCGTAGGTTCTACGAGTGGGCGGACGACGCGGAATCCCAAAAACAGCGCGTCGGTAAAGTACCAAATGCTCTGCGGCAATTGCGGATCTTGCTGTTTCCAATCCTTGTGCGAGCCACGCCGCGCGGCGGAGCGCAACAACTCGGGATCATCGTCCCACGAGCCGCCACGGACCGCCTGCGGATATAACTTCGTCGGAATCGCCCAAGGGTTCTTGGCCACCTGCCCGGCGAACTTCTGGTAGTAATCCGGAATATACTGATCGAGCGTCCATTCCGCCACGTTGCCGTGCATGTCGTGCAGGCCCCAGGGATTGGGCTTCTTGCCGCCGACCTTGTGATACTTGTCTTCGCTATTGTCGTAGTTCCAAGCGTACTCGGCCAGGTTGCCGGCGTCGTCGCCGAAAGAATAGGCCGTCTTCGTGCCGGCCCGAGCGGCATATTCCCACTCGGCTTCAGTCGGCAGGCGGTAGTAGCGGCCCGTCTTTGCTCTGAGCCATTTGCAGTAGGTTTTGGCGGCCAACTGGGTCATGCAAATCGCCGGATAGCCTTCCTTGCCCATCCCAAACGTCATGTCCGTGTACGGCTTCGTGGGGCGGGTGACCGCGTCGGCCCGCTTTTCGCTGTCGGTCGGCGCGACTTTGTACAGCTCGCGGCGTTGAATGTCGAGATTGAACATCCAAATCTCGTATTCATCCCAGGTGACTTCGCACTTGCCCATCCAGAATGGCTCGATCTCAACTTCGTGCTGTGGCCCTTCATCTTCCTTTCTGCCGGCTTCCGAATCCGGACTGCCCATCGAGAACTTGCCGCCGGGAATCGGCACCATGTCGAACTTGACGGCTCCGTTGGCGATCACGTCGGTGTAGGGTTTCATTTCGGCCTGGGTCTTGGCCACGGCGTCTTTCACGTCCGCCGGATTCGTCGGACCTTCGGCCGAGTGGGCAACGAGAGCCGCTTGAAACAACACTCCGCACGCAGTCGCGCACAAGACGCTCACACGCGGCGTTTGCATCGATGGCCGCGACGTGGTTACGCTAGGCATAGAGATTCCTTAAGAGCAAGATCAGTAAAGGCTGCGGCGTCGGCAACCTGGTCCCGCCAGCCGTGCCAAAGGCGACAGAACGCGATGAAAGTACTGCTTGGCGCCACGTTGTGGGGATTGTTGCTTGCCGTGTGCCCGTTGGCTCGCGCCGACGCGACGGACGCCAGGCTGGCGCGCCATGAGTCCACTCAGTTGCAGATGGGCGTGCCGTTTAAAATCATATTGTACGCGCCGGATTCCGCCACTGCAAACCGCGCGTTTCAGGCGGCGTTTTCGCGGATCGCCGAGTTGAACCGCGTGCTGAGCGACTACGACTCGGACAGCGAACTAAGCCGCCTGAGCCGCACCGCGCCGGCCGAGCTGGGACAACACGTCAGCGATCCGCTGTGGTTCGTGCTCGAGCGATCGCAGGCCTTGGCCATGCGATCCGACGGCGCGTTCGACGTCACCGTCGGGCCGTACGTGCGCTTGTGGCGCCGCGCGCGGCGAAGCGGCCAGATGCCGTCGCCGCAACGCCTCGCCGAGGCCCGCGCGGCCGTCGGTTATCAGTATCTCAAGCTGGATGCCAACCGTCACACCGCGCAATTGCTCAAAACCAACATGCGGCTCGACCTCGGCGGAATTGCAATGGGCTACGCGGTCGACGAAACGATCAAACTGTTGCGCGCGCTGGGAATTAACCGCGCGCTGGTCGACGCCAGCGGCGACATCGGCGTGGGCGACGCTCCGCCGGGCAAGCAAGGCTGGACGATCGCTATCGTGCCGCTCTCGTCCGAAGGCACTCCTAGCCGGCAGATTTTGCTGGCCAACGCCGCCGTGAGCACCGCCGGCGACGCGGAGCAGCACGTCGTCATCGACGGAAAACGATACTCGCACATCGTCGACCCCCGCACCGGTTTGGGTATGACCGATCGCCTGGGTGTGACGGTCATCGCGCCGGATTGCATCACCGCCGACAGTCTCGACACGGCCGCCAGCGTGATGGGAGTAAAGGCTGGACTAAAGCTGATCGAAGAGACCCCGGGCGCCGCCGCATTCATGGTCCGTCCCACCGACGGCGAGCCGGAAGTGTTTGAATCGCGGCGATTTGGCGCCTTCGTCGTGCCAGCCGACAAATGAAGCGCATGCCTCGAACGCCGGACTCGGAGGTCTGCGGTAGAGGCGGGAATCGCCGAGCGCATAATCCAGGCGCCGCCCCGTGTTGGGCAGCGATCGGCGACATCACTCGCGTGAACGACGATTTCTCCTTGCGTGCACGTATGGAAGCAGACGGCGGCATGGCGGATAGCTGACAATCGTTAGCGCTTACTCACTGCCGGCCGTTTCGGTACCGTTCGCCTGAAGTCCGCTTGGATATAATGCGTGTCAGTGTGAATGCGCATCAGGTCGACAGAAGCGGTTTGCGACGGGTTTGTGAACCGGATGAGCATCGTATCGTGCAGTGTGCGGGACACGCAGCTAAACTCGATGGTCAATCCAAAACCTTCGGCCGCCCGCCAGATACGAAGCCGCGGACGCATGAAGGTGGCATAGACTGGAACCCCGCGACGCACGGCATTTCGCGAGACAACCATGAACATCTTTATAACCGGCTCCACCGGCGTGCTGGGCCGCAGGCTGGTGCGACAGTTTGTTGCGCGTGGACATGCCGTGGTCGGAGTCGTTCGCAGCCAGGACGGCGAAAAACTCGTCTCCGCCTTGGGCGGAACTCCGCGCTGGGCCGATCTGTTCGACGTGAACTCCCTGGTCCACGCCGCCGAGCGAGCCGACGTTGTCATTCATGCCGCCACCGCCATTCCGACCAAGGCGCGCACGACCGCGCAAGATTGGCAACTGAACGACCGCATACGCCGCCAGGGAACGCAAGCTCTGGTCGATTGCGCAGCCCGCGTCGGCGCCAAGACGTTCGTCTACCAAAGTGTGGTGTGGGTCGCATGTCCGCCGGATGGATCGGCGTTCGACGAGGAGTCGCCGACCGACCCCGATCCGACGATCCGTTCGGCCGTCGACGGCGAGCGCATTGCGCAGCAGGCCGCCGCGGTTCACGGCTTTAGCGCCAGCGTACTGCGCTGCGGATGGTTTTACAGCGCAGACTCGGCACACACCGTGATGTTTGCCCGTGAATTGTCCCGCCGCCGCCTGCCCATCATCGGCAAAGGTGACGCCGTGTGGTGCTGCCTGCACGCGGATGACGCGGCCAGTGCCTTTGTCGCGGCCGCCGAAGCTGGAAAAGCAGGACTGTGGCACGTCACCGATAACCAGCCGGTCATGGCCCGCGATTTCCTGCGGGCATTTGCCAAGCGGCTGTCGGCGCCGCCGCCGCGCCGGCTTCCCGTGTGGCTGATCAAATTCATTGCGGGCAAGGCGGCCGTCGATTTTCTCACGCGATCCATTCGCACCGGCAACGCGCGCTTTTGTCGCGATTTCGACTGGAGCCCACAGTTTCCCAGTCACCTCGAAGGACTCGACCAGATCGTGGCGGCCATGCGCGAGCGCGAATAGATCGTCGTCTTCCGGCCAGCCTTGCTTGTGCATCTCGTCTTTATGCGCGTTCCCGTGAGTTTTTGGACCCACGCTCAAGCACGCTGTCATTGCCTTGGCCCTGCTGGCCGCCTTCGCCGCCGACGCGCAGGCCGTCACGACCGACTGCCGGGTCTTGCGGGCGGTGTCAAAGCGACGCAATCCGCACATTCCAGGTGGTTGCGTCATCCTGCCGCTTCACCTTGCAGATGTGTGTCGCCTTGTTGATCGACTGCACCGAATAGGTGCAAGATCCAATCCCGCGCGCTCCGTTTGCCTCAGCAACCGTGCAGACCAACGAAGCAAGGTTCGCGCTGTCCGACTTTCTCCGGTCAAAGTTGATGCGATCCTGATCCAGCGAGTCGATGATGGCCACGTGGTTCGTGTCGGTCCAGACGAGTACGTCCAATGGCCGAACGTCGTCGAGGCTCGCGCGCCGCTTGCCCACCGGCGCAAACGAGCTGGCGGGGGTGTTCTCCGTGACGAACTTCATTCCCATTTCGCTGTTGG
This sequence comes from Planctomycetia bacterium, assembly GCA_041497975.1. Lineage (GTDB taxonomy): Bacteria > Planctomycetota > Planctomycetia > Pirellulales > PALSA-1355 > PALSA-1355. The sequence goes on along the minus strand of JBGQHN010000094.1, from coordinate 6,567 downwards.
CATAGTTGGAGACGAATCCGCTGCAGTCCATTCCCAGATACTTGTCACAGAAGTCGCGCGCTCCGCCGACGCTCGTGATTCCATAGCGAATGGCCAATCGCAAGGTCAGCGCGATCTCTTCCGGCGAACCCTTGCCGACAAAACACCGCCAGATGAGCATGTTGAGGGGGTTAGGCAGATAGGTCTGACGTTCGACGGTGACGATGCCCTTGTTCGCCTTGGCATCTTTGCGCATGTGAGCCACCAGGGGCGCTTCGGCGTCGTGAAGCGCCGTGGCGGCACGGCCCGATCCGTTGATTTGGTAATGCCAAATCTTGGCGTAGAAATTCCAGGCCATGAACTCCAAGTTCCCATTGTCCAACAGATCGGTGGTCACAGGCAGGTGAAAATACTTTTGAATGAATGCAACCGGCGATAGAGACATGGCTTGATCTCGAAATTTGTTTCCCAGAGGGCGAAGCCTGGAAACCGATCCAGGCTCACAATAGCCACGATTGTAACGCGTGCCCTGCTCCTACATGCAGCCTAGTGAGTTTTTCTCCATTTTGTGCTTCCTGGGTGCCCATGGCCCGAAAGCTAGCCATTCGGTACTTTCCGCCCCCGGTTCGCGGCCGCCCTCGGCTTCCCTTCCTGCTCGCAACGAGAGATCGACGCGCGGCCATCCATTCGCCGAAGCCGCGAGCGATTGCCGCAGTGCGAACCCAAGTAGCCGCGCCGGATCAGCGAAGGGCGCTTTGCGACTGCTGGTCGCCGAGGCACCACAGGTGGCCTGCGCCGCGCATGAATATCGCGCCGCCGGAAATCGCGGGCGAGGCAAACACGGGCTCGTCGATCGTGTTGCGCGCCAGCTCTTCGTACCTGTCGACGTCGGCGCGCAGGACCAAGGTCGAGCCGGCTTCATTGGTGAAGTAAATTCGCCCCTCCGCGGCAACGGGCGAAGCCGTAAAGTCGCCGCCGAATCGCTTTTTCCAAACGGCTTTTCCGTTTGCCGCGTCAAGGCACGTTCCAATGCCGTGATCGTCCACCAGGTAATAGAAATCGCCGACCAGAATCGCCGAAGGAACGTACGGGTTGCCGCGGCTGTAAGTCCAAACAACGCGCGAACCGTCCACCACGCCTCGACCGCCGGGACGCACCGCGTAAGTCGACCCGTTGGGCCCACTGGTGGCGAATATCAAGCCACGCCCAACCACCGGCGTGGGAATGCACTCGCGCGCCATGCCGCCCAGCATCCACAGTTTCTTACCGCTGCGCGGATCGAAGGCGTCTATTCTCTCCGACCCGCATAAAATCAATTCGTGACTCCCGGGCTCGTCGACGGCGGCGCACACGGGCGACGACCACGACAGCCAGACCTCGGGCCGATCGGTTTTCCAACGGTTGGCTCCGGTGCGTTTGTCGATTGCCAACACATACGAAGCGCCGTAGTGATCGCATTGCACGACGAGCGTGTCTTCGAACACGAGCGGCGAGCTCGAGGCGGCAAACCGGTTTTCGAACGCGCCGTACTCGGCCGCCAACGAGCGTTGCCAGACTAAGCGGCCGTCGAAATCCAGGCAAAACACGTCCCCGCTGCCGAAAAAAGCGTATAGGTACTGTCCGTCCGTGATCGGCGACGGGCTGGCCATGCTGCTCTTGCTCTCGTGATGCAACGTCGGCGCCGTACCCCACAGTCGCGTGTGCCATAGCTCACCGCCCGTGTCGCGATCCAGGCAAACGATGTGCAGATCTTGCTGATTTGCGCCGTCGGAGCTGGTGCACACGACGCGGCGTTCCCACACGATGGGGTTGGAGATGCCGGAGCCGGGCAAAGCAACTTTCCATCGCACGCCACGGTCGGCCGACCACTCGGCCGGCGCGCCGCGATCGCTCGTCGTCCCGTTGCGCGAGGGACCGCGCCAACCGGGCCAGTTTTCGGCCGGCGCCACGCGCGGGTGCGCCGCGACGACGGCGACTGACAGGATCAACAGGCAAAGGACGCGCGTCGCCCTTGCCGGTAGAACCGGTTTCAAAACCACATCGTGACGTCGGTTGGGTGCCACTGCTAGCTCGCCTCGCAGTGTGTCGCTGAACATTGCACTGCTTGACAAGCAAGCAGTGGCACACTGGTTGGGTTTTGAAACCCGTTCTAGGGCTGGCCGTTTCATTGGACTGCCTCCGGTAGCCCGGGCAATAACGAGCGCAGCGGAAGTCCTTGGCCCTCCTCGTCGCAAAAACGCAACTGCAACGACCAGTTGTTGGGAACTTGCGGGTCTTTGTTGGGCGGACCCTGGCAAACCTTAACGAGCAGTTGATTTGCTCCTCGCCGCAGTTGGACCGGCGCGACAAATCGATCGAAGCGGATGCCGTTGAGCCATTGCTCGCGACCGAAGACCTTTTCGCTATTGAGCCAGACCGTGCAATTGTCGTCCGCGCCGCAGCGCAATTGCGCAGTCCGCTGGCTGGGAGAATCGAGCTGGGCATAGGCATAACCGACGGCTTCCTTGGCCGGCGCAAGTGCCTGCACGAGGTTGACCAGGCCCAGCGGGTCGGGCGCGCGATGCCGCACCCAAGTGATCGTGCGAGCATCCTGGCCCACATACTCGGCGTTCAAATCGATACGCCGCTCGGGCGGAAACTCGATGGCAAACCCGCTGGTCTGCGGCGCGTCGAAGGGACCCACGAGCCACCAGTCGGTCACCAGTCCCAAGTGCGCGGCGATGTCCACGTCCTCTCCAAGGCCGGCCAGTTTTCCGGCCGCCCGCTGGGTTTGCTGGCCGTCGCGCGCGTGTTCAAACGCCTTGTGAAACTCGGCCCGCGCCGTCTCGGAATCGCCATCGACTAGCGCCTGCTGACCGGCCGCCAGCGTCATCTCGACGGCGTCCTCGCGAAACTCGGGATCGGTGATCATGCCTGGGATCACTCGTTTCAAGTAGTCCGGCTCGAGTCGATCGCAAAGCGCAAGAGCCAGTCTCCGTGCTTTGCCGGAGTGCTTGGGATCGGCGACGAACGCCCACAAGCCCTGCAGGGGAAGCCGAGGGTTCTCCCGGGCCATCTCGCGAGCGACAATTGCCTCGTAGGCCGTGCGCAGCCAATTGGCGGCCACGGGATTGGCGGAGTCCATCGCCGCCAACACGCGGGGAAGCACCTCAGCGCCGCGGGTCGAGATCGCGTCGCAGGCAATCCGCGCCGCGGGTGAGCCGGCGCCTTGCGGCCCGGCTTGGGCAATCGCCGCCAACTCTTGCTCGAGGTCATCGGCCTGGGTTGGGGCCGGCGACACCACGAGCAGGGTCGTGGGAACAAAGAGAGCCAACCGACAGAGCCACATGACGTCCCCGCAACGCACGAGCAACGACGTACCAGTCACGCGGCATGTTAGTCGCTCCGATGAGCCCGGGCAACTCGGCCGATCGGGCCCCGCGGCGCTGCGGCTGATGAACGGCGCAATTACCGCTTCGCCGCGCCGCCTTTCTTCACCAAGGTACGGACGACGAACGCCTGCATTCCGGGGGGCATCTTGCCGACTTCCTTGCGGCTCAGCTTGCCGTCGCCATCGGTATCGAATCGTCCCAGGAGCTTTTTTTGATCTTCCGGGATGGCCACTCCGCCATCCGCGAAGGGATCGCTCTTCTTTTTGCCGCGTTCGGCGGCCTTGTCGTAGCCCGGAAGCTTGAAGGAAGTATCGGCCGTGGCGGTCGCCTTTTTCGGGGGAGCTAGCTTCCTGAGCGCCAGCCCAGGAAATCCACCATCGAGTCCCGCTCCCAGTTCATTGCCACGCATCGCAGCCACGAGCTTGATGTCCGTCGGCTTTTCGGTAGCGACTTGCAGGCTGCACAAGCACATCTCGTCGGCCGGGGTTTCTCCGGCCTGGACCGTCTGGGGCGCCTCGCCGGGGTCTTTGCGGTGCTCGGCCGAGTTGTCATACACCGCCTGCACCTTGATCACCGAACCTTTCGGCAACCGCACGGGTTTTTCGAATTCATATTGCCGCTTCCAGGCAAAATCCCAATCCTTGATCCAAACCAGCGGAACGTCCGCGTCGCTGCCGGGCTTCGTGGCCGTCACCTTCATTTCGCGACCCAGCTTGAGCATCTGCGGCGAAATCGCCAGCACGCTGACATCCACCGGGAGCGGCTGGCTTTCCACGGTGCGCTCGTACCGCGATTCACCGGCGGGAATCTCCAAGTCGTCCGCCACCACGGCAATGCCGGTCACCAATTGCTTGGGTGGCTTTTTGGAGAGGTAGACGCCAACGCTCGACTGGTCCTGTTCCTCCTTGCCATGGGGGCGATAGTGAATCTGCAGAACCAGGCTGCTCCCCTTCTTGACGTATTTCGCAATCCCGTCCGGCAAGGCTCGGGGCGCGGCGCCTGGAACCCAGCCGCCCAACGCACCGGTGGTCCGGACACCGGGTCCGCCGAAGCTCTCGAAGCCGGGCAGGTCGTCTTCGGATTCCTTCTTGCGCGCCGCGCCGGTGAAGTCCAGAAACATGGTCGCGCGGTGGACGACGCTGCGATTGCCGGGCCGGAATTCGACGGCGCTAACGTTCGCGTCCTTGTCGAGGGGGATGGGAATCACGAAACTGCGAACGACGTCGCCGCCTTCGGCCGGCACCGTAAACGGTTCGGGCATCTTCAATTCCAGGTCGGGCTTGCCCAGCCGCCAGCCTTCGGCAAACTCGGGGGGCTTGGTCAGTTCGGCGGCGTCGCCCTCGGGCGCGCCGTTTTTGGCCCACTTGGAAAGCAGGGCGATTTCCTCCTTCGAGAGCCGTTGTTCACCGTGAAACTTGCCGAAATTCGGCTCGGATTTCCAGGGCGGCATCTTACGACTGGAAGCCATTTCCGCCAGCGATTCGGCCCGCTTCGACGCTTCCTCGTAGGACAGGAGCGAAAACTGGCCGATCTCGCCTTCGCGGTGACAAACCACACAATGCTTCGACAAGATCGCCGCGACGTGCTTGGAAAAAGTGACGCTCAGGTCCGGCGTGTCCGTTTTGGCCGGCGGCGACTCTTGGTCGCCAGGCTCGGCAGGCGGCGACTCCTTTTTTGGTTGATTGCCGCGCCGACTGCGCAGTCTTTTGACCAGTTCTGGATCCAGTCCAGGGGGAAGATTGGGCTCCGGCGCTGAATTCGCTTTGGGCGCAGGCTCGGCTTTCGGCGCGGGATCGGTAGCCGGCGGATCGCTCTTTGGCGCCTCGTCTTTTTTCTCTTCCGCAGGTTCCTCTTTCGGCGGGGTTGCCGGCTTGGCGGGCTTCTCCTGCCTGGCCTTCAGCTTCTTGATGAATTCAGGGTCGGTTCCCGCGGGAAGCTTGGGGTCGGCGGCCCGGGCCCAGTTGACGAGCACGCCAACGCTCAGGGCCACGACGAAGAGCCCCGTGCAGGGCGACACGACGAAGGAGTGGCGAAATGAGAACATGGCGCAATCCAGTGCCTAAAGAGGAAAGCAGTGCATTTGCAAAACCGTGACTGGTGTCGCAATTGCGCTGCACGGTTCGTCGGCCAACGGGACCGCCTGTCGAGTCGTTCCGCGCGGGCCGCGGCAGCGCAGAAACCTGTTCCAATGATTGCCCTTATGATAACCCATTCCGGGCCGGCTTTGAACCCCGCCGGCCCACAGTACGGTTAAGCTGCAGCTGCGGCGGAATGCTGACGTGCGTTTAACTCGGGAAAGAGCTGTCAAACCACGCGGCCAACAGTGCCATCGCAAGGGCCGCCATCCTCATCGGGGTTTTCAACAAATACACGTTCGCCATGCACGGCTACGAATCTAGGGCAATGCGTTGAAGAGCATTTCGCTCTCCTTCTTGGCATCCGATTTGATTGCTTTCACCAAGTCTTCGATCTTGGTCTTCCATTGCTTCTGCGCCTTGGGATCGGGTGTTAGCTTTAGCGCCCTGTGCAGCGCCTTAAGGTCGTCGTCATTGTGGTTCCACCAATTTCGAAATGACTCTTTCCAGCGGCCCTCATCCTTGAAAAGATCACGCTCAAGTTGCTGAACCTCCGCACTCGCTTTTCCGATCGCGGCTTGCTGCGGCTTGCTCGCCTCTGTAACACTTATTGCCCGTGCACCGTCGTTTTTCAATTCGATGAAATAAGGGACTGGCTTCCGGCTCGTGTCCCATTCCTCAATCAGGACGGGGTGTCCCTCCTTGCACAGACACGTTATCCCAAGCTTATTGCCGGCCTTGTACTCGGAGAGAAGCACAAGAAATCCCGCATTGTCCCAACATCGCAACGTTCCGTTTCGCTTGTTTTTGGAATATCTGAGAAGCACTTTCGGCCGGCCATTCGCATGTACAATCAGGGCTGGTCCGTTCAATTCCTTTTGCTGGTTGAACGTGAAGACCCCATCGGGATGAATGCTTTTCTGTGGCTTATGCACGAAGATCGCTACGTCGTCTGATTCAAAGGCGAACGCTTCCCTCATTTCTCTCGATGTGGGTTGCTTTAGCTCGGCGTCTGAAAGCTCTCGTCCGGATGGTAAGAAGACCGTAGAAAACGGAGGGGGTACCCCAGGCTGTGCGGGTATCGGAGCCGGAAATCGGTCGTGGTCCTTCGGTTTTTCCAGTTGTTCCGGATTCGGAACCGG
>JBGQHN010000093.1:0-13763 GCA_041497975.1 Planctomycetia bacterium | reverse complement strand
CCGCCGCGTCGTAATTCGATCCGCGGTCCGTGGGCAGGGGAAAATACAAGACCGTCGCTCGAGCCATTTCGGGCGGCGGTTTCTTGATTTGCTCGTCCCTCTTGTCGCACGTTGACGCCGCGTATAACTCCTGACGATCCTGCGGTCGATTCGCTTTGCTAGCGCCGCTGGCAACCTGAGGCATCGTTGGGGGCCCCCGGGTTCCCTAGATCCTCAGCTCCAACTTAACCCGCAACGTTTTCTCAAGCGGTATCTTTGCCGCGACGAAGAATCTAGAGATAGGCGCTCACCAGTGCGCGCCCACCGGATCATGGCACCGTTCGACATGGCATCGCACAGCACACCTCTGACTCGTCCGCGCGGCGGCCCGCTAACCGCGATCGTCGATTGGGTGGCCGACCTGGGCGGTTTGTTTTTGAATTGGGTGGTTGAGGTGGGCGATGTATCCCAGTTTTTTTTCCGCACGCTCTCGTGGATTGCCCGGCGGAGGCCGCGGGCCGACACGCTGCTGCCAAATTTCTATCAAATTGGAGTCCTGAGCCTGCCGGTCGTGGCCCTGACGGGTACCTTCATCGGCATGGTGCTGGCCGTGCAAAGCCATTCGCAATTTCGGTTATTGAACCTGGAAACCAGACTGGGGGCGGTCATTAACATGTCGCTCGTGCGCGAGCTGGGTCCGGTGCTGGCGGCGACCATGTTGGCCGGCCGCGTCGGCAGCGCCATGGCCGCCGAGCTGGGCACGATGCGCGTCACCGAACAGATCGACGCACTGGCCAGCATGGGTGCCAACCCGATTCACTACCTGGTTGTGCCGCGTTTCCTGGCGTGTCTCGTGCTAATTCCCACGCTCACGATCATGGCCGACTTCATGGGGGTCGTGGGCGGCGCCGCCTACAGCATTTACGGCCTGGGCATCGACTCGAACCATTACTGGCAGAACTCCCAGGACTACGTAGGCGCCTTCGATCTGTTTTCAGGAGTGTTCAAGAGCTTGTTCTTTGGCGCCGCGATTGCGCTGGTGAGTTGCTATCGCGGATTTCATTGCGATCCGGGGGCCGAAGGCGTGGGCCGTGCCGCGACCAGCGCGTTCGTAATTTCGTTCGTATTGATTTTGGTGCTCGATTTTTTTCTTGGCATTGCCTTGGACAACTTCTACCTGTTGATTTGGCCCGAGGGACTGCGACTATTCTAAGTGGCAGCGATCGCGACTCCGATTTTTCAACGATGCAAGTCATGCCCGCGAAGTCCGAGCACGGTTTGGGGGAGGCCCACCCGACGATCGAGCTGCGCGCGGTCGACGTGGCCTTCGGTCGCCATCCCGTGTTGCGCAAAATCAATTTAGCGGTTCCACACGGACAGACGCTGGCCATCATCGGTGAGAGCGGCTGCGGGAAGACCGTGATTCTCAAGACGATGATCGGACTGGTGCGCCCGACGCGCGGCCAGGTGCTGTTCGACGGTCGCGACCTGGCCACGCTCGACGAGGCCCAGCTGACCCACGAACGAACGCGGTTCGGGTTCTTGTTTCAAGGCGCGGCGCTGTTCGACAGCATGACCGTCGGGCAAAACGTGGCCTTCCCGCTGCGCGAGCACACGAAGTCGACCGACGAGCAGATTCAAGAATCGGTTCTTTCACGGCTGGCCGAAGTCGGATTGCCCGAAAGCATCATCACGAAGAAGCCGGCCGAGCTGTCGGGCGGCATGCGCAAGCGCGTGGGCATGGCTCGGGCGCTGGCGCTCAAACCCGAACTGATGCTGTACGACGAACCGACGACGGGATTGGATCCGATCATGAGCGACGTGATCAACGAATTGATTTTGCGGACTCGCAACCAAAATCCGGTCACGAGCGTGGTTGTAACGCACGACATGCGCACGGCGAAGAAGGTTGTCGATCGGGTCGTCATGCTGTATCCGTTGAGCCGGCTGGAGCCGGACGAGCCGCAGATTATTTTCGACGGTCCGCCCGCGGCGCTCGACGAATCGAGCGACCCTCGCGTTACGCAGTTTGTGCAAGGCGAGGCCGGTGAGCGGCTGATGGAAATGAGAAAGATGGCGGATCTACGTTTGGCAAATGACCAGTGAGGCCACGCCGCCGCGGGCTGCAAAAGAGCTCGCTGCCGCGCGGATTCGATAATTATGGACGAACGAGTCGTTAAATTCCGAGTAGGGGTCATGGTGCTGTCCACCATGATCATTGCCGGAATTTTGGTGCTGCTGTTTGGCGATGCCCGCTCGGTGGTGCGCGGCAGCTATCCCATCTACATCCACTTTAACGACGCGCCGGGCGTCAGCGACGGCACTCCGGTGCGCAAGAGCGGCATCCTGATCGGCCGGGTCGCCAGCGTGAAGTTCGCTCCGCAGGGCGGGGTGATCGTGGAAGCCAAAATCGACGGCGACGTAAAGCTCTATCACAACGAGGTGCCGCAAGTGAGCGGTTCTCTGCTCGGCGGGGACGTCGTGATTCAATTTGTAAGGCGCGATGCGCCGCCGCCCGGGCCACGTCGGGCGCCGAACCCCGGCGCGCCCGACAAAGCCGCGGCCAATCCCAACGATGCGGCAACGGTTTTGACGTCCCAGCCCGTAGCCGATCCGGCGCTGGATCCGAAAGCACCTCCGCCGGCCGCCAAACAGGTTCAACCCGGCGAATTCATTGAAGGAACGGTCGCGCCCAATGCCTTTGAGGTCATCAGCAATTTGCAAAACGACCTAGGCACGGCCGTCAACGCCTTAAGCGCGGCCGGCACCGAGGTTGGAAAGGTTGCCAGCAACATCAACAGGATCCTGGAAAGCAACGACGACCAGATCAATCGCATCGTCAACAAGACCGAGGAAACGCTCGATTTGTTCCAGCGTGCCTTGGGCAACGTCGACAGCGTGTTCGGCGACGAAGAAATCCGCGACAACATCAAGTCGATGCTGCGCGACATGCCCGAGTTGCTTGCCGACACCCGCGGCACGGTCAACACGATTCGCACCACGGTCGAGTCGGTCGATCGCAATTTACGAAACCTCGAGGGGCTGACCGGGCCCTTGGGCGAACGCGGAGAGGGAATGGTCACGCGGATCGACCAGACCATTGCCCGCCTCGACGATTTGTTGGGCGAGTTCTCGGACTTTGGCCGCAAGCTCAATAGCGGTGAGGGCTCGTTGGGACAGTTGATGCGCAATCCGGACCTCTATCAGCACCTCAATGCCGCGGCGACCAACATCGAACACATCACCCGCGACCTAAAGCCCATCCTGGCCGACGTGCGCGTGTTCTCCGACAAGATCGCCCGGCACCCGGAATCGTTGGGCATTCGCGGCGCGATCCAAAGAAGCCCGGGCACGAAGTGAGCGCCCCGGTTCAGAAGTTGAACCATCCGCCGCGCGTTGCCGGCGGTGGAGAAGCCGGCGGTCCGGGTGGCGTGGAAGGCGGCGGGCCAAAGCTTACGCCCTGCGGCGGCACGGGAGCGCCCGGCCCCGCGCCGGCGTGGCGCAGGTTTTCCGCTCGCTCCAGGAGTTGTGGGCTGGGCACGATCATCTGCGGCTTGAGCTGGAATTCGACGGTGCGTTCGTCGCGGATCTCGCCGGGAACGAGGTTTTCGCTGACGAAATCGATGGCGGGATACTCGTACCAAGGCGTGGGGATCGGCTGCAATACCGTAAGCGTCTCGTAACCGCTGAGCGACAGCCGGATCTTGCGAGTGCCGTAGTAGATGAAATCGGTCGACACTGGCGTCGTGCCGATTTGATAATCGTCGACATACACCAATGCGCCCGGCGGATTGCTGCGGATCGTCAACCGCCTTTGCACGCAGCCGGCCTGGCCGGCGCATAACAGTCCAACCAGCAGCCAGGGCAGGCGCCGGCCGAACCGCGGCATTCGATAGCGGGATGGAGGATTCACGACGCTGGATATGCGTGGCCAAAACAGGCAGACATGAACAGTCGGCCGAGGGGCCGGGCGGCGAGTATAGATTTCCAAGAAGTGCCCCGCTAGGCGAATTAACACTGCTGGCCCCAACGACATGGCTGCGCCCGCCACAGCCGCGGCAAGCTGGCGAGCATGGATGAAGCGAGACTCTGTTCCGTTGTTTGGGAGTGGGTTAGAATAGGCTCTTTAGGGTAAAGACCGGAAACTTGGCGGGATCGGCGTCTTTTCCTAAGCGCGGTAAAATTGAACATGACTGACATTGCCGAATCTGCTGTCACTGGGCGTTGCGCGCTGGAAAATGCGGCGCTTAGCGATGTCGGGCTGCGGCGCGGCAACAATCAGGACGCTTTTGCCGTTGCTCTGGCCGGCGACGAAGAGGACTGGAAGCGGCGAGGTCACCTGCTGATGGTAGCCGACGGCATGGGGGCCCATGCCGCCGGCGAGCTGGCCAGCAAAATGGCCTGCGAGCGCGTTAGCCACTCCTATCGCAAGCTGCTGGATCGATCGCCGCTCGACGCGCTCCGCCACGCCGTCGTCGACGCCAATACCACGATCCACGATCGTGGACAGGCCAACGCCGAGTTTCAAGGCATGGGCACGACCTGCAGCGTGCTGGTGCTATTGCCCCGCGCTGCCATCGTGGCCCACGTGGGCGACAGCCGGGTCTATCGGCTGCGTCGATCGAAGTTCGACCAGTTGACGTTCGACCACAGCCTGGTCTGGGAAATGACGGCGGCCGGCCAATTGCCGCGAGGCGAAGTGGCCAGCTTCATTCCGAAGAATATCATCACGCGGTCGCTCGGCCCGCACGCTGAAGTGCAGGTTGATTTAGAAGGGCCGCTTCCGATCGAACCGGGCGACGTCTACCTGCTGTGTAGCGACGGTTTGAGCGGGCAATTGAAGGACGAGGAAATCGGAGCGATCCTTTCCGCGCTGTCGCCACAGGAGGCAGCCCGCGCGCTGGTGGACATGGCCAATTTGCGTGGTGGGCCGGACAATATCACGGCCGTCGTGGCGCGCGTTTTGTCGGTGCCGGCCGAAGACCCCGGCGAAAGCGAAGCCGTTGGGGTCCCCGATGCCGCCGGCTCGCACGTACATCCCGCGCTGCGGGCAATTCTGGCGTTGTGCCTGGTGATCGCACTCGGGCTGGCCGCATCCGGCCAGTACACGGCGGCATTTGTCAGCGTGCTGGTGGCCGCGGCCGTCGCGGTGCTTGTGCTGGTGCAAAGCCTCGGAACAAACCCGTCGCCGTCGCCGGTCGCCCGTCAAGGGGCTCGAGGGCCGGGGCCGCATGCCTCGTACGACTGCGTTCCCGACCCGGCGGCCGTGGCCGTGTTGTGCCAGATGGCGCAGCAGTTGCGCGAGGCCGCGAAAGATGAGCATTGGACTCTCGACTGGGGGCGGTTCAACGCCCTTTGCGAACAGGCCCAGTCCGCGCTGACGTCGCGCGATTATACCACTGCGGTCCGGCAGTATGCGTTGGCGATCAGCTTCATGATGAGCGAGATTCGCGGCCAGTCGGCGCGGAAGGACCACCGCGACAATTCCGTGCTCGATTCTTAGGACCGTTTTGCCTGCCGCGAATCTTGGTCGACGAGTGCCCTTGCTCGTCGTGCTCAAGCAGCCAGCGGTCGATCTGGCGCGGACGGCGGAAGGTTGAGGCCGGAGGAAATGAGGTGTTGGCGGAGAAGCTCGTCGCGCGATTCGCTTTGGACACCCACGCGCCTGGCCGGGACGAGGAGAATCATGGCGGCCGACGTGAACCACAGCGCGGTGCCCAGGCCTAAGAGCCCGATTCGTCCGGCGTAGTCGATCGCCGCGTAATGCGCGAGCACAATCGCGGCCGGCAAGACCGCGAAACACACGGCCGTTCGCGGGCGGTGCTGGCGCAGCAGCCAGACGGTTAGAAACAGCACCGCCGGCAAAAACAGCATATAGTAGTGTCCGCGGGCAACGGGGGCGATCACTAGCGTCGAGACGCACGCCAAAGCGAAACCGACGGTCCGCTCCAGAGCGTCGTGGGTGCGTCCCAGCCGATACGCGAGCGGCAACAGCAGGCCGCCTTCGAGCAGACGAAGGGCAAGCAACAGCGCGCCGACCACCGGCACGTCCATCGCCAGTCCTCGGCCGCCCAATCGCAATTGCTCGGGGCCAAGGTCAGAGGGTTGACCGGCGAAATAGTATCCCCACCAGTTTCCAAAGCGATGTGCCGCGTTGGTCAAGCTCTGGTTGCGCACGGAAGTGTTATCGCCTTCCAACGGGTTTTCGACCTGGGTAGAAGTCGTGGCCCAACTGTACCACGAGTCGAGATGGCGCACGTTTGCGCTCCATCCCACGAGGCAAGCCGGCACGATGAACACGCAAACCACCAGGCCACAGAGCGTGCCCGCCGAACTGGCGGCCGCGCGGCCAATTGCCACGCGTCGAGCGCCATCGTGCCAGGCGGCGACGAATTCCTGAAACAATACCATCGCAACCGGCACCAATGGCGTTAGCTTCAACACGACCGGTAACGCCAAAACGTTGCCTGCCAAGAACGAGCGGGCGGCCGAGCGGCTTTCGATCAACAACCGGAACCCCAGCAACAGCAGATACAGCTTGGTCACGCCCACCTGTCCCCTTTGCAGGCAGTTCAGGGCCGGGAATAGTGCGGCCGCGAAACCCGCGCAGCCAACCCAAGTTGGAATTGGGCCGAAGACGCCCGTCGCGCGCTTGTGGGGCAACAGAACTTGTGCGATGCGCACGCACTCCCGGTAGCAGCCCCAGCACATCAACACGCTCAGCGCGAACCATACCAGGACCTGCGTCGTCGGCTGCAGATGGTGCAGTGGCGCCACGAGGATTGCGAATAGGGGCGGGTACAAGTATCCCCAGCCGCGCGGATTGGTCACCTTGTAGGGATCGCGACCGTCAAAAAACGCCGCGCCGGCTTCGGTGTAGACGGTGAAGTCGGTCTTGTGAACCGGACTGTTCGGATCGATGGCGCCCCGCAGCCGCACGTCGAACCAGCCCCAGGCGGCAAACGCCAACGCCAGCCCGATGACCACCTTGGACCGAGTGGGCCGGAGGCGGGAGACTGGAGGTTGGAGGCCGGAGGCTGGAGGTTGGGGACCGACGGCTTCGGTCTGCGAGTCGTCGAGAGGGGATTCATTCAAGCAAAGTGCGCCTTTCAAGACTTTGCGCGAACGTCGCGCTTGCGCCGAGTGGGCCGTGGCCCCGCCGAACGATCGAGCTCCGCGGACGAGCATCGTCATTGGCGGCAAACGCTATCGCGTCTTGGCACTTTGGTCAAGATCGCTTGACTGGCGGCGACTCCGGTGGCCTAACGCTGCAGCGGCTGCGTGGAGCGATTGTCGTGGGCAGCGGGCTTGGATTACCCGGACTGCGACAGTATTGCCCTGGCGAACGGCTTGATGCTAGACTTTCGGGTCCTCATCGGCCGCAATGACCTCGTCTGAGCTCCGCGCGTCGTTTGTGAACAATCGCGACAAGGAGGTCGCAGTTGCTCTCTAAGTGGCCTATTCGCAATAAGCTGCTGATTGGCATCGGCTTGCTGCTGGTGATCGTCGCGACGCTCTCTTGGAGCGGGTTTCGCGGCGTGTATGCCTATCGCGGTCTGGTGCGCGATTTGCGTGGCCGCGCCGACGAGCTGCCTCTGGCCCAGGACATCAGCAAGCACGTCAGCGACCTGCGCGTGGTTGTGGGCGAAGTGCGCGGTGCCGGCACGGCGGCCTCGGACGATGATCTTGCGGTCGGCGTCGATCGGAAGAGCGCGGCCGAACGGTTCGCCGACGTGCTCGACGAAGCCATGTCGACGGTCGAGGAGTATCGCGAACAATTGGCCGGCGACAATCCTGAAGACTCGCGAATCAACGAGAACCAGGAAGAATGGGAGACCATTCGCAAGGTCGACGACTCGTTAGCGCGGATTGTCGGCGCCACGTCCGACGCGACCTGGATTGGCCGTCCCACGGTGCTCGAGACCGTGCACGCCGAACTCGAGCAGATGCAAAGCCTTTCTTGGGAATTGCCCAGTTTCTTGCACAAGCGGATCCATGATTTCCACGGCGAGGTGAGAACTCAATATCACGCGCTGATCATCCTGAGTTGGATCACGACTATTTCGGCGGCGCTGCTGTTGGGGATTTTCATCCGCTTGTTTTACCGCTGGGTCTTTCGGCCGCTGCGCGTCTTGGTCGACGGTTCGCGGCGCGTGGCGTCGGGAGAATTCGGCTTTCGTATTTCGCTCGATACCCAGGACGAAATGTCCGAATTGGCCGCCTCGATGAACGATATGACGGCCCGCTTCGAGGCGATTCGCGACGGCTTGGATCGCCAGGTCCAAGAGCGCACCCGAGAGGTCGTGCGCAGCGAGCAATTGGCCAGCGTCGGTTTCCTGGCCGCCGGCGTGGCGCACGAGATTAACAACCCCTTGGCCTCGATCGCCTTGTGCGCCGAATCCCTGGAAAGTCGCATCGACGAGGCGCTCGGGGCGGCCTCCGCCGCCGATCAGGACGTCATCCGCAACTATCTGCGCATGATTCAGAACGAGGCTTTCCGTTGCAAAGGCATTACGGAACGGCTGCTCGACTTCTCGCGGATGGGGGACGTCACCCGGCAGAGCACGAACATGCGCGAGCTGGTGCAAGGCGTCATCGACATGGTCAGCCACCTGGGGCGCTATCACGACAAGCGGCTCGAGTTTTCGCCGGGTCCAGCAATCAGCGCGTCAGTCAACCAGCAGGAGCTTAAGCAAGTCGTGCTGAACCTGATCACCAACGGGCTCGACAGCTTGTCGCCCGGGGGACTGCTGCGGATCGAGCTGTTGCAGAAGCGCGGCCAGGTCGAGATGGTATTTTCCGACGACGGCTGCGGGATGACCGACGAAGTGCTCAAGCACCTCTTCGAGCCATTCTTTACCCGCCGCCGCAACGGCCAGGGGACCGGCCTGGGCCTTTCGATCACGTACCGGATCGTCGCCGACCACGGAGGACACATCGACGTGCGTAGCGACGGGCCGGGCAAAGGATCGCAGTTCCGCGTTCGGCTTCCCTTGGGTGATCAACAAAAGGAGCGTGAACATCGTTACCAAGCCGCATAACCGCCTGAAGCTGCTGTTCGCCGACGACGAAAAGTCGCTGCAGGAATTGATGAGCCTCGAATTGCCGCGGATGGGCCACGAAGTCACCGTCTGCCCGGACGGTCTGACCGCCGTGGCCGCGATCAAACGCAATTCGTATGACTGCATCCTGGTCGATCTCGACATGCCGGGCCTCTCGGGCATCGAGGTCATCGCCAAGGCCAAAGAGCTCTCCCCCCACACCGACGCCGTGGTCTTAACCGGAAAGTCGTCGCTGGAGACGGCCGTCGCCGCTTTGCGCCACGGCGCTTTCGACTACCTGACCAAACCCTGCAAGCTGGTCGAAGTTCAGGCGCTTTTAAACCGAGTCGCCGAAAAACGGGAGCTGACGAATAAATATCTGGCCATCAAGCGACAACTGGAGCGGTTGGAAGGCAACAGCCAGTTGATCGGCTTAAGCCCGAGCATGGAACGCGTCAGGACGCTGATTGCCCGGGTCGCGCCTACCAACTCGACGGCGTTGATTCTGGGCGAAACCGGCACGGGTAAGGAGCTGGTCGCCCGCGCATTGCACGACCAAAGCTTGCGCGCCGAAATGCCATTCGTCGCGATCAACTGCGGCGCGCTGCCCGAGAGCCTGATCGAAAGCGAATTGTTCGGCCACCGCCGTGGCAGCTTCACCGGCGCCGACGAGCATCGCGTCGGCTTGTTCGAAGTGGCCAACGGCGGAACTCTCTTCTTGGATGAAATTGGCGAATTGCCCAAGTCGATGCAGGCCAAGTTGCTGCGGTTTCTGGAAAGCGGCGAGATCCGCCGCGTTGGCGAGAACGAGGCTTTTAGGGTCGACGTGCGCGTGGTCTGCGCGACGCATCGCCACGTGGAGCAAATGGTCGCGGAGGGAGACTTTCGCGAGGACCTGATGTTCCGCATTAATACCTTCGAAATCCACTTGCCGCCGCTGCGCGAGCGGGCCGAAGACATTCAAGAGCTCGCCCGGCACTTGATCGTGCGGTTTCGCCCGGGGGCGCGGCCCGACGACGAGCTGTTCTCGCCAGAGGCAATCCGCATGTTGTCCGAGCACTGCTGGCCTGGCAACGTTCGCGAGCTGGCCAACGTCATCGAGCACGCCACGATCCTGTGCGACAGTGGCCCGATTTGCGTGGAGCACCTGCCGGCCAAGTTCGAATCGCGCCGTTTGCGCACCACCGCGGCGCCCGGAGCGCAGGGCTTTAAGTCCGCCGCCTCGAGCCCGCAGACGCTGCGCGAAATCGAAATGCAGGTCATCTACCAGACGCTCGAACGCCTGGGCGGCAACAAGCCGAAAGCCGCCGAAGAGCTTGGCATCAGCCTCAAGACGCTCTACAACAAGCTTAACCAGTCACAAGGACCGCTCGAGCGATCCGCTTGAACTGACGGCCAAGCGGCTTACTCCACTTTCCGCACGACGCCGACCACCACGCCTAGAATCTTGGCGTTTTTGACGTAAATCGGCTTCATCATCGAGTTGGCCGGCTCCAGGCGGATGCGATTGCGCTCGAGAAAAAAGCGCTTCAGCGTCGCTTCACCTTCGTCGGTTTGGGCCACGACGATCTGGCCGTCTCGCGCGGTGCGCTGTTTGTGGACGACTACATAATCGCCGTCCGCGATCTGGGCTTCGATCATCGAGTCGCCCGACACTTCGAGCACGAAGAGGTTCTTTTGACTGAACATGGCCGCGAAATCGACTCGCTCGTCTTGTTCGATGGCCTCGTGCAGCACGCCGGCGGCGATTCGCCCCGCCAAGGGCAGGCCCTTGACCTCGATCGGTTCCATCGCCAATTGGATCGCCCGCGACATGTTCGGTTCGCGCGTGATGAGTCCCTTTTTTTCCAGGGCCTTGAGATGGCACATCACGCCATTGGGAGAACTGATGTCAAATCGCTCGCCAATCTCCCGCACGGTGGGCCCGTACCCACGGTTGCGAATCTTATCGCGAATGAACTCGTATACGTGCCTCTGACGGTCGGTCAATTGGTCGAACTGGGACATCGTCAGGTTCCTGTCGGGTCAATGCGAGTCGCGGCTAGATGTTACTATAATATACGCCTGTACATAATCAATAGCGTTTGTACACCGCCGGCCTGATATTTGCGCGCCGCTGGAGTCGGCCAGACCCATCAAGGAGAGCTGCGAGTCTTCGGGACTGCCGGCGTGAGCGTTTCGCATGATGCGGGCCGGCCGGACAATGTCTGCGTCAGCTTGACGCCGGCAAGCGTGCTCGTCGACAATGCCAGCGGGCGCAAGTATTCGCGCCGCTTGCCTGCTTTAACACTCAAAATTCACCGAGAGGTTCTGGCCATGCGATTGGTGTCCCTGTGTGCTTGCGTCTGGGTGTGCATCGGGTTGTTTGCAGCGCTTCCTGTCGCGGCCGAGAACAAAGTTGCCGAAACAAGTGCTCCTAAGGTGAAGAAAGTCACGCTGGCCAGCATCGCCGTAAAGGACGACTATCCCGACGGCGTCGCGGGTGAAGGGTTGTTCGGCGATTTGAAGCCGCACTTGCGCGACCTGATCGACCGCCTGGACAAGGCCGCCAAGGACGACAAAATCTCCGGCGTCGTGCTCCGCTTGCGCGAGGCAACGATCGGGCTGGCCAAGGCCGACGAACTGCGGGCAGCCGTGGGCCGCGTTCGCAAAGCGGGTAAAAAGGTGTATGCCGACGTGCACTCGGCCAGCACGCTCGACTACCTGGTGGCTGCCTCCTGCGACCAGATTGTCATGCCCGAGTCGGGCTCGCTGCTCATTACCGGCATTCAGGCCGAGGTCATTTTCCTCAAGGGGCTGTTGGACAAGCTGGGCGTTCAGGCCGACTTCATTCAGATCGGCGACTTCAAGGGGGCCGCCGAGCCCCTGACGCGAAACAACATGAGCCCGGAGTTTCGCGCGCAGTACGAGGCCGTGATCAATGATTACTACGAGCACATCGTCGAGTCGATCGCCAAGGATCGTAAAATCGATCCCACCGAAGTCAAGAAGCTGATCGACGCTGGGCTGTTCAGCGCGCAAGCCGCCCGCGACGCCAGGCTGATTGACCGCGTGGCCTATGAAGACCAGTGGCGCAACGAATTGAAGAAGGAGCTGGGCGCCGACGAGGTGGCGCTCGAGCGCGATTACGGAAGAAAAAAGCCTGAAGATTTTTCGGGCATGGCGGGCATGATGAAGATGATGGAAATGCTGATGGGCGGCGATCAGCAGCGCGCCAAGAACAGCAAGAACGACAAGATCGCGGTCGTGTACATCGTGGGCGCGATCATGACCGGCGAAAGCGCCACCAGCCTGTTCGGCGGCACGACCGTCGGCTCCAACACGATCGTGGGAGCATTGCGCCAAGTGGAAGACGACCCGAAAGTGAAGGCCATTGTCTTGCGGGTCGACAGTCCCGGCGGCTCGGCGCTGGCCAGCGATCTGATTTGGCGAGAGGTTGTAAAGTCCAACAAGCCGGTGCTGGTCAGCATGGGCGACGTGGCCGCGAGCGGCGGATACTACGTTTCGATGGGCGCGAAAAAAATCTTCGTCGAGCCCGGCACTCTGACCGGCTCGATCGGCGTTGTGGGAGGCAAGCTGGCCTTGCGCGGGCTGTTCGACAAAATTGGCGTGAATTCCGAAACGATCAAGCGGGGAAAAACGAGTGGCGTGCTTTCATTGACAGATCCGTTCTCGCTCGAGGAGCGCGAGGCCTGGAAGCGGCTGATGCTGGCCACTTATCACCAGTTCACGAGCAAAGCGGCCCAGGGACGCCACATGGAATTGAGTAAGCTCGAGGGCCTGGCGCAGGGCCGGGTGTTCACCGGCCGCATGGCGGTGGCTAACGGATTGGCCGACAAGCTGGGCACGCTGGACGACGCGATCGCCGAAGCCAAAAACATGGCCGGAGTGAAAAGCGACGAAAAGATCGACCTGCTGATTCTCCCGAAACCCAAGGGAATCTTGGAGACTTTGCTGGGCGGGTCAACGATCGAAGCCGAAGCCCGCGCTGTGGCGCCCGAACTGGTCGAAGCCTTCCAGAGCGGCGCCACGTTACGGAAACTCTTCGCTGAGCCGTCAGTAACCCTGATGCCCTATGTCGTGCGCTTCAAGTAGCGGCAGGGCTCCCGGCCGTTTGATCTTACAATTTGGGTGGCACTGGCACCGTACGTGTTTAGCCCGCTAGCACGATTTGGTTCGTAGTTATAGACATGGCCGGGGACTTGCAACAACTTGTAGACCGGTTGCAGCGCGAGAACGAGCAACTGCGGCAGCAATTGGCCGAGGCGTTGGCGCGGATTGCCGAGTTGGAACGAGCGGCTGGCCGGCAGGCTGCGCCGTTTCGGCGTGAGGAGCGGCTCAAAATTCCTCCGGCAGAACAGAAACGGCCTGGCCGGGTGTCCGGCCACGAGGCTTCGTATCGCAAACAGCCGCGGTGGGTTGATGCGGAGATCGAGGTGCCATTGCCGGCCGCTTGTCCGCACTGCGGAAGCAAGGTCGACGATCGTCGGCCACTCACCCAATACATCGAAGAGATTCCGCCCCTGCGACCGTGGGTGGTTCGCTTGACCACATGGAGCGCAGCGTGCCCCCGCTGTGGCGTCGTGCATTCGACGCATCCGTTGCAAACATCGCGGGCCCAAGGAGTCGCCGGGACGCAATTGGGCCCCCGTGCGTTGGCATTGGCGGCTCTGTTGAATAAGCAACTGGGGCTGACAACGCGACGCACCTGCCAGGTGCTGCGTAAAGTCTGCGGTCTGTCGG
>JBGQHN010000092.1:0-13788 GCA_041497975.1 Planctomycetia bacterium | reverse complement strand
GGCCAAGAGGGCCCGTTGTTCGGCGTACATCCGGGCAGCAAGAATAGCGCTTACAACTGGCCGCCGTCGCACTACGCCGAGCTCGTTTGCCAGTTGGCGCAACTGGGCCGGGTGATGGTCACGGGCCACGCGCCGGAAAATGCCCTGTTGCAATGGATCCGGGGTCGGCTGCCGGACAAACTTCGAAAGCGGGTCGCCTTCTTCACGGACTTCGGGCTCCTCGAGCTCGCCGCCGCACTTGCCGAACAAACGGCGCTGACCGTTTCCAGCACGGGGCCAATGCACGTCGCTGGAATCGTGGGCACGCCGGTCGTCGCCTTGTTCAGCCCCCATCCGGCCCACGCACCGGCCAAATGGGCGCCGCTGGGCACCAACCACACGGTGCTTGTCGCCCCGCTTTTGCCTGGCGAAGATCCGCGGGCCGTGCCGATGGGCCAGGCCGACATGATGTCTCGCATTAGTGTCGACCGGGTGGTGGAAGCCAACGTGCGCTACGCCGCCCTGGCCGCCGCAGCGCCAAAATCCGGCGGTCCGCGCGAATTGCCTGGGCAGGCCGCCTAAGGAGGTCACGATCGATGAGCCGTTACGAGTTATTCGATCGCCGCCAAATCGCGCTGATGGACCTGGCCGAGCGCGGGCACGACTTGCACGCCGCCGACTGCCGGACGCTTTCGGCCCCTTTTCGAGAATTTCAGCATCCGGAATTCGTCGAGCTTGTCGGCCATATCGTCCGGGCGCGGCGACAGAAGCGACCGGTAATCTGGATGATGGGCGGGCACGTCGTCAAGCTCGGGTTGTCGCGCTATCTGATCGATCTCGTGGACCGCGGCATGATTACTCACGTGGCGACGAACGGCGCGGGGATCATCCACGATTTCGAGCTAGCCCTTGGCGGCGGCACGAGCGAAAACGTCGCGAAGTGGATCGAGCGGGGCCAGTTTGGACTGTGGAGCCAGACGAGCCGCCTGAACGACATCGTGTTTGGGGCCGCCAACCGCGGCGAAGGACTGGGCGAGGCGGTCGGCCGGGTGATCGAAGAAGAGCGCCTGCCATTTCGCCACTTGAGCATTGCGGCGGCCGGCTGGCGCAACGGCGTCCCGGTCACGTCGCACGTCGGCATCGGCAGCGACATTACTCACGCCCACGCCAATTGCGACGGCGCGGCGCTGGGAGCGGCCAGCTACACCGACTTTTTGATTTTCGCGCACAGCGTCGCCCAGCTCGAGGGCGGCGTGTTTCTCAACGTCGGCTCGGCGGTCGTGGGGCCGGAGGTCTATTTGAAGGCGCTCTCCATGGCTCGCAACGTGGCGGCTCAGCGGGGCCAGCACATCAGGGATTTTACGACCGCGGTCTTCGATCTTGTGGAGCTGCCGGCCGATTTCCGCCACGGGCCGCCTTCGAAGGATCATCCGCAATACTATTACCGGCCCTGGAAGACCATCCTTGTGCGCACGGTGGCCGATGGGGGTCGCAGCTATTTCTTTTCGGGCGACTTGAGCTCGACCGTGCCCACGCTGTGGCGCGAGGTCTTGGCCCACGACCGTGCAATCGAATCGCGGGCGGCTTGATCAATTCGTTCGTGACACGTAAACGATGGTTCCCTCACCCGCAATACGCCGTGGAGTGTTTCTCGATCGCGACGGCACGTTGAACGTCGAAATCGAGTTTATTCATCGCGTCGAGGACTTGCGCGTGCTGCCGAACGTGGCCGCGGGACTACGGCGAATGATGGCCCTGGGCTTTCAACTGTTGATCACCACGAACCAGTCGGGAATCGGACGCGGTTATTTTTCCGAAGCCGATATGCGCACGTTCAACGACGCGTTGTGCCAACAGCTCGAGACGCAAGGGGTGCGAATCGATGGGATTTACTTCTGCCCTTTCCATCCGACGGCGGGCATCGGTGAGTATCGCCGCGATTCGCCGCTGCGCAAGCCCCTTCCGGGCATGATTCTTGAGGCCGCCGCTGAACATCAACTGGATCTACCCTCGAGCTTCGCCATCGGAGACCGAAAATCGGACGTCGCTGCCGGCCACGCGGCCGGCTGTCGGACGATTCTCGTCACGACCGGTTGGGGTGGGAGGGGCGAACCTCAAGTACAGGTTCAACCCGACTTCGTCGCGGCCGACCTGGTCGAAGCGGCGGAATTCATGGAACGACAAAGCGGTGGCGCGGGCAGCGCGGTGGACGCGCCGGGCCGTCCCGCGGTCCAGCCGCATGTTCGAGCGACGCCGAAGAAGGATTCGCTTTGAGGATCGGAATTTTCATTCCCAATTGGATTGGCGATGCTGCGATGTGCACGCCCACCTTGCGCGCGCTGCGTCGGCATTTTGGCGGCGGCGCGTACATGCTGGGCATCCTGCGGCCGTACGTGGCCGACGTGCTGGCCGGCACTCCCTGGCTGGACGAGCAGATTTTCTTTCATCAACGTTCTCAGGACCCCGCCCAACGAGCCGGCGCCGTGTGGCGCCGGCTGCGCGAGGCGAAGCTCGACACGATCGTGCTTTTGACCAATAACTTTCGTACCGCGGGCATGGCCTGGTTGAGCGGCGCCCGGCGGCGGGTGGGCTACGTCCGCGAC
Source organism: Planctomycetia bacterium (assembly GCA_041497975.1). Lineage (GTDB taxonomy): Bacteria > Planctomycetota > Planctomycetia > Pirellulales > PALSA-1355 > PALSA-1355. The sequence goes on along the minus strand of JBGQHN010000092.1, from coordinate 11,206 downwards.
TGTCGCGGCTGGCTGCTGACCCATAAGTTTTATTCTCCGCGCGCGGGCCGCCGTCGGCTGCCGATGCCGGCGATCGACGCATACTTGAGCCTGGTCTACGCGTTGGGCTGCGAGCTCGAGTCGCCGCGGCTGGAACTGGCCACGCTTGCGGCCGACGAAGCAGCGGCCGACGCCGTGTGGAAGAAACACAACCTGCCCAGCGGCGACCAGGTCGTCGTGCTGAATTCGGGCGGCGCGTACGGCGGCGCGAAGCTTTGGCCCAGCGAATACTTTGCCCAGTTGGCACAGCGCATCATCAACCAGCAAGGTCTTTCGGTGCTGGTCAATTGCGGGCCCGCCGAGCGGGATGTGGCCCACCGGATCGTCGAGTTGGCCGACCATCCGCGGGTGGTATGCCTGGCCGACGACGCGCCGTTCATTGGGCTGAGCAAAGCTTGCATCCGTCGCAGCCGCCTGCTGGTGACCACCGACAGCGGTCCGCGATTTTTCGCGGTGGCCTTCGGCGTGCCGGTGGTGTCGCTCTTCGGTCCGACGCACATCCAGTGGACGAAGACGCACTTCGATCGCGAAATCTGCTTGCAGCATGCCGTGCCCTGCGGCCCCTGCGGCCGTCGCACGTGTCCCCTGGGCCACCACGAATGCATGCGTTCGCTCAGCGTGGCGACGGTGTATGCGGCCGTGCGCGAACAACTCGACCGAAAGCACGGCTCGTGGGCGGCCTAACTACCTGTTGAAAAATGGGACGGGCACCTCGGAGAACATGCTTTTTTCGCGCTCTTGCGATGATTCGACTCGGAGCCAGTCCCATTTTTCAATGGCCTGCTAAGCCGAGCGGCGTGCGATACGCCTGCCCACAGCAGTTTCTCGATGACGAGCGCGGGGCCGTTCCTCACCGCACGCGGATCGAGTTGACTACTTCCACGCCTTCGACGGCATGGCGGATGACTTCCTGGGCAAGCTGCTTGTGGTAGAAGCTGGTCACGGAACCCCGCAGCAGGATCGTGTCGCCATCTTGCTCGACTTGCAGTTCACGTAGCGCATAGACGGGACTGGACGAAAGAGCCTGCTGCGCGCGTGCCTGCACATCTTTTGCCGTTACAACTGGCATGCGATGTTGCCTCCCTCCTTGGAAAAAATACGAACCTCTCTGCGACGCACAAACACAATTGCGACCGATGGCACGCGTGGGAAGTTCCGGCCGCAAGATCGTCGCGCTACTAAGGAACGAGCACGTTGTTCTTCATACTTCAGCGCATCAGCCGTCCGTCGTTCAATGTAATGCACGCGCGCAAGATGTCAACCGCAACACCCCCCCAGAGAAATCGGCGAGCACGCGCTCACGAAATCCTCACCACATTCGCGCCGCTTGCTAGCACAGCGAACCACACGCAGTGATAATCATCGCCGGACACGTCTCGCGAGAGATGGCTGTGGTCGTCGGACCATGTCGGAAGACGTCGATCGAATCAAAATGGCCGATGCGTTGGCGTCGTTGCCGGCGCTTTGGGCGGAAGGGGCAACCCGCGAGTCTCTAGCGTATCTTGCCGGAGCGTCCCAGATACGCAATGACTTCGTCAGCCAGCGCCTCGGCATTCTTTGTACCGGCGTTGAGAACTAACTCGGGTTTCAGGGGCGCCTCGTAGGGGTCGTCGATGCCCGTGAAGCCCTTGAGCTCGCCGGCCCGCGCCTTCTTGTAGAGGCCTTTGGGGTCGCGCTTCTCGCATACTTCGATGGGGGCTTCGACGAAGATCTCGATGAAGTCCCCGTCTTTCATCGTCGCCCGCACCGCGTCGCGATCGCGCCTGTAGGGGCTAATGAAAGCTGTCAGCGTAACCAGCCCGGCATCGCAGAACAGCTTGGCGACGGCCCCGATGCGACGGATGTTCTCTTCGCGGTCCTGTGCCGAGAAGCCGAGCCCGAAGCGCTTGGAGAATTCTTCGCCGTGGCGTTCTTTGAGCATGCCCGGTCCGGCGTTGAGCCCCATCCGCACGTTGTCTCCATCGAGCACGAAGCTGTGCAGGCCGCGCTTATGAAGCATGTGGTCGACGAGGTTCGCGACCGTGCTCTTGCCGCACGCGCTGAGTCCCGTGAACCAAATGACGCAGCCCTTGTGGCCGTTGAGTTGTTCGCGCTCATCCCGCGAGACGCTATGCTCGTGCCAGGTCACATTCGTATCGTTGGTCATGGGTTCGCCCGTGCTCCTTGTCTGCCAAAACGCCGAAATATCAATCGATTGCCGTGAGACGCGAATCTTACCTCAGGGGTGTTTGGGCGCAAAGGGGTGAGTTCGCTAGCTCGTACTATTCCATTCCGGCCAGCTCGCAAAGGTTGGCGGCCATGACGCCTTGCGGGCAGCTCCAGACTAGAAAGAACAGTGCCTCGCGAGCCCAGCGCCCCGCGGGATGGCCGACCACGTAGCCCGAGCCTTTGGCCGCGGCCAGCGCCGCTTGCGTGGTGCGCAGGGCAATGCTGTTGGCCCGAGCGCGCAGTCGTTCGTTCGTGCAAACCGACTCGCCGCCGGCCAGGGCCAGGAGGGCCGATTGCAACTCGACGTGCTCGCGGCGCATCTCGTCGGCGGGGCCGGCCAGGGTGGGCCGGTTACGCGCCTCCTCATCGAGATAGTCGAGCGCGGCCGACGATAGACCCAGGGCCAGCGTCGAGGTTTGCAAGCCGCCGGTGCCGGCGCCGGTGCCGATTTGCATGACGTTCTCGATGGGACCCGCCAGCAACCATTCGCGGTCCAATCGAACGCCGTCCAGGTGGACTTCGCCGGTGTGACTGGCCGATAGCCCGACCAGGCGCGGCGGCGGCGGAACTGACACGCCCGGCAAATCAGTCGGCAGCGCCACCAGAATTTGCCGATCATCGTCGAGCACCGCGCCGGTCACGACAATCGAAGCATGATCGGCGCCGGTAACCCAGGGCGAGTAGCCGTCCAGGACGAAACCGTCTTCCACCGCGCGGGCCCGCAATACGGGCCGGCCCAGATGGCGACGGCTGGTCGTTAGATGCGAAATGCCGACGGTTGCAAACGATTGGCCGGCGACCAAAGACGGCAGCAGGCGCTTTTGGGCAGCGTCGTTATCGCTGCCGGCGATGCGCTGGAAGGCGCCGGTGCGCTGCGTGATGATAAAAGCCGTGGTCAGGCATGCGGCGCTCAGCCGCAGATAGCCGCGCACAATGTCCGGTTCGCTCCACTGCTGCCCGTCCCATTCGCGCGGGGCGAACCAGGCATAGACTCCCGCCTCACCGCACAGCCGCAGTTGTTCGCTGGGCCAGTCGCCGGTGCGGCCCAGCTCGCTCGACTGCCGCGTCAATTGATCGCACAGCAGGTCGAGCGACGCGTCGCGAGGCGTGATGATTTGTTCTCGGCTCATGGCGCCTGCAATGGTTGGTTGTGGGGGGTGGTGCGGGTTAGCTTACGGGCAGCGGGCCACGTATAATCTACGCAGGTTTGGCCTCCAGTTAAATCCAGTGAAGCCGTTGAAGGCGGGCAACTTCCCGGCGGAACAAAGCCCCGCTGGCCTGGATTGTGGGGTCGCTCTCAATTTCGCCACGGAGTATAATTCATGGCTTTCCTTGGTTTTGGCAGGGGGGTTGCATGAGTCAGACCGAAGCCGTGCCCGCCGAGAAGTCGCAAAAACTACCGCCCACCGAGCTCTCTCCCCAAACCATCTACGATAAGTGCGTCGCCGTGGCGCGCAACCTGTGGTGGACCTGGCATCCCGAGGTGATCAATCTTTTCCGCGACCTGGACCCGATTCGCTGGCGGCAGTTGGACCATAATCCGATCGCTTTGTTGGCCGAGTTTACGCCTGAGCGGTTGGAAATGCGGGCCTCGGAGTTGGTGCTTTACAGCCGCATCAATTACGCATACCGGCGGCTCAAAGAGTATTTGAACAGCACGCAAACCTGGGGCCGCTCCCACGCCGGCGTGTTGGGGTCCAAACCCGTCGCCTACTTTTCCGCCGAGTTCGGCATTCACGAGTCGGTGCCGATTTACTCGGGCGGCCTGGGCGTGCTTTCGGGCGACCATATCAAGAGCGCCAGCGGGCTGGGCATTCCGCTGATCGCGATCGGTTTGTTCTACGATCAAGGTTATTTCAAACAGCATCTCGATCTGGACGGCTATCAGCGCGAGGAATACCTCGACACCAAGGTCGAGAATGTGCCGATGGAGCCGGCCCTGACCGCCGATGGCCGGCAAATCAAGGTGAAGATCGACACGCGCACCGGACACTTGCTGGCCAAGGTCTGGCTGATGCGCGTGGGGCGCGTGAACCTGTACCTGTTGGATTGCGACGTCGACGGCAACAGCCCCGAAGACCGCGAGTTGACCAGCCGGCTGTACGGCGGCGACCATCGCACCCGCATTCGCCAGGAACTCGTATTGGGCGTCGGCGGAGTCAAGGCGCTGGCTGCCCTGGGCATTACGCCCGGCGTGTACCACTTGAACGAAGGCCACAGCGTGTTCGCCACGTTGGAAGCCATTCGCGAGCGGATGCAAAATGACGGACAGAGTTTCGACAATGCGCTGCGCGAAGTCGCGCAGCACACCGTCTTTACGACCCACACGCCGGTGCCTGCCGGGCACGACCGCTTTGACGGCGGGCTGATCGAGGAGCACTTGGGGCCCCTGCGCGATCAGTTGCGCATCAGCTACGAACAGTTGATGGGGTTGGGCCGCGTCGAACCGCACAACGAAGGCGAGAGCTTCTGCATGACCGTGCTGGGACTCAAGCTTTCGCGGCGCGCCAACGCCGTCAGTTGCCTGCACGGCCATATCTCGCGGCGGATGTGGGCCCACCTCTGGCCGTGGCGGGTCGAAGAAGAAATTCCGATCGGCCACATCACCAATGGCGTGCACGTGCCCAGCTGGCTGGCAGGCCAGATGATGCAGCTTTACGACCGCAACTTTCCCGTGGGATGGCTGCACCGCATGGGAGAGCCCGACGCCTGGCAGAATATTCACCAGGTCGATCCGGGCGAGTTGTGGGAAGTGCACTACGCCTTGAAGAACCTGTTGCTGGCGTTTGTCCGGCGCCGCGTCAGCCGGCAATGCCGCCGCCGGGGCGAAAGCGACGCCGTGGTCGAAGCTGCCCGCAATCTGCTCGACCCCAACATCCTGACGATCGGATTTGCCCGTCGTTTCGCCACCTACAAGCGGGCCGACCTGATCATGGCCGATGCGGACCGGCTCTACCGGCTGCTCAATCATCCTGAAAGGCCGATCCAAATCATCTTCGCGGGCAAGGCGCATCCGGCCGACGAGCCGGGCAAGCAGCTCATCAAGAAAATCGCCAATTGCCGGCACGACGAGCGCTCGGGCAGCCGCGTGGTGTTCATTGAAGACTACGACATCAACGTCTGCCGCCACATGGTCCAAGGAGTCGACGTGTGGCTGAACACGCCGCGGCGGCCGATGGAGGCCTCGGGCACCAGCGGCCAAAAGGTCGTGCTCAACGGCGGCCTCAATTTGTCGGTTCTCGACGGTTGGTGGGCGGAAGCCTACGACGGCACGAACGGATTTGCGATCGGCAAAGGCACCAGCCACGTATCGGACCAGATCAGCGATCAGCGCGACATCGAAGCCCTGTACGAAGCGCTGGAGACTCGAGTCATCCCCTTGTTCTACGAGCTGGACGTCGACGGATTGCCGCGCGGATGGATCCAGCGGATGATGAACTCGATCAGTTCGCTGGCGTGGCGATTCAGCGCCCACCGCATGGTGATGGACTATACCAAGACGGCCTATCTCACCGCCGCCGGCGGCGTGAGCTGCGACATGAGCATTCGCTAGGTCGCGCGGTGAGGGCGCCTTGGTCTGGCGCGATGACGTCGGCGCGGGGCTTTCTTACGCGGGGCCAATTTCCTAGAATTTGTCGACCGTTCGCAACCGCGCCACCTTTTTGAACGAGAGGGGACAGGCCATGTCCGACAAGAAAGAGCTGCTCTCCCACGCCATCGAGCACATTGACATCACGCGCCATAGTCCCGTGCCGCTGGTCGAGGCGATGCAGCACATGGCCTATTCGGCGCGCGACCTGGCGCGCGCGGCCGAGATCTACGATCGCATGCTGCGCGACGAACCGTGCGGAATCATTCTCTGCCTGGCCGGCTCGCTGGTCAGCGCGGGACTCAAGAAGGTTTTTGTCGACCTGGTTCGCCACCGCATGGTCGACTGCATCGTCAGCACCGGCGCTAATATCGTCGACCAGGACTTCTTCGAGGGCCTCGGGTTTCGCCACTACATCGCCAGCGAGCGGCTCAAGGCCGGCCTGGATGACGACATGCTGCGCGAGATGCACGTGGATCGAATCTACGACACCCTGATCGACGAAGACGAATTGCGGGTGTGCGATGATACGACCAGACTGATCGCCGATGGCCTGCCGCCGCGCGCCTATTCTTCACGCGAGTTTATCCGCGAGATGGGCAGCTACCTGGCCGAGCACGGCAAGACGCCCGACTCGGTCGTGCTGGCGGCTTATGAAGAGGACGTGCCGATTTTTTGCCCGGCGTTTTCCGATTGTTCGGCCGGGTTCGGGCTGGTGGCCCACCAGCACGCCCGCGGCGAATCGCCGAAGGTGTCGATCGACAGCGTGAAGGATTTTTACGAGCTTACGCAACTGAAAATCGCCAACCCGACGACCGGCATTTTCATGCTCGGCGGCGGCGTGCCCAAGAATTTTGCGCAAGACATCGTCGTGGCCGCCGAAATCTTGGGCGAAGACCCGCCGATGCACAAGTACGCGGTGCAAGTCACGGTGGCGGACGTGCGCGACGGCGCCTTGTCGAGTTCCACGCTGAAAGAAGCCTCGAGCTGGGGCAAAGTCGACACGGCTTACGAACAAATGGTCTACAGCGAAGCCACGTTGGCCGTGCCCCTGATTGCCGGATACGCCTATCATCAGGGGGCCTGGAAAAAGCGCAAGGCAAAGCGCTGGACGCGAAAGCTGGAGCCGGCCGCGCAAGGGGTCGGGTAGCTGCCAGTTGAAAAACTGGGACAGGCACCTCGCGGACATGTTTTTTTGACGCGTTTGGGGCGACCTGGCTCGGAGCCAGTCCCATTTTTCAACGGCCGGCTAGAGTCCGCTGGCCGGCAGGCGCGAACGTCGCACAGGCCGTGACCCGATCAATAGCGCATCACGCGCCGCAGCAGCCACAAGCCCCAGCAGGCCAATGCGATATTGGCCAGCCACACGCAATAGGGATTGATGGCGCCGGCTTTGGCCCGATCGGTGCCCACGATCAACAGCGGATAATAGACCAGCAGAATCGGGCCGAAGCAGAGGAAGAAGCTGGTCAACGCGTCGGAGTTCCTCAGGCGAATCGCCATCGTCGCCCCGACCAGGGTGAAGCACAGGCAGCTGAAACCGTTGGCCCACCGGCGCGGCGGCTCGGTTTGCATGCGATAGAGCTGCCACTTGAGGTGCTGCAATTCGTCGGCCTTATCGGTCCAGCCGCTACCGGTCAGGCCGTCAAAATCGCCGGTCAACATCTGCAAGCCACTCTGCGCGACCAGGTGCTCTTCCAGCTGGGCGATGAGGATCTTTTGTCGGGCCGCCGCCTCGGGAAATTGCCACAGCGCCAAATGCGACGGCGCCGAATCGCCACCGGCTTTGGGCGGCACGAGGTCGACCTCGTACACGAATTTTTCGTCCGGCAAGGCGGCATAGTGGCCGGGCGCTTCCACGGTGCTGTTGTACAGTTCCAGCGTGAGCTTGCCGGAGCCGGAATTCGACTTCAATTCGGCACTCTCGGCCCGCGCGGTGATCGTGCCGGTACCGTGCTTGGCGGGCAGGAAGAAGGTGGGGTTGATCAGTTTTCGGCCTTCGACGCGCTGGACCGTCACCGAAAACGCCGGCCGGCTGAAGCTTTTCTGGGCACGCAGCACGCTGTAGGCGATATCTTCCAGGCCGTCGATGACGACGCGCTGCACTCCGTGATAGCCCCAACTCATCGCCAGGTCGTTGAGGCACACGGTCAGAAGGCTCAACAGCACGGCAAACGAAATCGCCGGCCAGAGCACGATCATGGGGCTCAACCCGAGCGATTTGAGCGCCGTAATCTCGTTGGCGGCCGACATCCGGCCGTAGACGCTGGAGACGGCAAACAGGATCGTGCCCGGCACGGCGAACAACAGGGCGTTGGGCAACAGGTAAGGGAGTAATTGCACGATCTGCGCAATGCCCAGGCCCTGCGCCACGGCCTGCTGAACGGCAAAGATCAAGATCATCAGCGACGTGAGCGCGATGAGCGTGACCAAAAACACCTGGCCGATTTCGCGAAGGACGTATCGGGTGATGAGACGCATCGAACCCAGCGCCCTCAAGATCCTCGAGCGGTCCCGTTTAGCTGCCTGTTGAAGAATTGGGACAGGCACCTTGTGGACATCGTTTTTTGCAGGTTTCGCGCGATCTGGCTCGGAGCCAGTCCCATTTTTCAACGGCCAGTTTAGACCAGATGCCAGACCTTGATCGCCACGAGCGCCAGGATCGTGGTCCCGAGAGCCTGGTATTCGCGGCTGCGCATCCACTGCGCGGCGCGCCAATCGGCCGTCAGGCTGACTCGCGCCGGGCGTGGAAAAAACCGCGGCGTGCTCTTGGCATATTCGCTCCACTGGGCGGGAAACTTGGCGGACAGCACCCGCTCTTCTTGCCGTACCTTGAGAATGTAGATCAGCAGCATCGGCCCCAAGATGAACGCAATGTTATAGGCGTCGTTGATCAGCGCGCAGAAGCCGAACATCATCAGGAACGAGCCCACGTACAGCGGATTTCTGATGAGTCGATAGGGGCCCGTGGTGGTAAGTTCCTGGTCCTTGCGCAGAATGCCGACCGCCCAGCTTCGCAGCGCCAACCCCGAGACCACCAGCAATCCGCCCACGACACTCAGCGGATCGCGAAAGTTTACCAGGTCGTGCGGCTTCGCGCCGAATGCGACGTCTCCGGCGATCAACAAGCCGAACATGATTCCCGACAACAGAATCCGCCGGCGAATGAGGAATTCAGCCAGCACGCCCAGCAGCTTCAAGCTGGGGCCGGATTCTACGGGAATTTGAGTTGAAATCGAGGAGGAGGGTACTGCCATCGCTGTGATATGCCCCTATGAGATGCGACCTGCGCTGCGAGCGGCGGTCCCTCTGGACTGAACTCTATCGAGGGGATGCTTATAGCCGCATGCAGCACAACGTGTCAACACGACATAACTTATCGTCGGCTCCGATCGCCCCGGCGCCGCGATAACTTCGCGGGCGGTCAATCATTCTGCCCAGGTTGCCGCGAGAGCGACGCAGTGGTGCTAGCAATCCCTTAGCCCGCCCCTGAGAACATGCGATTTGGCCGGGCTATTCTTCCGCGGCGCGCTTGAAACCAAGAAGTGTGCTAGCAGCGTCGGCGCGAACGCGCTTCGTCGTGGGAACCCTCAGCCGGCCCGGGGACTCAAAGACGTCACCGGCGCTCGACGCTTGTGCCCAGGTGCCCTTCCAGAATCGGCATCAGTTCCTTGAAATCAGCGGGCTTGGAAAGAACCCCAGGATTCCCGCCTCGATGGCCGGATACACCACGTCGATCGTGGGGTAGCCCGTCAAGAAGATTGCCGCCAGATCGGGGCGCGACTCGCGCATCCGCCGAAACAATTCCACTGTGTTCATCCCTGGCATGCGATAGTCGATGATCGCGATCCCAAACTCTTTGTCCTGGATCAGCAGTCCAACCCAAGGCGCTCAGCCGGCCGATTTCATCGCCGCTTCCTTGGCGACCGCCAGGCATTCTTCAACGTCGGCGAGCGGGTCTTTGGGATTCTCTTCATATTCCAGCGACAGGCAGCCGTCGGCGGGGAAATTCACTTTGCGCAGAGCTTTAAACACGCCCACGACGTCCAGATGGCCTTTGCCCAGGATCACGCCCTTGGTGCGGGCCTTCTGCTCGGCGAAGTCCTTCAAGTGAATTCCGTAGAGCCGGCCTTCCAACAAATTGATCACGCGCACGGGATCTTCAGCCGAGCGGATGTAGTGACCCAGGTCGGCACAGGCGCCGATCAGCGGATGGTGTCCCTTGATGGCGGAGAGCACGCCGGAGACTTTGTCGTAGCGCGCGCCAGGCCCGTGGTTGTGAATGGCAATGCGAATCTGGAACTCTTCGCACAATTTGTCGAGACTGTCGAAGGCGTCTTCGGTCGGGTCTGCCGAAAGGTTGCGGATGCCGGCCTTCTTGGCGAACTCGAACCAGCGGCGATTGGCCGCGTGGTCCCGGGTGAACGGGTTGACGCCGTGTCCCATGATCTTGATGGCCATGCTCTCGGTCTTGCTTTTCATGGCTTGGATGTCGGCGTCGGACGATTTGGAGCTGAAATGGGCGTCAAAGAACTCGACGCTGCCCAGGCCCAAGTTCTTGATTTCTTCCAGCGCCCGATCGACCTTGAAATCGCGCAGCGTATAGCTTTGCAGACCCAGGTTGAACCCGCCGTACGTATGGAACGGCTCATTGGCCGACCAGACCTGGCGGCCCCTGCCCAGCGCTACCGCGGCGCCCGCCGCTCCCAAGAATTTCCGTCGCGACCAGGTTGTCTGCATGATGCTCTCTCAAATCAGTTTCGTTGCGGGCGTCGCCGCTCGTGTGCCCTATCTTAATCGCGCCGCGCTGTCGCGTACAGGAAGGCAGGAAGTGCCTTGCCGCGAAGCACGAAGATCCTTTGGCGCTCAGCTCAGAATCCGTGCGGGTTGTGGGCGCAGCGCCGGCCCCTGGCCAGCCGTCCCTTGATTAAGAACCTATCCGAGAACCGTCCCGGAGAGGGGGACAGTCCCATTTTGCTCCGCGGACTGCGCAAAATCGGGACAGTCCCCGCCGGTTCTCGGATAGGCTCTAAACCCCGAGCCCTGCCCGCTGTCCAACTGACACAAGCGTCGCGAGCGCCCTCGTCGTGCCGCGCGAAAGACCACGACGATGTTTGCTCTGGCCGCTTGAAGATCGCCGACCGGACACGAAAAAAGGCGAGCGCTGCGATGTGCAAGGCTCGCCTTGAAGATCGAGTGTGTAATTTCGTCAGCGAACTGACTACGACTTTTTCTTCAGTTCGGCTTCGATCGCCTGGATGACTTCCGGGGCGTCGGGCTTCACGGGAGGCGCAAACCGCTTGATCACCTTGCCGTCGCGGCCCACCAGGAACTTTTCGAAATTCCACTTGATGTCGCCGTCGAAAGGAG
>JBGQHN010000091.1:0-13840 GCA_041497975.1 Planctomycetia bacterium | reverse complement strand
ACCAAGCCCAGCCGATTTTTGTTCGAGATCACCGGACAAACCGAAAACCAGCGCACTCCCAAGCGGCCTGCGTCGCCGGCCAAACGGCGCGCAAGCTCCAAGGCGGCTCATCCGCCGCGTCGCAAACTCATATAGCCGCGTTTGCCTCGCTTGGGTAAACTTCCGGGTTGATCCAGCCGCTCGCGCAGTTCTGGCCGGACATCGCAAGGGCTCTGAATCGCGCCCGGAGAGCCGAGATGACGCAATCATTTCGTTTTATTCACGCCAGCGACCTGCACATCGATCGCCCGCCAGGTGGGCTGGTCGAAGTGCCCGACTCGCTGCGCACGTCATTGGTCGACGCCCCGTATCGCGCGGCCGAGCGAGTCTTCGACGCGGCCCTGAAAGAGCGTGTCGATTTTGTGCTTCTGGCCGGCGACGTGCTCGACCCGTTGTCCAGCGGTCCGCGGGGTCTGGTGTTCCTTTCCGATCAGTTCCAACGCCTGGCGGCTCAAGCGATTCGCGTCTATTGGGCCGGGGGGCGTAGTGACGACTTCGAGCGCTGGGCCGACGCCTGGCCGCTCGGCGACAACGTGTTGCGTTTTCCAGCGCACCATGTCCAGCGGGTCGTTCATTCTCGTGACGGCCAGCCCCTGGTGCAGATTCTCGGCGCCAGCTCGCAACAGCATACGAAGATCCGCACGGCGGACTTCCACACCGACGACAGCGAGCTGCTTTCCGTGGCCGTGGCATATGGCCTGGCCGATGCCGAGGTTCTTGCCCGTCAAGTCGTGAGCTATTGGGCTTTGGGCGGCGAGCATGACCGCAGAACGTTGCTGAGCGGGCCGATCACCGCCCATTATTGCGGCACGACGCAGGGCCGACGTCCCGAGGAGTCCGGTCCTCGCGGCTGCACGCTCGTGCAAGTCGACGAGTCGGCGCGCATCCGCACCAGCTTTATTCCCACCGACGCCGTGCGTTATCAACAGGAGCGCGTGACAGTCAACGACTCGACCACAAGCGAACAATTGCAGCAGATTGTCTGCGAGCGCATGGGCGAATTGGGGGGCGATCCATTCGGCCCCGACTTGCTGATCCATTGGACGATCGTGGGCAGCCGGCCGCTGGCCGCGCAGTTGCGTCGCGGCAAGCTGTCGGCTGAGATGACAACCCGGCTGCGGGCGGATTACCAGGCAACGCGTCCGGCCGCCTGGACCGTCGCGGTCGAACCCGATACAGCGGCGGCTATGCCCGACGACCTTTATCAACAAGACACGGTGCTGGGTGAGTTCTTGCGGACCGTACAGCAATATGTTGAGCACCCCGAGGAGGAGCTGAGCCTCGAACCCTATCTGGCCCAACGGCACCTGGCCGGCAGCCTGGGGGCGGCCGTAGCGTTTGACGGACCGGCGGCGCGGCGGTGCGCGCTGGCCGAGGTGGCCCGACTGGGCGCCGAGCTCTTGAGCCCGCAGGAGCCTCGGTCATGAGAATCACGGCTCTCAAAGTCGACGGCTTCGGCGTATGGAGTTCCTTGGAGCTGTCTGAACTATCGGACCAGTTGACCGTTTTCTACGGACCCAACGAGGCCGGCAAAACGACGTTGATGCAGTTCGTGCGATCTGTTCTGTACGGGTTTTCGCCCGATCGCCGCGCGCGTTACCTGCCGCCGCTTGGGAGTGGCCGGCCCGGCGGTGCGCTCCAGGTCGTCGTAGGACAAGATCGCTATGTTATCAGCCGGCATGCGGACCTGGCCGGCGAAACGGGCGGGGTGGTGGTGTCGAGCTATACGGCACTCGGCGACGGCAATGACGACGCGCCGGATGAGCGGGCGATGGCCAAATTGCTGGGAGACGTCGACGAGCCGACGTTCAACAATGTTTTCGCCTTTGGCCTGCGCGAAATCCAAGAGCTTGGCACGCTCGGCGACACGCAGGTCGCCGATGAGCTCTATAGCTTGGCGTTGGGGTTGGATCGCGTTTCGCTTTTCGACGTGCTCAACGAGCTCGAAGCTTCGCGCAATCGATTGTTGGCCGCGGATGATCGCCCGTCGCTGGTGACGCAACTACTCGGGCAGCGCGAGCGATTGCGCGATGAAATTGAGGATTTGAGCCAGGCGACAGACCGCTACTTGTCGCTCGTGTCGCAGCGGCACGCGCTCGACGCTCAGATCGGCCGGTTAGAAGCCGAGCACGAGCGCTGGGAACGACAATCGCGCGAGCTGGCCGTAGCTCGGCTGGTCAGCCCTCGCTGGCAGCGCAGAGCCGCGATCGACGGTCAATTGCAGGGTCTGGGGACCTTTGACACGCTGGGCGAGAATGCTTTGGCCCGCTTCGAGCGTCTGACGTCGCGGCTGGCCGCGCGCCGCCGTCGACTGGCACGCCTCAAGCGCCAACGGCGTCAATTGCGGGCGGAAATCACGAAGCTCGCGATCAACGAACCGCTCTGCCGGCAAGTCCCGCGGCTCGAAGCTCTGTCCGAGCAGCAATCCTGGATCCGCGCGCTCGAATCGCAAGTAGCGAAGCTCGAGGAGGAGGTTTTGGAGCTCGAATCACGCCGCGACGAGAGTCAAAAAGATTGGGCGGCCGGCCCACGCGAAGCCGCCGCGCGTGTCGAGCCCCTGTCGCAACGCGCTCTGGTCGACCTTCGATCAGCGGCCAAGGCCTGGCAACAAGCGCGGCGCGAGCTTCGCGGGTTGAAGGTGCGATCCAGGTCCGCCAGCGAATCGTCCGCGACGTACGAGGGCAAGATCAATGCCGCGCTGGGCAACGCCGGAGAGAAAGGATTGACGCAGGCGCTGGCGGATGCCGGCCAGCTTGTTTCGCAGTTGCGCACACGCGTGCAACTCGACGAACGGCTGGATCAATTGAGCCGTCGCGAAACGCAACTGGAGGAACAGAGTCACGAACATCTGGAAAACCAGATTTTGCCGACCTGGGCGCTGGCGGGTTTGGGCAGTTTGTTCGTCCTCGGGTGCGCGCTCGTGTTGCTCTTCGTCGCCGGAATGGTTTTGCCGGCTTCGTTGAGCGGCGCATTGGGCTGGCCGGTGGGGCTGGTCGGAGTGTTGGCCGCCGGCTCGGCCGGAGCGATCAAATTTGCCATGGAACACAGCGCCGCCACAAAACTCGACGCGTGCCACGAACAGATGCAGTTGCTCAAGGACCAGATCAAGCAACAGCGGTCGGAACGCGACCAGCTCGACGCTCGGTTGCCGCGCGGCGGCGGCCCGCTGGTCGCTCGCTTGCAATCCGCCGAGGCGTCGTTGGCACGATTCGAGGCGCTATTGCCACTGGAAGGCCAGCGCGACGCGGCCCAGCGCGAGGCGGACGCGGCCGCAAACGAAGTCGACCAGGCGCGCAGTCAGTGCCGCGCGGCGTGCAAGCAATGGCGCCGGATGTTGCCCCAACACGGTCTGCCGGCCGATATTTTGCCGCGGCAATTGCGATCGTTTTCGCGTCAGCGCCGACAATCGCTGGGGCTCGGCAAGCTGATCGACGAGAAGAACGGCGAATTGAGCCGCCGGCGCGCCGAGTACGAAACGCTGGCCACGCGCATCAGGCAACTGATCGGCGACGCTGGCATCGTGCCGCGCTCCGAGCGGCCGCTCGACCAGCTAGGGCAATGCCTGTCGGAGCTGGGTGAACAGCAGAAGCTATTGAAACTTCGCGATGAATTGAATCGGCAGTTGGCTCGGTTGCGGCGCAGGCGGCAAAAGCTCGCGCGTTTTGCCGAAAAGCTGCGCAAGCGGCGCCGGCTCCTGCTCGAGTCGGCCGGCACGAGCGACGAAGCGGAGTTTCGCCGTCGGGCTCATGCCCAGGCCGAGGCGATTCAGCTTCGCGCCGAGCGAGCCGCGCTCGCGCAAGAGATTTCGGCCGCCCTGATCGGCGTGTGCGCGGAAGAGCAGATGACCGACTGGCTGTCCGGCGCGCGAAATCTGGAACAGCTCGAGCGGGAGCTGGCCGCATCGCGGCCAAACGCCGTGGAGCAATTGAACGAAGCCCGCGAGCGGCGCGGCGAGATGAACGAACAGCTCAAGATGCTCGTCGAGAATCGCCAGTTGGGCCACCTGCACATCGAGCTGGGGATCGTGGAACGGCGGCTGCAAGACGCGCTTGATCGTTGGCGCGTGCTCGCGATTTGCGGCCTCGTGCTGGGTGCGGTGCGAGAGTACTATGAGCGCGAGCATCAGCCTTTGGTGCTGCGCGAGGCATCCGTACACTTGCAGCGGCTGACCGGCGGACGGTATCCGCGGGTCTGGACGCCCCTGGGCGAACACGCCCTGAGGGTCGACGACAGCCAGACTCGCGGGTTGAAAGTCGAAGTGCTCAGCCGCGGCACGCGAGAGCAACTTTTCCTCGCGTTACGCCTGGCACTGGTCAGCTCGTATGCACGGCGTGGCGTGGCGCTGCCGCTGGTATTGGACGACGTGCTCGTGAACTTCGACGTCGGCCGCGCGAAGGCTGCGGCCCTGGTGCTGCGCGATTTCGCCAGACAAGGTCACCAGGTTCTGGTCTTCACGTGTCACGAGCACATCTCGAAGCTCTTCAAGAATATCAAAGCCGACGTGCGGCAATTGCCCGAGCGTTCACAGCCCCGCGTTTCGCTTGAAGAGCAGCCGCCGGCCAGGCGCTCTCGCCGCGCGCGCCCTGAAGTTCCCGTCGCGCCGGCGAGCGAACCCGAGTACGCCTCGGAGCTTGACGTTGACTTGCCGGCGGAAGAAGTTGTCGCCGACACGCCTGAGCCCGCGGTCGAAACGAAGCCAGTCGAAATAAGGCCAGCCACGGCGCGGGCGCCCGGGCCGATCCCACCGGCCAGCGCGCCGCCCAAGGCCCCAGAGCCACCACGGCAGATCACGCCGCCCGCGCCCGCGCCCGCGCAAATCGAACGTGCTCGTTGGTCGGCCGAAGAATTCGATGGCGAACTGACGGATCGTGTTCGCCGCACCCCGCATTCGGACGCATGGGACCGCGAAGTCCACAGCGACTTCGACGACGGTTTTGGCGGTGGCGACGACGCCGAAGCGGCGGCCTGACGTGTCGGGGTAGCGCGGGGCTGTCGGCGTCAGCGCCGCGCTACAAGCGGTTTCGAAACCGTCGGGGACTGTCCCAATTTTGCGCAGCCCTCGGAGCGGGCACCATGGTCACGCGCTAGCGTGATCCATGGTCGGGACTGTCCCCTTCTCCGAGACGGTTTTGAAACCAGTTCTAGCGAAACCCTCTACAGGTACGTCTGCAACCACTCGTAGGTCCGCTGTTCGGCCACGAGCGGTATGGTGTGGCCCTGAGCGTGGTTCAACAGGCCAATGCGGCAAGGTTGTCCGTAGAGGCGATATATTTCCAGCGCGGCGTCCACAAACGGCCAACTGCGAGACCCATCGGCACTCTCGCCGCCAATCAGCAAGAAGGCTCGCGGCGCGGCTAGCCCGAGCAACTCGTGGTGCTCGTGGCCGAATTGTTTCGTGCCCAGGTACCAGGGCGCGTCCCAATTGGAAAATGCCGTGCCAATGCCTCCCTCGCTGCTGACCGCGGCTTTGATCCGGTCATCGAAGGCGGCCAGGTACAGCGTCACTTTCGCGCCCAGCGAGTGTCCCGCGGCTCCGAGCCGCTCGCGGTCGACCTGGGGCAAACTGGCCAATAGATCGACGGCCCGCATGGCGTCGCACAGCATTTTTGCCATGCCCACCGCATGGGGGTGCCGCTGACGATGCTCGGTGACTCGCTGGGCGAAGTTTGTCGTCGCGCCGGCGTCCCACAGAAATGAGCGAGGACAAAGCGTCACGAAGCCGCGCTCGGCGAGCTTGAGTCCCCAGGCTGCCTGGGGCGGACCTGCCAGGCCGGCTCCTTGCCGGATCGTGTAGTCAACGGTCGAATGGAACACCACCACGCCGGGCAGGCGGTCGGCCTGCCGCGTCGGCCGCAGCAAGTACGCCTCGACCGGGACTCCCCATTCACTATCGTAACGGATCAACTGTCGCGTGACAGTCGGCGTGCGGTCGGCCTCGACGATCTGAAACTCCGGTGGCCGCCGCGGGGCACGCCAGGTACCCAACAGATTCAGCCAGGCCTGCCGCATTTCAGTGCGCAGTTGCTGCCACTCGGCAAGCCCCATCAGGCGGTTTCCTTGCGCATCGGCCAGCAAGGGTCGCAATGGCGGCATTCCCTCTGGCAGCCGCGCGGGCGGCGTTTGAATCTCCTTCAGCCACGGCACGTCTCTGGCCGGTGGCAGCCGCTGTTGCGCCCGGGTCACGGACGGGGAAATAGCCGTCGACAGCGCGAGGATCTCGAATTGACGACGGGTCCATCGCATGCGGGGTGGGTCGACGCCGAGCGAAGTGTTTCAAGAGTGCTATTATCTGTGGAGGCCGATTGTACCCTTGGCCCCGCGATCCAGATAACGCCAGTTCTTGATGAATGAGATCAAATCCGCCATTTGCTGCCGCGAAAGGTGTTTTTCAAACCCCTCGGGCATCAGCGAAACCCCGGCGGAGCTGATTTGCTCGACGTCGACGCGCAACAGATCGACCGACTTGTTCTCGGCCTGTCGCAGCGTTATTGAATTGGCCGTTTCGGTCGCGATGATGCCCGTGTGCACCGCGCCGTCTTTGGTGACGACGGTATAGCTCACGTAATTATTGTCGATGGCCTGGTTCGGATTCAGGATGTCGGTCAAGAGTTGCTGTGAGGTTTTCACGCGCGAGTCGGAAATATCCGGGGCGACGTCCACGCCGACGTCGTCGATGTGGTGGCACGCCGCGCAATGCTTGTGAAACAGCTCCTTGCCGGCGCGCGGGTCCGACTCGAGTTCGAGTACGGCTTGATAGTCGGCGAGCACTTGCTTGCGCTCGGCGGGCACCGTCGGGGCGAGAATTCTTCCCGCTCGGGCGGCTACAGCGCGGTTGGCGTGTTGCCGCAGGGCCTTTTCGCGAGCGTTCCCCAGCTCGACCCGGGCAATCTGCCCCGACTCCAGGGCGTTCAACAACTGTTCGGCCGAGGCGCCGGAACCGACGAGCGCGTCGAGAATGGCGCGCCGCACGGTCGGGGTTTGAGCCGCGAAAACAGCCAGCAGCGATGAAGCAGTCTCCCCGCCACCGTAGGGCGCCAGCGCAGCGGCGGCACGCACGCGCAGCAACTGCGAGGCCTCTTCGGAAACCAGCCGCACGAGTATGGCGCCGGCGCTTGGCTGTCGAGCAATCTTGAGCAGATCGATAGCGTGGGCCCGAGTGTCTTCGTCTAGCGACGTGTCGAGGGCGACCGCTGCCGCGCGCTCAAACGTGGCCTCGAGTCGGGCTTGGATCGCGGCGTGGCCCGGAATGTTCGCCACGAAATCGACCAGCGCGCCGCCGCGGCGCTCCAGGCCTCGAGACAGGCCGATGATCGCGATTTCATGTGCCGCGCTCGACGGCGCCGATCGGGCGTTCAACACGGCGGCGATCTCGGCGGCGGTTTCGCGCGAGCCGACAATCGTGGCCAATTCGGCAACCAACAGCAGTTGTTTGGCGTTGGGCTTGCAGGCTTGCAGCCCACGCGTCGCAAGCGCCGCCACGAGCAACGGCGCAATCGTTTCGCCCCGGGCGGTCGCCACGGCCCGGCGGGTCCAAACGTCGTCCGGGCGCACCAGCGCGATCGCCAGCAGCGGATCGATGGCGTCAGCCGGCGCGAGGCCGCCAAGAGCCAGGGCCGCGCGAAAGCGAACGCGATCGTCGGAGTCGTCGGCCAGCGCGATCGTGGCTCGCCGTAGCTGGGAGCTATCGCTCAGCCGCGATTCGGCAAGAGCGACGGCCTGCTCGCGCACGCGCGGATGCTCATCGGTTGTTCGCGCCAGGATCGTATCCGACGACAGCAGGCCTAGTCCCGATAGTGCCCACAGGGCATGAACGCGGGTGATCGGCTCGGGCGCCGCGGCGGCAAGTTTCTGGAGCGGTTCTTTGGCCGTTGCGTCTCGGCGCTCGAGCAAAAGCCTGGCCGCGGTGTCGCGCCACCAGGCGTTCTTATGAGTCAGCAATGCAACAAGCTGGTCAACGGGCGCACGCGAAAGCGTCGGCGGCAGCCGGTTGGGCTTTGCGTCCTTGGCGATCACGCGGTAGATCCGTCCACGGTCGTCGCCCAAGCGCATGTCCGGCCGGTTTTGCAATTCAGTTGGCATGAATTGCGGATGTTCGATGACGGCCCGATACATGTCGACGACGTACAGCGCGCCGTCGGGCCCGATTTCCAAATTGACGGGCCGGAACCAGGAGTCGCGCGAGGCCAGGAACTCTTTGCCCTCATGGGCCGGCTTCGATACGAAGCTGACGCCGGCTGCGACGGGCACCTCTCTGTGGACGAGGCTGCCGGTCGGCTCGCAAACAAACGCGTTGCCCAAATACTCCTCGCCCAGCGCATCGCCGCGGTAGATTTCGACGCCGCAAGCCGCGGTAAACTGTCCTGCATGCAGATTTGAAGTCGTCCAGGCGCTGGTCAATGGATAGACGCGCGATTGCTCACCGGCGGCAGCCACGCTGGATAGCACCGAGGGAACGACCAAAAACCCGTTGCGAGCCAGGTATCGGTTCTCCAGGACAATGTGGTCCAAGGGCGCGCGGTTGTTGCAGACGAACCGATCGCCAAAGTCGTCGAATGTGAGCCCGAACTGGCCGTTGCCTGACACCGCCTCGCACTGGCCGCTTTGCGGATCGAAGCAAAAGTCCATGCCGCTGATCGATAGCGGCGGTTGCTCGCCGCGGCGCGGATCGACGATGGCGCCGCCCCGCAGCCCGTTGGCGATATAAACGCGGTTGTCCAGCGCGAGCCGGGGATGATTGGCCCGCAATTGCGGGTTTTCAGCCGCGAAGCCGCGAAACCACTCTTCGCGCAAGTCGGCGGTGCCGTCGCCGTCGGTGTCCTTCAAGTACAGGACCTGCCCGGCCAGCGTAACGATGACCCCGCCGAGCCAAGGCTGCAAGCCGGTGGGGAAGAGCAGCTTGTCGGCAAATACGCGCGAAGTTTCAAAACGCCCGTCCAAGTCCGTGTCCGTAAGCACGCGGATTTTCGACAACGGCGGCTCGCCCGGCTTGGGGCCATGGGGATAGTCGCGCATTTCCACGACCCACAGCCGTCCATCTTCGTCAAAGCGGATCGCGATCGGATCGATCACCTCGGGCTCGCAGGCCACGAGCTCGACGGCTAGCGCGGCGTCGACTTGAAAGTGCTGCAGGGATTCCAGTGGTTCCAGGGGGCTGTGGATATCGGCTGCCGGCAGGACTGGCGCGCACCATGCCGCGCAGCCTGCCGCCAGTGTGCAGAGTCCACGACGAAAGTACCGGAGCAATCTGGCCACGCGCGTCAGGCCTTTGAGTGGGAAAGGGTGTGGAGCAATGCCGGTATCTTGCTCGTGGGCCCAACTGCCGTCAACCGGCCGTCTGTCCGCCAAATGAATGTAATGTATAGTTGACAAAATGTAACCTTTACATTACCATGGCTTTCGTCGTCGAAGACACCTAGCTCGGAGATTCTTTTCATGATGTCCGCCGTGCAAAAACAGGCTTGGTTCAATCTGATCGTGGTGGCGGTGGCCGCCGTGACAATCATTTCGCTGTATCCCTGGCTAGGGGCGAGAGCCATCGGGGGAGCCGGCATCCTGGGGTTGTGTGGCTTGGGCGCCCTGTTTCACTGGCGGCACGGCCGGCGCGTCGTCATCGACGAACGCGACGAACTGATCAATCGCCGCGCGATGGTTTGGGCCTACGGTGTCGTGTGGGTGGTGTTCATCATTGCCGTGCTCATCGCCCCGCGATTGTTCGGCGATAGTGTCCCCATCGCGGTAGTACAAAACAGCGTGTGGGTGGCGTTCATGATCTTGCTCGCGACTCAATCGATCGTGGCGCTGGTGCAATATCGCCTGGGGGCACCCGATGCCGAGTAAGCCGCGGATGGTCGTGACAAATCGCATCCGCGAGTTGCGGTTCCACCGTGGTGAAATGACGCAGGAGCGGTTGGCCGTCCAGGTTGGCGTGACGCGGCAGACGATTATTGCCCTGGAAGCCGGCAAGTACGTGCCCTCGCTGCTACTGGCGTTCCGCATCGCCGCGGCGTTCGGCGTAGGGCTCGACGAAGTGTTTCAGTTCCACGACAAGGCGCGGTAGCCCCAAGGCTAGCTGCCGACACGATTAAATTGCCGCGACGGAGATTGCGGGATTGAGGGCAGATCAATGAAATACCGCTACGCTACAACCGCTGATGTGGCCGTCTTGGCGAATATGAACGTCGACCTCATCCGGGATGAAGGGCACCGAAACCCCATGTCCGTTGGCGAATTGCAAGCCCGGATGGCCGATTGGCTCAGCGGTGAATATCAGGCCGTGCTGTTCGAGGACGATGGCGAGCCGGTCGGGTATGCGCTATTTCGCCGCGAGCCCCAATGGGTCTACGTTCGCCAGTTTTTCGTGGTGTCGACGCGGCGGCGGCGCGGAGTGGGACGAGCCGCGGTCGATTGGTTGCTCAACAACGCCTGGCCACAAGATATTCCGGTCCGCCTTGACGTGCTCACCGGTAACGCGGGCGGCATCGCGTTCTGGCGATCGCTCGGCTTTGGCGACTATTGCATCACCATGGAACGAGCCCGTTGATTCCCGGCCCGCGCAGGCTCTTCTCGATCGCCGTGCGGAATGTAGACGCATGCTCCCAGGCGGTATACACTCGAAGCCGTCCGGGCCCCCAAAATCGCGTCGGCCCGGCAAACCGATTACCGTGCGCCGGAACACCGCGGTCGATAACTCGAGGAGGCACGCCATGAACCGTACGACGCATTGCCTGGCGATCATCTTGCTGGCGCTCGTGCTGACACCCGCGGTTGCCGCGCCGCCATTGGAACCGATTTCCTTCAAAGACCCCGTGGGCGACGATGACGGCCCCGGCGGTTACGTGTACCCAACCGACGCCGTGTACACGAAGGGCTCGTTCGATCTCACCGATTTCTCGGTGATCCAGAAAGGCGATCGGGTGACGTTCAACGTCAGTCTCAACGCGCCGCTTCAGGACCCGTGGGGAATGCGTTCGGGTTTTTCGCTGCAGATGGTTTTCATCTTCATCCAGACCGACAACCGCAAGGGTGATGGCTTTGTCGACACGGTGCCCGGCCTGAACGTCAAGTTCGATCCGGCCGACGCGTGGGACAAGCTCGTGATTCTTTCGCCGCAGCCGGCGGTGCGCGTCGAAAGCGAAATCGAACAGAAAGTCCCGCCCGCGCAGCAATCATCGATCATCGTTCCCGACCGAGCCAAGGGCTCTGGCCGCACGATTTCGGCCAGCGTCGATCTTGCACAGCTGGGCGGCGGCGACCCGGCGAAGTGGGGCTACCAGGTCGTGATCCAATCGAATGAAGGGTATCCCGAGGATCGCGATCTGCTGACCCGTCGCGTCAATGAAGTTGCAACCCAGCACCGCTTCGGCGGCGGCAATGACGAGGATTGCGATCCTCACGTGATCGATATTCTCGCCGGCAAGGGTCAAGGATCGCCCGCCGAGGTCAAGGCGCAGCACGAGATGCTCAAGTTCGTCTGCAATCCCGACGGCAGCAGTAAGAAGATGGCCGAACTGCGGTTGATCCGCAAGTAACAGCCGACGTGCCCGAAAGAACCGAGCTACTTCTTTTTCTTCTTTCCGGCAGCGCTTTCCGCGCGCAGCAGGGCTTCGTCCTGAGTTTGAAGGTTCTTCAGATGGCGCTTGCGTTTGCGACGAAGGTTCGCTCCCGCGCGATTGGATCCCATGTATTTCTCCTAATTTCGGATGCTCTCCGGCAAATCGGTTGCCGCCAATGTGGAGACGAAGGGGCTCGAACCGGCAACCCCCGCCTTGCAAATGAGCCTTAAAAGCACGCGAAAACGCCGGAAAAACAAGCGCCACCAGTGTCGAGCGCGATTGTAGTTCGGGCCTCAGGTGCCTGCAATGCCCTGATTTTGACAAGCAGGCGTGCGCGAAGCGTGCGTCGGCAGTCTCAATGTTTGGCCGCGATTTGCGTGCTGCGAAGCGACCGGCAATTTCTGCCGGGGGTCGGCCGACGTTCAAGGCGAAATCGTACATGGCCCTCTGGCCGTGCAGGAGCTACTCGCGGCCGGCAATTGAACCTCTACTTAATCGCGGCATCGGGCAATAGCGACAAACCGAGGTAAGCGGCCAGCTTGCCGGCGGTTTCCAAGGTGATGCCGCGCTCACCGCTCATAAAGCGTTGAATTATCGGCGCGGAAACTCCGCTCTCTTGGGCGATCGCGTAAATCGTCTTGTTACAGGCTTTCAACGCGGCCTGCAACTGTCTTGCCAGCGGCGGGCTGGTCTTGTCTCTCCGCCATTCCAAGTATTCTTCCAGGCTCATGGGACCGATGTATTCACCCGACGCAGCGAGTTCCTTCTTGCCTGGATGATGCGCGAATTGGGCGCGTACGGCCCGGTCGTGCGCCATCTCTTCGGGCGTTAGCCGGCGTTTTCTGACAATACGTCGAGTCATGACGGTACGTCTCGCTTGGCCTCAAAATTCAGTTTCGAACGCGGTCACGACCCGCACGGCCAGGGGTGCCTCTTCAATGACCTGAAACACCACGCCGATGTACTTGCCTGTGGAGGGTGAAGCCAAACACGATCGGCAGCCCGGACGACGCGCTGGCACCTATTTCGTCGACTGTCAGCAGCACCTCGTCGACCTCGTCGGGCGTCAGACCATTTTCGGCGATGTGCTGCACATTGCCGTCGGGGTCGTCATCCAGATCCCACACAATGCGTTCGACGTTCACCGTGCCACTCCAAACCCCATATATTTTACCAGTTGACAACTAAATGTCAAATGGTATCTATTGTGAACTCGAAGAAGTGTGGGCGTCACGAAAGTAGGTGGAAAATTCTGCCCGACGATGCCGCTTGGCATGGGGGCGCGAATTAGCGGGGCTTTTTGGCCGATCCTGCGTGCCAATGCGGTCGAGTTACGCGACCATCGACTTCGCAGGTTTGTCTAGTCGCCGTAGACTGAGGCAGATTGACCGTTACCTACTTTTCTGACGCTCACACTCGAAGAATGTTCTCATGGGTAACCGCTGCTTGTTATAAGCAAAGGAAAATGAAACTGGAGACGAAGGGGCTCGAACCCTCAACCCCCGCCTTGCAAAGGCGGTGCTCTCCCAATTGAGCTACGTCCCCGAATGGGCCATTCTTGCCATGTTGTTGCGGTTTTCCGCGCTAAGGGTGAAGTACGGATTCGATCTACTACACCCGCGACTACACCTTGCCGGCCAGAAGTGACGCCGACGACACCCTAAAAGATACCACACGACGCAAAGCCCCAGAAGGCCTGCGGGTTGTGGCTCGCTGACGCTGTGTCGAAGCGATTGCGCGTGTGTAATGCGTCTGCTATGATTAAGCGACCTCGGAGGCTCGATCGTGCGAAAGCGCACCGGCTTTATCTCTGTAGGGGCCGTATGTCAACGCATCGGCCTTCTGGTGCACGTTGTCGCCTTGGGATGCGGTAGTGGGTCCGTCCTCCGTCGCCTGGGCGCAGCGGCGGGGCGGGTGAATTCATCTCTACGCAGTCACCGGACGTGGCGGTCTTATTGCCGACACGTGTCTTCCGGGCTGAATAAAACCATGTACGCATCGGTCGGGCCGAATTCACGCTATCGCGGTCACCAACAGGCGCTCCAGGCCGAGCCTTGGAGTGCTTGGACGACAGCCCTAACGACTGTCGCGGCGAGCGAACATTGCCTGTCGGGCCGAATGAAAGCAGGTCGCGGTCACCGACTCGATGTGACGTGCGCGCCGGGCGCGCACGCCGAACTACCGCCGTCTTTCCCTCCAAGGTTCTTCTTAGGCCGCCTCCTGGGGTTTATGTTTGCGAACTCGGGCTT
>JBGQHN010000090.1:0-14123 GCA_041497975.1 Planctomycetia bacterium | reverse complement strand
TAAGCAAGGCGTGCCGATCGTGGCCTTATCCGTCGGCAGCGAGCAGGGCCCCAGCAATGCGCGCGTGGCCGCCGTGGAAGCCGATCCCGTGGTTTTCGTTCGCGATCCGACCGAAGTCGCGGTGATCGTCGAGGGCCACGGCATGCGAGGCCGCACGGGCGTGGTCACGCTCGAAAAGCGTCAGGACGCCGGTTGGAGCGAAGTTGGCCGCGACGAAGTGACGTTCGACGAGGACGCGGCCTCGAAGCGACTGACTTTTAAAATCACGCCCGAGAGCGTGGGCGAAATCGAGCTCCGCGCGCGGATCGGCGACTTTGGCGCCGAATTGACCGAGGCCGATAATTTCGCCACGCATTCGATGAAAATTGTGCGACAGCAGATTCGCGTGCTGCTCGTGGCCGGCGCGCCGTCGCCCGAGGTGCAGTTTCTGCGCAATGCCCTGTTGCGCGATGCGGCCCTGGAGTTCGCCTGCTGGCTGCAAACCGCCGGCGAGGGCTACGAACAAATGGGGACGCGACCGATCCGCCGCTTGCCGAACAATCGCCAGGAGCTGGACCACTACGATGTCGTCATCTTGTTTGATCCCGACATGCGCGCCTTGGGTCCGGCCTGGTCGGACTTGCTCAGCCAGTTCGTGGGCACGTCCGGCGGCGGCCTGGTGTATGTGGCTGGCGAGATGCATAGTCGCAATTTGTTCGACGGCGTGGCTTCCGAGAGCGGCGACGCGATGGCGTCAACGGTCAACAATCTGTGGCTGCGGACGTTGCCCGTGGTCGCCGATCCGGGCCTTTTCAAGTCGAATGCCGAAGTTTCGCTCAGCGCGCGCGAGCCGTGGAACCTGGAGCTGACGGCCGAAGGGTCGGCCGACTCGATCTTTCAGTTTGACGCCGATCCGGGCCGTAATCGCGAGATTCTGGCGAGCCTGCCCGGCATGTATTGGCATTTTCCCATCACCAGGGCCAAGCCGGGCGCCTCGGTGCTTGCGCGTCACGGCGATCCGCGGATGCGCAACGCGTTCGGCCGTCACGTGCTGTTGGCCACCCACCGCTATGGCCCGGGACGGACCGCCTTTTTGGCGTTTGACAGCACGTATCGCTGGCGCTATCTGCACGAAGAATACTTTGACGGCTTCTGGGCGCGGGTGATCGATCGCATGGGACGCAGCAAGGCCCTGGGCGGTCGTTATCCGTTCAATCTCTCGACCGATAAGGCAGCCTATCGAACCGGCGAGCGCGTGATCGTTCACGCCAAGGCGGTCGACGCGATCGACGGAGCTGGCGCGGTGGCCGATCTGCGCGGCGAGGTGGAACTGGCCGGGCAGTCTCCGACTCCTTTGGAATTGGAATCGCTGACCGACCAGGTGGGAGTGGCCGAAGCCGCCTTCACGGCCAACGAAGCCGGTGTGTACAGCGTTCGCGTGCTTCCGGGCAACATCGGCGACGCGGGCGATCCGGCCGTGCGCCCCGCGACGCTCAGTATTCGGGTCGAGCCGTCGCACAGCGAATTGGATCGGCCGAAGCTGGACCGTGCGCTGCTGGAAGACGTGGCTCGCGCCAGCGGCGGCAGTGCGCTGGCGCTCGTGGACTACGAGAAAGTGCCCGCGGCCTTCAAGGTGAAGCAGGTCAGCCGGTTGTTGGAGTATCGCGACGAGTTGTGGGACGCGCCGATCGTGTATTGCAGTCTGATGGCGCTGTTGACGGTCGAATGGATCTTGCGCAAGCGGTCACGAATGGCGTAAGGGCGGAAAGCGGCCCACCTTTGAAATACACTGAGCCCGCGTGATGACTACCACATTGGAACGAGACGTTGTTCCCGCCCAACTACGCCAGGCGCAGCGCCGCGTGCTGGGGCGGCTGGAGATCGTGCGTCGGGGCGTGCGGCTGCACTTGCTCGTCGAGGGAATCTTTTGGCTTGCGTCGGCCCTGCTGGTCGCGGCGGCGGTGAGCCTGGCGCTCGACCGACTGCTGCGCTTCAATCTGCCGACGCGGGTGGGGCTGTTGGCGATTGCGCTGGCAGCCATATTGACGATCGCATTCCGGCGATTGATTCGGCCGTTGCTGCTGCCGCTCGATGATCTTGACCTGGCCGAGTTGCTGGATCGCCGCGTGCCCGGAGTGGGGCAGAGAATCTCCAATGTACTGCAACTGCCCGACCTGTTGCGCGCCGGGGACCATGCGTCGCCGAGCATGGTCGACGCGGCCGTCGTCGAGTGCGTCGCCGCGCTCGATCGCGTCGATCTGATTGGCACGCTGAACCGCGCGCGACGGCGCAAATTGCTGCTGGCCTGCGGCGCGTGGCTGGTGCTGGCGATCGCGTTTTGCGCGCTATGGCCCGCGACGGCGGGGCTGTGGGCCTGCCGTTGGTTGGCTGGTTCGACGGTGCGATGGCCACAGCAAACGTATCTGAACATCGTCGGGCTCGGCGACGCCGCGACGCTGCTCGTTCCCCGCGGGGAAATGTCGTTGCTGCAAATAAACGCGCGGCCGGCGTTTGCCGGATCCTCGGGAAATTGGGTGCTCGACGGGCGCGGCGAGCCGCTAATGGTCGAAGCGCAAGAGCTTCCCCAAGGCCATCCCCCGGACCAGGTGAGCGTTTCGTACACGTTGGCCGACGGCCGGCGCGGGCGGGGAAACGCCGTGCAATTCGACGAATCCAGTTTCCGCTACGAACTGCCGCCGTTGGTTGAGCCGGCCGAATTGAACGTTGACGGTGGAGACGATTGGCTGGGACCTATTACGATCGAGCCCATCGATCGCCCGGCCGTCAGCACGCTCGAAATCACCGCGCAAGGCCCCGGCGCGGGCGAACCGCGCACCGAGCGCGTGGGCGAGGGCGATACGCAGCTATTGTTCTTGCCCCAGACGCAACTCGAGTTACGGCTAGTTGCTAACCAGCCTCTCAAATCGGCCGAAGTGCGCGACAAGGCCCAGCAGGTATCCGGGTGGCAAAAGGTAGACGATCGTACGAATGTGCTGCGGTGGACGATGCAAGAGTCGCTGGCGCTTGAGTTTCGCCTGACCGGCAAGCGAGGCGGCCTCACCTCCAAGCCGTACTTCCTGACGATCGGATTGCTCAAGGACCGCGAGCCGCGGGTAACAATTCGCTCGTCCGGAGTGGGGCGTCGCATTACGCCCGTGGCCCGCATTCCGCTGGCGCTGCGGGCGACCGACGATTTCAGCGTGGCTTCGCTGGCCCTCGATTGGGAGCGCACCGTCGCGGGCGACAACAAGCCGCAAGTCGACACGGCCCGCGAGGAGATGGCCATCGGCCCACGCGGAACCGAGGCGCCCTCGGGCGCTGAAATCGAGCTGGACCACGAGCTGGAGCTGCGATCTCGAAAACTGGCGCCCGGCAACTCCTTGCGGCTGCGCGGCGTCGCCACGGACGAGTGCACGCTGGGCGCGCAAACTGGAAATTCTCGCTGGCTGGCCTTCCAGATCGTTTCGCCCGATGAGTTGTTCTACGAGATTCTGATGCGACAACGCGAACAACGGGCCAAATTTGCCGCGGCCCTCCAGAGCGCCCAGACGCAGTCGAAGGCGATCGGCGAATTGACGAAAGGATCCGACGCGCTGGGGATTGTGCGGGCACAGCAGGTGATCGGCCGGCAGGTATGGCAGGTGGCCAATCAGCTCGACGCCACGTTGCAGGAAATGACGCTCAACGACCTGGGCAACGCGCAGGCGCGGGAGAGCCTGCAAAGCACGGTCATCACCCCGCTGCGCACGTTGCACGACGATCTTTTGGCTCACTTGCGCGCGGAAATCGATGGGCTCGCCGGCCAGGGGTCGATCGTGGAAGATCGGCGGGCCGAGGCGATCGTGCTTGCCGACCAGGCAGTGGCAGCCATGCAAACCATCTTGGCGCAGATGTCGTTGTGGGAAAGCTTCATCGACGTCGTGAACCAGTTGAAACAGATCATCGAACGACAAGGCCAGGTGCTAAAGTCCACGGAAGAGGTCGACAAAGAGCGCACCAACAAACTGTTCGACGAGTGATTTTCCGCCGCGTTGGCCCGGCGGTCGATCGCCGGCGGCTGACTTTCATTGACTGCCATCGCCCCTTGGCCTACAACTGGGTACTGGGGGCCGATCGGGAGGAAGCGGATTTTTGTCCGGCTTCCTCAAGATTTCCGGACGACGGAGAAGCGCGATGAGACGCGACTTACGCCTGGCTCTCGTGGCCGTCGCGGCGAGCATGATCTTGTGCTTTTCTCTCGCCGCCGCTTCCGCCCAGGATCCTGTCGCTGGCCGGGAAGGAACCCAAGCTTCCAAGACGGACTCAGCCGCGCCATCGAGCAAGCAGCAAGCGAGCGGCCTGGGCCAACGCAGCGAGCGCGAAGTCTCGATCGGCGAACAGTTGAGTTTTCGCGAGCAGCAGGTTCACGAGGAAATGTCCGAATTGGAACAGCGGATGTTCCGTCTGTCGGAGGCGCTGAAGAAACTCGAGCCGGAAAACTCGTCGCGCCTGATGCTGGGACTGAAATATGCCCGCGAGGAACTGATCCTGCACCAGATGAAGGAGACGCAGGAGGCCTTGGCCCGTTTGGCTTTGAAGGGCGCGGCCGAAGAGCAAAAGCAGCTCCTGGCGAAGCTTGAGCGCTTGCAGCAACTGCTGTTGTCGACCGATTTGGATTTCGAAATGCGACTGGAGCGGCTGCGGCAAATCCGCGAGACTTTGCGGAAGCTCGACGGCGTGATCCGGGAAGAAAGCCGGCAGGAAAAAATCTCCAAAAAGGCGGCGGCGAAGGAAATGCAACTCGCAGCCTTGACCAAGCGCAAGGCGACGCTCGAAGAACTCGTAAAGCAGCAGGCCATGCACGTCGAAAAGGCCACTCCGCTGGCGAACGCGGAAACGCTCAGCGACGAGCAGCGCGCCTCGGCGTCGAAGTTGAGCACCGCCCAGGAAGCCACGCGGGCGAGCACCAAAACCCTGACCGACGATTTGCAGCAGGTCGCTAGCTCGAAGAACCTTGTCGAGGCGACCGCGAACATGCAGTCGGCCGTCGACGCGCTGGCCAGGCCCGCTCCGGCCGAGGCGCTAGCGCCGATGACCGAAGCGCTCGAAAAGCTGACAAAGGAATTGGATCGAGTCACCGCCGAGGAAGCGGCGGCCAAGTCGGCTTTGACCAAGGACAACTTCGCGGCCATGCGCAAGGAACAGCAGTCCAATCGCGGCGCGACCGACGAGGTGACCGACATGACGCGGCAATTGGGCACGAGCGGCGCCGCGGCTTTGGCTGAGTTGATGCGCGCCAGCGGCAACATGGGCGGCGCGGAAAACGCGTTTGGCGCGTCACGGGCCGGCGCCGGCAACGGCGAGCAGGGCAGGGCGCTGGCAAGTCTGAAATATGCCGCGGAATTGTTGGCCGAGGAGGCCGAACGACTGGCCCGCCAACTGCGGCGCGAAGTCAAGAAGCGCGTCACCGAGGGTCTGACCGCGATGTTGGAAATGCAAGCGGCCGTCCGCGAGCGCACGGTGGCCCTGGGTCCGGGCGTCACGCTAGGATCGCGTCAAGCCCTGTCGGCCCTTTCGACCCTGGCCAAGCGCGAGGAAAAGATCACGGCCACCGCGCAAGAATTGATCAACATCGTCGAGGAAACCGAATTCGGCATCGCGCTGCCGGCGGCCTTGGCCGCGGTGCGCGACGCGACCGAAGGCGTGCAGATGTCGCTGGCCGAAGGCGACGCGTCGAACGAAGTGGTCAAGGAAGAAAAGCAAATCGAAGCCGACTTGAAGGCCATGCTCGAGGTCGTTAGTGAAATGTCCGACGCCAACAGCAAAAAGGGCCGCCGCGGCGGAAACTCGGAAGAAGATCAACGCAAGGAACAGAATCGAATCATTTCTGAATTGAAGATGATCCGCCTGCTGCAAACCCGCGTTCACCAGAACACGTCCGACGTGGATGCCAAGCGAGCCGCGGCCGCGCTGCCGCCGGGAATTCGCAAGCGCATCGAAGATCTGGAAGGCCGCCAGGAAGACATTCGCGACGCGACCGAGCAATTGGCTTCCGAGCGCGGCGATCAAATTCCACAGCCCGAATGACAGGCGCTAAAACCATGAAAACTCGTTGGGGATGCGCGGCTGCGACGGCCGCAATCGTGCTGTTTGGAGCGTGCGTGGCCCGGGCCCAGGAAGAGGAAGAAGCGGATCCCTTGGGCGGGGTGATCGTCGACATGCAAGTGGCGGGCGGACGGCTGGCGAAACTGCTGACCGACAAGCCGACGCAACAGAAGCAGAAGGACGCCGTCGACAAACTCGACGCCCTGATCAAGTTGCTCGAACAACGTCGGCAATCCATGGGGGGCCAGGTCTCCCCGAACCCCGATCGTCCCGCGGATGAATCCTCCATCAGGATGGGTCCCGGCGGCTCTGGTCCGCTGCACGATGCCAAACGCAACGGCCGCGGTTGGGGCCAATTGCCGGCGCATAAGCGCGAGCAAATCCTGCAATCGATGACCGAAGGGTTTCCCGCGCACTATCAACAACTGCTCGAACGCTACTATCGGCGGCTGGCCGAAGAGAAGCCGGCGGGCGAAGTGTCGGACGAAGCCGCCGCGGCGCCACGGGAGCCTGCGCCTCGAGCCACGTCACCCGGCCCGGCGATGGAAAAGAAATCTCCAGCGGCGACGACAAGGCCATGACACGCCTCTCGGCACTCAGTTGGCTGATTGGATGGTGGGCAGTCGCACCGATGGCCGTGCTGGCGGCCGACGAAACCGCCGCCCAGGGATTGCAGGCCGTCATCACAACGGCCGACGACGAACAGATCAGCGCGCAAATTACCGCCCTGCAAGGCGGCAAGCTGTCGCTCGCCACTGAGCCGGCCCGCACCATTGCGCTCGTTGACGTGCAACGCATTGAGATAGGCAAGGTCGCCGCGGGCGCTACGTCTTCGGATCTGACCTGGATCGGCCAGGACAATCACGATCTGGTGCAGGTCGGCGGCGCGAATGGCGGCAACGGAATTCAAGATTTGCACCTGCATGCCACGAACCTGAAGCCCGCGGGACTCAAACAGATCGTAGTGGTGTCGCGCTTTCCGAAGCAGTTGCGCGTGTGGCGATTGGACACCTCTGGGTCGCCTCATTGGCGAGTGGCGGTCGCCCGGATGGATCGGGCCGTCGAGACCGAATTGTATTTGGAGCCGCCCGCCGACGACAGCTATGGCCAGAAGTTCGAAGCGACCTACACTTACGACGACGGTTCGACCTCCAAGGCGAGCGTCACGGCCACGACGCACACCAGCGATCAACTCAAGGTCGACGGAGCCGTTCAGCCGGGCCAGGTCGCCACGAAGTCGGCCGCCGCGGCGCCGTCGAAGACCCAAGTGTATCTGGCCGATTCCGGTCGCTTGCAAGGCGAGCTGGCGGCCATGAATTCTGAATCGCTGACACTTCGCGCCGCATGGAAGGCCGAAGTCCAGGTTCCGTTGCTGCGAGTCACGGGAATCTGGCTCGGAAACGCGGCGCCCTCGGGCGCGCGGTCGGATTTCGAAAAACAGCTGGCCGCACCGGCGGGCGAGGACGTCGTGTTCCTGGTGGCAACCGATAAGTCCGCGGCGCAAGTCCAGGGCAACGTGCAGGGCGTATCGGATGGCAAGCTGACCATGCGGTTCGAAGGCGCCGAGCGATCGGTCAAGCAGGATCGCGTGTTGGGAATCGTGCTGGCCGCGCATCCCAAGATTCCGCCGATCATCACGCCCTTTCAGGTGTTTTTGTTCGCCTCGGGCGACGCGCTGTCAGGCCACTGGCTGGGCGTAAGCGGCGGCACGCTCGAGATCGAAACGCTGTGGCAGTTGCGGTTGACGGTGCCGGCGGCCGAGGTCGCCGAAATCCGCGCTCGCAACGGCCGGGTCACTTACCTCAGCGATTTGGAGCCCCTGGCGGTCGAAGAAGTGCCGTATTTCGGCCGCATGATCCATTGGCGGCGCGATCAAGGTTTCGACGGCTCGCCGGCCAAGGTCAAAGGCAAACAGCCAGCGCGTTGGCTGGCCATGCATTCACACTGCGTGCTAACGTATGCGCTGGACGGGCAATACGAAAAGTTCAAGGCCACGCTCGGCTTTGACGACAGCGCGGGGACTCGCGGGCGCGCGCTGTGCCGCGTGGTCGTCGACGGCCGCGAAGTCTTCTTACAAGACGATCTTCGCTCCGACCAGGATCCTCAAGCCATCGAGATACCGCTCTCGTCGGCCAAACAGATGTCGCTCGAGGTCGGTTTCGGCAAGGACGCCGACATCGGCGACCGAATCATTTGGGCCGAACCGCGGTTGTTCCGGACCGAAACCAGGTAGTAGCACAATCAAACTCAAAAAGGCCCTGCTCGCATGAGACCATCTGGACGGCGAATCCGCCTTGTTTCGCTGTGCCTGACCGCGGCGTGGAGCCTGGTTGCAGGCTCCGCGTTTCTGCGCGCCGAAGAGCCGCAGGGCGCCTTCGAGGTTCACGACGTTTCGCTGTGGATTTTGGAGCCGGGCGCCACGCTGGCCAACCTGCGCACGGCCTATCCATCAGCATTGCCTGGAATGACCAACTCGGTGCGCAGCGCGCAGAGCGCAGAGAGGGCGAGACGGATCGCGCCCATCAATTTGATCACGTTCTACGGTCAGGCCGCGACAAATCTGGACATCGATCTGCGGACCAAGGCGGGCAGCTTCTTGACGCATTGGCCTTCCGGCGAGAGCCTTCCAAACCGATTGCGCTGGGCCGGCCCGCCGAGTGTTGATCTGGTCGAGAAAGTTGACGACGAAGCGGAATTGGCATTTGTCGACGACGACCATTGGGTTCGCAGGGCGCGCGGGGCGCAGTCGCTGTTCATCAGGCGCGGCGCACGCTCGGAGCGATTTTTGGCGTATGACGTCGAATTGAATATGGCGCCGCCGATTCGCCTGGAGGGAGGCCCCGACACGTTTACGGTGATCAACACTTCCCCGGCCACAGTCTACGACGTGTTGATTTCGCGCTCTTCGCCCGAGGGACGCCGCGTAGCGTGGCTCGACAAGTTGCCCAAGGCCGAAGCGGCAGGGGCCCCCGCGCCGGCGACGGCGGCAAAAAAAGGCAACGTCGCACGCCAATTATTTGACGATGCCAAGAAGACCCCCGCCGATGCGGCTGCGCAAGCGGTTGCGCCTGCCGAAGCGATCGAGGCGAAGAAAGCCGCTGGAAAGCTGTTCGGCGGCTTGCCCGCCGGGCCGGCCCAGCCGGCGGCTCCCAAGGCGCCGCCCCGGGTCCCTGTCCCGACCGCGACTGAAGCCAACGGGCTCGCGAAACCGGCCGCCGCGCCGCTCAAGGGCACCGAGGTAATATTATCCGACCCGATTGTCCCTGGCGGCGACGATGCGGCCGACAAGACCACGAAGGCATTGGCCGAGCGATTAACCCGCGCCGGACTCACGAGTCATGAAGCCGAATTATTCGCCGGTAAATATGGCTCGCTGTGTTTCGAGGGCGAGGCCGTCGTGGTGGCCTGCCGGCTTGATGCCGGCACGATCGACGACAAGATACCGCTTTCGATCTTTCCCGCGCCCAAGAAGACCGTGCGGGTCGCCATGGTCGTGATGCGGAACGCCGATCCGCAATTGGGAAATGAAATCGAGCGGCTGATTGCCCAGTTGGGCGATCCAAAATTCAAAGTCCGCGAAGCGGCGCAAAAGCAGCTCACCGGCTTGGGGCCGCTGGCATTCGCCGCTCTGCAAAAGGCCCTGAGCAACAAGGACCTGGAAGTGGTCATTCGAGCGGAGCGGATTTTGCTCAACCAAAACCAAACACCCAATGCGGCGGCGCAGCCCGCGGGGGCCGCCATACCGAATATACTGCGACGCGTTTTGCCGGCGCCAGCCGCTGCCAATTGACGCTACGAGTGGCTTCCATCAGAAACCGCATGTCGACGTATTCGATCGCGCCTTTCAAGCCGCACGCGCTCGTGCGCGGAGGTCACGCTCAAACCTTGGCAGGAGCTTATCTGCCGGGCCACGCTGTTTGCTATCGCGCCCAGCAACACCGTGTGACGCTTGCGGACGGAGACCGGATCGTCGTGCACGACGACTGTCCCGCCGGCTGGCAACCGTGCGACCGCTCGGTGCTGTTGATTCACGGTTTGGCGGGCAGCCACGAGAGTGGGTACATGCAGCGGATCGCGCACAAGCTTTCCGCGCGGGGCGTGCGGGCGTTTCGCATCGATCTGCGCGGCTGCGGCGCGGCGGCGGGGCTCGCCAGGCTGCCTTACCACAGCGGCCGCTCGGAAGACGCGGCCGCGGCGCTGGTGGCCATCGCCGGCTTGGCGCCGAGGTCGCCGACGACGTTGGTCGGCTTTTCGCTCGGCGCCAACATCGCGCTCAAGCTGCTGGGAGAGCTTGGCCCAGCGCGCTGTGGCAACCTGGACAGCGCCATGGCCGTTTGCCCACCGGTTGATCTGGCGGCCTGTTCTCGGCAGATTTCACGTGTGCGCAACCGGCCGTACGACCGGTTTTTCGTAAAGCTGTTGCTACGGCAAATTGACGTCGCTTGCGCACTGTTGCCCGAGGCGGCGCGGGCGAACTTTGCCCGGCCGCCGCGCAGCCTGTGGGAGTTCGACAACGAGTTTACCGCCGTGGTATGCGGCTTTGGCACGGCGGAGAACTACTATCGCCAGGCAAGCTCCGCGCGGTACATTCCTGAGATCCGGATCCCCACGCTGATCCTGGCTTCGCGGGACGACCCGCTGATTCCGTGCGGCACGTTGGAAGCCGTTGCCGCGCCGCCGGCGGTCGAAGTGCACATCACCGATCACGGGGGCCACTTGGGGTTTGTCGGGCGGGCGGGGATCGATCCCGATCGCCGCTGGATGGATTGGCGCGTGGTCGAATGGGTGCTGGCGCAGCGTTGTGCCGCCGCGCGCCAAGGCGCGACGGTCGCGAGCTAGCGTGTCGTTGGCCTGCTTGTGGGCCAACGAGGAAGAATCGGACGTCGTCGGCCGGCCGTGGTCTTTAACTCGGAGCGCGATCCATGCAGTCGTCAAGTTTTCATTCGCTGCCGCCGTTCTTCCTCCTGTTGGCGGTTGTGTTTGCAATCGTCGTGGCGGCTTTGCAAATCGGCATTCTCGGTTACGCCTACGAAAAGATCGGGATCAGCCGCCGGGCGGCTTTCGCAATTCTGTTTCTGTCGCTGGCGGGCTCGTATATCAACATCCCCATCGCGGATCTCTCCAACCGCGAGGTGGTGGGAACGCGGCTGGTGCGCGATGGCTGGGGCGTAGTCTACGTGGTGCCCGTCATCAGAGAGTGGCCCCAGACCGTGCTGGCCATCAACGTCGGCGGCGCGGTGATCCCCACTATTCTGTCGATTTATCTGATGGTCAAGAACCAGATCTACGGCCAGGGCCTGGTGGGCGTGGCCATCGTGGCGGCGGTCGTCCACTACCTGGCCGAGCCGATTGAGCATATGGGCATTGCCGTGCCGGTGTTCATTCCGCCGATTGTCTCGGCCATCGTGGCCCTGATCTTGTCGCGCGATTATGCCGCGCCCCTGGCGTACATATCGGGCTGCCTGGGCACGCTGCTGGGCGCAGACGTTCTGAACCTTCACCTGCTGGCGCGGTTGGGAGCCTCGATCGCCTCGATTGGCGGAGCAGGCACGTTCGATGGCGTGTTTCTGACGGGTATTCTAGCCGTGCTGCTTGCCGGCACTCTATCGACGGGCCGCGCCGCACGCGACGACATGCCCCGCGGCGAGCCCGTCGGCGACCCGCGCGACGCGCCGTGACAGCGCGCAAAAAGAAAGACCACGCTTACGTGGTCTCTCCTTCGTAATTCGCAACGTAGATTGCCAGGCGACCGCGACAAAACTGTGCGCGTCGTACACCTTACTCGTCGCGCACTTTACTCGTCGTGCACTGTGCTCATCGTGCCGGGGTCGGCTTCAGGCGATCGGTTAATAGCGTCCGCCGCGTCCACCACCGCCGCCGCCGTAGCCGCCGCCTCCTCGACCACCACGACCGCCGCCACCGCCTCCGCCGCCACGCTCCTCGCGCGGCCGTGCTTCGTTGACCGCCAACGGGCGGCCCTGGTGTTCCTGTTCATTGAGACCTTGGATGGCCGCCTGCGCTTCCGCGTCGGAACTCATTTCCACGAACCCAAAACCCTTGCTGCGCCCGGTTTCCCGATCTTGAATCACCTGTGCGCTCTGGACTGTGCCGAATTGGCCGAACAACTGCTCCAAATCCGAACTACTCATGGAATAGGCCAGATTCCCAACATACAACTTCTTACCCACTGCACGGACTCCTGTACGAGGCGCAAAACATGACCCAACCGATTGCTTTCCGGGTCGCGATGGAAGGGGGCCAACATGGCACCCCAGGTGGCAGGCGATAGAGGCTACTGCATACCAATGCGGTTTGAACCGCCGTCGTGGTCTCGCTCGACGAACCAACCGTGACAAGTATATCATGTTTTGCCGGGCCGTACAGTATTGAAAAACGACCGTCCGACAAGGGCTTTCCGGCCATTGTGAAATAAATCACAACACATGTTCCGAAGGCCATTGAGCGCCAGCCGAAAGCGATTTATTTGAGTCTCATTCTCCCACAGATGATTCTCCGGCGACGGCGGACAGTGCGGCTTGCAGCAGTCTTCGGCCGCGCAGTATGGTAAGGCCATGGCGAAAGAACCGCGCCCGCTGGTGGGCATAATCATGGGCAGCAAGTCGGACTGGGAAACCTTAACGCATGCCCACGAAATGCTCGATCGCTTTGGCGTGGCCCACGAGTGCCGCGTCATGTCGGCCCACCGCACGCCCGAGTTGACGCGTGAGTATGCAACCAGCGCGGAATCGCGTGGCCTGGAAGTGCTGATTGCCGGTGCCGGAGGCGCGGCGCATCTGCCGGGCGTTGTGGCTGCGTACACGCTGTTGCCGGTCCTGGGAGTGCCCGTGCAAAGCCATGCGTTGCAAGGTCTCGACTCGCTGTTGTCCATGGTGCAGATGCCCGGCGGCGTGCCGGTTGCCACGCTGGCCATTGGCAAGGCGGGCGCCGTCAACGCGGCGCTTTTGGCGGTGAGCATCTTGTCGACCGCCCGTGCCGAGCTGCGAGAAAAGCTGCGCAAATTTCGCGACGAGCAGCGAGAAAAAGTGCTCGGAGAGACCCTGCCGTGAACGGGGCCATCTTGCCGGGCGCGACACCGCACAACGCCGGACATTTGACCGTCGAGGCCTGCGTGACGGGCCAATTCCAACACCGCGCCCCATGACATTCGCCCGCACAGGGAAGCACGCGAATGATTTTAGATGACCTGCGCAACGCGGCCCGCTACGAACATCTGCACGCCGGCTTTCGCGCCGGGTTCGATTTTCTGAAGCGTCCCGATCTGGCCGATCTGGCCAGCGGCCGGTATGAGCTCGACGGTGATCGTTTGTTTGCCTTGATGAATCGCGATCCCGGGCGGGGCCTTGCGGGGGCGCGGCTCGAGGCGCATCGCAAGTATATTGACATCCAGTTTCTGGTCGGCGGCAGCGAGGTGATCGGTTGGCGGCCGACCGCCGAATGTGAAAGCCTGAGCGATCCCTATGACGCGTCGCGCGACATCATGTTCTTCGCCGATCGGCCCCATGTTTGGATCGACTTGCCGGTCGGCAAGTTCATGATCTTCTATCCCGAAGATGCGCATGCGCCCTTGGCGTCGAACGGTGACAATATCAAGGCAGTGATCAAAGTTGCAGTCTAACGTGTTGCACTGCCTGGCCGACGGTTGTCTCGGCCGATGACGGGTGTAGGATGTAAAGCGGCGGTCAAAAGTGCGACCGATCGGGCCTTTTGTGCGGGGCCGGTGATTAGCAACATGGCAGAACAGGCGCCAGGGCATGACGAGCTTCGCGCGGCTTTGGACCCGCCGCGCTTTTCGCTGCGCACTTTGTTGGTCGTCATGACGGCGCTGGGCTGTTTGTTCGGCTTGATGACGGCGGTGGGCAGCGTGTGGTCGATGGTGATTCTGCTGTTCTTGGGCCTGGTCTCGGCACACGTGCTGGGCAATTCGCTGGGGACCAAGTTGCGCGATCGCGCCAGCCGGCAAGTGGCGATCGAAACGGCGCGTCATGCGCCGGCGCGCGCGGGCGCCCCGCGATTGGAAGTCGAACCGGGTCGCCTCACAC
>JBGQHN010000089.1:0-14152 GCA_041497975.1 Planctomycetia bacterium | reverse complement strand
ATGGAAGAGCCCGGGTCGGCGATGTTGATGGCGCCGGCATTGACCCAGGAGCTGGTGTAGTTGAGGCCCGATCCGCTCAGCTTGACCTTCAATGGCAGGGCCACGTCAATCAGAGCCAGCGAGCCGGCGGCCACGCTGGTGGCGACGCCGTCGCTGGCCGTAAAGGTGATGGTCAGCCGGTCAACGGCCGGATCGCCCGAGTTGTCGTATTTGACGGTCCGCAACACGGTCTGGAAGTTGGCGATCGTATCGCGGCCGGAGCTGGTGCCCGTGAGGGTCAGGGTGTTAGTGCCGGTATTGTAGCTGGCCGAGATGCTGGTTCCCGTGACATCGGCCGAGAGCGTGGAGGTGCCTAGCACCGGTGCGTTGTGGTTGGGGTCGCCGGTCGGTGGGAAGAGGGTACCGGTCGCCTTCACGACGACCGTCATCGACGCCAGCAGGGTGTCGTCCGGATCGGTGATCGAGGCCGCCAGCGGATCGACGATGGCGTCTTCGATATTGACCGGACCGCCGGCCCTGGACCAGGTGCCCTCGAAGTTCGTGCTGCCACCGCCGGTCAAGGTGATCACCGGGGGCGGATCGCTGATGATGGCGAAGGCGGGAGCGCTATTGAGCGTGCCGTCGTTGGCGACGAAGGTCACGGTCAGCGGGCTGACGCCCGGACCACCGCTGCCCGACGTGTTGTTGTACTTGATGGTCCGCATCACGGTCTGGTATTGGGCCGTGGTGAAGGTGCCGGTGAGGGACAGCGTGCGCGTGCCGCTGTCGTAGGATTTGGTCATCGAGGGCACGGTGCTGATATCCGCGTCGAGCACGTCGCCCCCGTTGGGAGTGGCGGCGAACGTGGCGGTCAACGACACGATGTTGTCCCCGTCGTTGGTGCCGTCGGACAGCGTGGCGGCCAGCGGAGCGGTGATGTTCACGGCGCCGCCGCCCTTAACAAAAAAGAGAGGAGCGGGCGCAGGAGGTGGTGCCGGAGGATCCTGGCCATAGGTTGAACCCAAGACATTGCCGTTGAGATCCAGAATTGGAGACTCTTCGGTCAGCACGACGTCGTTGCTGTTGCCGGTAGCGCCGTTGCCGTTGTAGACCAGCGAGAAGGTGTGGCCGCCGATCACCATGGTGGAACCGCCGGGCAGGCTGGCGAACGAGCCGGTGACCGCGTCGGTCGAGTCGTTTTCCACGATGACAAACTGCTGACCGGCGTTGGGCACGAACGTGTCGGAGGACGACAGGGCCAGCGTGGCGCTGCCCAGGTTGACGGTGCCGGCGACATTCAACTGCGAATTGGGAATGCTAGAGGCAAACATGTCGTCAACGATCAGCTGGTAGGGCACGTTCTGGTTGGTGTTCACAGCGCCTTGATCGCCGCCGAACACCCAGCCCGAAATATGGGTATAGTCGATGTGATCGTCCGGCCCGGTGAGGTTGATGCTGGGCGCGAGCAGGTTGATCTGCAAGGTGGTATAGGTCGACGTGTTGAGCTGCGAGAACTTGAAGGTCCACAGGTTGGCGTTTCCGCGGACATCGAACAGACCGATGCCCAAGGTTTCCGACTGGTTGCTGGAGGTGGTCTTGGCGACGATATTGAGCGTGGTGCGGTTGCTGATGTCGACGCCTTGCAACTGGTACGACTGAGGACTGCTGTTAACGACCGGGTTGTTGATGCCGGCAAACGCGAAGTCGAGACCTTTTCCATTGGTGGCCGTGCCGCCCAGTACGATCTGGCCGCTGCCGTCCTGAACCAGATTGCCGTACCAATTGAACAACACGCCATTGGGGCTGGGCACGATGCCGTCGACCGGAGCGTTTGGCACGATCGAGAAGGGGAAGTTCAAGGCCGAGTTGAAATTAAACAACGCCGTGGTGCCCGACTGATTGGTCAGCAAGGGGGCATACGTCGTCGAGGAATTCAACAACAGGCTGCCGGTTTTCAGGATGTCGGCCGTGGGCTTGGCCAGGAAGGCGGGGCTGTTTTCTTGCGGGGTGTTATTTTGAAAGTTGCCCTGCACCAGGTAGTAATAGTTGTTCCAGTTCGGGAAGCCGGGTTGTAGCAAGACGTTGCCGGTGGTGGTCAGCGAAGGACTTGGGTCGTTGCCGCGGACGACGACGCCATTGCCCAGCACGATGCCGCTGCCGTTGGTGCCGAACGAAGGCTCGCCCATGGTCAAGGTGATCACGTCGACCGTGTTGCCGGAAAACGGACTGGGGCCGGTCAGCGTGTCGGCCACCACTTGTTCGGCCTTGACGCCAATATTGTAGTTATTGATCGTCAGACCCACGGCGAGCAGGGCATTGGACGAATCGGGTTCTGAGGCCGAGTTGTCGATCAACACGCCGACCGAACCGCTGACGCCGGTGCCCGGGCCAGTGAGGACGTTGCCGCCGATGGCCAGGATGACTTGATTGTCGCCGACCAGCGGGGTGTTTTGAATGTGGATGCCGATCTTGGCGCCGGAGATGACAAAGCCGGTGAGAATGGCTTCCGAGTGATTGAGGTACACGCCCGTGGCGGTGTTGGTGGTGCTGGTCCAGGTGGCAATGTTGCCGCGTTTGCCTTCGCCGCCATCGCCGAACTCGATCGAATAGCCGCGCACCACGGCGTCTTTCACCGTGTTGACGATCAGGCCGGTCAGGTTGCGGGCGTTGTTCTGGTTGGCGTATGACTTGGTGCCGAACACTCCGGTGGCGATCCCGACACCGGCGTCTTCAACCGTGGAAAACAGGACGTTACCGTCGTACGGTCCGCCGAACGGGTCGTTATCGACGTTCTGGATTAAAATACCGATGCGGTTGACATCCTGGTTGGTAGCGGTGCCGACGTGCCGGACCAGCACGCCCTCATTCGGACCACTGCCACCGACGTTTTGCCCGGACCCTTGGCTGGTGCCCCACTGCTGGCCGCCCAAGGCCGACAGCACGATGCCGCGCCAGAACGAGTTGTCGACGGTGACGCCGAGGACGGCGATGTTGGGCCGCGAGCGATTTGCCGAGAATTGGGCGCCCAGTTGAATGGGGGCAATCGTGCCGTTGTGCAAGGTGCTGTAGTTGCCGGCATTCTGGAAATCGTACAGCGTCGTGATGCCGTGGTGGAAATGGTAGCCGGCACCAAGCGTGCCACTATTGCCCGCGCCATCGACGCGAAGGTTGCTGACGGTTACGTCGGGCGAGTAAATGATGATGCCCTGGTGGGTGCCCGTGCCGAAATTCTCGGTCGCCGTTTGCGACGAGACGGCTTCGGGAACGATCAAGCTCGTGGAACCTTGCCCGAAGAACAGCAACGGGCGATCGATGACGATGTCCGACTCAACGTGCGTGCCGCCCAGAAGTTCGACCTGGCCGTTGAGAATGTCGGTGCCCTGAATGGCGTCATGAATCAATCCCGCGCCGGCGGCAGTCTGGTTGGCGCCGGAGATGGCACCGTTTTGGCCGGTGGTGACGCGCCCGAAGGCCCTCGTTCCGTAAATAATTTGCAGCGAACCATCTTCGCCGCCGTTGCTGTTTTCGACCAGATCACCGATCTGAACTTGGGCTAAGGAGGTCGCGTGAAACGTCAGGTCGTTCCAGTTATCGTTGACATATGTGTGATCGACACTCAGTAATTGCCGTTCTTCCAGGGGCTCTAGCTGCAAGCGGAAATATGCTGGGCGCTCGGCTGGGCGGCTCACAATCGTTGAAGCCGAAAGACGGCCGAAGAGTGATTTGCGGTTCATGCGAGGCTCCTACCAAGGGATTTGGAAGATGGCGATCGGAAGACACCTGGTGATCGAAACGATAGAAGAGAATGCACTGGTAGCCCAATAAGTTCTGATTGAACCGATTATCACTACCCCTGCTCGTTCCCCACATTGAAGCCGGAGTCGAGAGTAATGTCAACTAGCTTCGGGAAAAAAATTGCAAAAAAACGTCATGTTTTTCCCAAGCGCCGTTGGACCGGCCGCAGCGGGCCATTTTTGGGGGCCTGGGCTGCCTGTTGAAAAATTGGGACAGGCACCTCGCGGACACGGTTTCTCACGAGGTTCGCGCCGAGGGGCTTGGAGCCAGTCCCATTTTTCAACGGCCTGCTGGGCTGGCCGCGGGCCAGCAAGACCATCCGGCGCGGCCGGCAAAGTTCCCAGCCCGCCGCGTCGCAGCACGCGGGCCGTGTTTTCGCGCCGGATTCCTTGGGCGACAACGGTCGAGTTTTCGCGGACTTTTCCAGTTTCAATGCGCCGGGCCGGAGCTCTTGCGCAACCGCTCGAATCGAGGGCCGGGCTGCCTTCCAGCGCCGGCCTGCAGCGGCGCGTTGACACCCGGCGCAGTCGCCAGGGAAGATGGAAACTGGGGGCTTATTGATTGCGGGCCAATTTGACACTGCCTGAGCCGGTGGCATCGGTGTTGAGCCACCTGGTAGGCGCCCTGGGTGAGCCCGCGATCGAAAAGCCCGCGGAATCGTTGGTCGACCGTCACTCGTGAGCGCGGCTGTTCATGCAAGACTTGTGGCAACAGGGTGTGCAACTGCATCGCTTGGGGCAGTTGGCGGAGGCCTCGCAGCTGTATGAACGGGCACTGGCACAGGATGGGACCAACGTCGACGCGCTGCACTTGCTGGGCGTGGTTCGCCATCAGCAAGGTCAGCACCAATCGGCGGTCGAGCTGATCTCTCGCGCTATCGCGATCCGCGGCGACGTCGCGGCGTTCCACGTGCATCTCGCCGAGGCGCATCGCGCATTGCGCCAATTCGAACAAGCCGTTGCCTGCTGTGGCACGGCGCTCGAACTTTTTCCGGATAATCCCGAGGCGCTGTGCGCCGACGGCCTGGCTTTGCAAGGACTCGATCGACGTGAAGAAGCAGTCAAACAGTTTCGCCGCGCCATCGAAGCGCGGCCGAACTTCGCGGCCGCGCACCATCACTTGGGCGTGGTGCTCTGCGAACTCGGCCGTCATGATGAGGCCGCCGCGCAATTGTGCCGCGCCGTGGAATTGGATCAGGCGCACGCGCCAACGTTGATCCATTTGGGCCGCATGCTGCTCGAGCGCAGCCGCGCGGCCGAGGCCTTGAGGTACCTGGAAGCGGCGGTTCGGATGCAACCCAAATTGGCCGAGTTGCGGCGCAATCTCGGCAACGCGTTGCACGGCCTCGGCCGGCTCGAGCGGGCGCGCGACGCCTACGTGGACGCGCTAGGACTCGACGCGAATCTGGTTGCGGCGCAAGCCAACCTGGCGCTAGTGCTCGAGCAAGAAGGTCATCTTGACGATGCGCTCGATTGGCTCGAAAAGGC
This sequence comes from Planctomycetia bacterium, assembly GCA_041497975.1. GTDB lineage: Bacteria > Planctomycetota > Planctomycetia > Pirellulales > PALSA-1355 > PALSA-1355. The sequence goes on along the minus strand of JBGQHN010000089.1, from coordinate 8,891 downwards.
CGTCGCGGCGCAACCGGCCAATCCCCTGTTTTGGCACCAGTTGGCCGAATTGCACGAACGGCGACGCGAGAGCACCGCGGCGGCGAGCTGCTGGGACAGACTGCTCAACCTGGCGCCCGGCAGCGCGCGCGGCCACATCGCCGTGGGCCGTGCGCTACAGAAGAAGGGGCGCACCACCGAAGCCGCGGACCATTTTCGCGCCGCGCTGGGCCTGCATCCCGGTATGGCCGAGGCGTACGACAGCTTGGGCAAACTGCACCAAGAGTTGGGCGAATTGGACGAGGCGGAGGCGGCCATACGCACATCCCGCCGGTTGCAGCCGGCCGCCGCGGAGCCGCACCGCGCGCTGGCGATGCTATTGGCCGGCAACTTGCCGACGGCAGACCTGAAGGCGCTCGAAGCGCGAGCCTCCGACCCGCAATTGGACGACGAGACACGCGGGCACTTGCTGTTCGCGTTGGCCCACGTGCTGGATGCCCGCGGGCAATACGCCGAGGTGGCCGAGTGTTCCAACCGCGCTAACCAAATCACCCTCGCGCGAGCCGCGCGCCTCGGGCGAGCGTACGTGAGCGAAGCCCACGAGCGGTTCGTCGACGGCGTGCTGGCGGCGTTCGGGAAGGACTTCTTCGCGCGATTGCGGGGCGCGGGCCTGACGACACGTCGTCCGGTGTTCGTCTTTGGCCTGCCGCGATCCGGAACTTCGGTTGTCGAGCAGATTCTGGCAAGTCACGGAGCCGTTCACGGAGCCGGCGAGCTGTTGTTAGCACCGCAAACCTTCGAAGCCATCCCGTCGGTCGTCGGTTGCGCGGGCCCGCCGCTGGACTGCGTGGATCAATTGAGCGCGGCTTCGGTGGCGCGGTTGGCCGAAGCACACCTGGAAGCCCTGCAACGCGTCGACGGCGATCGCAGCCAGCGCATCGTCGACAAGGGGCCCGAAAACTACCAGTTTGTGGGCTTGCTGGCGACGTTGTTCCCCCAGGCCACGTTCATTCATTGCCGCCGCAACCTGCGCGACGTGGCCGTGTCCTGCTGGTTGACCGACTTCGAGCAAGTTCCCTGGGCGCAGGATCCCGGGCACATCGCCGCGCATTTCCGTCAGCACCGGCGGTTGATGGAACACTGGCGTGCCGTGCTGCCGGGGAGCATTCACGAGGTTGATTACGAGCAGACTGTCGCCGATCTGGAGGGCACGGCTCGGGGCTTAGTGGCGGCTTGTGGACTTGAGTGGGACGAAGCCTGTTTGAATTTCCATCGCACGCGCCGCGCGGTCCGCACCTCGAGCGCCACGCAAGTCCGTCAGCCGATCTACACCCGTTCGGTCGAGCGCTGGAAGCACTACGAAGCCCATCTTGGACGGCTGTTCGCCCACTTGCCCGTGGAGTAAGCTAACGGCTCGCCAATGAGCAGGGAAATCCCCGGCGCGCGATCTGCGCTGATCTTTGCCGAGACAAACCCGATGATGAAGAAAAAACTCCCGCGTCGCTCAGGGCTGTGGGTCGCTGGTGCGCCGATTTTTTTTATGCTGGCGTGGCTGGCGACCGGCCAAGTGCTGTCACAACCGCCCGGCATCCCCAAGATTTCGACGTTCGCACCGGCCAGGGACCTGCTGCAACAGGTCGACTTTTTCGTGGGGCGGGTGGAAGAATCGCTGGCGGATCCAAATGATTTCGATCTGGCCAAGCAGAGCCGCACGCTGAAAGACGCCAACACGCTGGCGGCTTTGGCGCTCGTGTTGGCCGTTCACGACGAGGAACACCTGGCCAAATCGGCGATGGCCGCAATGCTGCGTAGCGCGCAAGCGTTGGCCGAGGCCGGAGACAACGCCCAGCGCGCCGGCGAGGCGTTGGCGGGCATCAAGCGGGCCCGAGACGGCATGGCGGCCGGGGGCGAAGCGGTCAAGTGGGAGAAGGCGGCGGCGCTGAGCGCCCTGATGAAGCAAGTGCCGCTGGTACATACGGGTTTGAAGCGGGGCGTGGAACCCAATCGCTTGGCGCGCCAGGCGGCGCAATCCGCCGGCCAGGCTGCGGCCCTGGCGGCCATCGCGCAGGCCGCCATGCTCGACAACGAATACGCCAAAACGCCCGCAGACTCCGAGCTGTGGACGCGATTCTGCGCCCAGATGCGCGATGCGGCCGGTGAGGTAAACTCTGCGGTTCATGCGCAAGATCAGGCGCGAGTCACCGCGGCGATGAAACGAATGACGCAGAGCTGCGACGCGTGCCACGCGAAGTTCCGCCACGAGTGAGGCGCCACGGTTACGACGATCACGGTCGCTACCAAGGGCAAGCCTTCGCGCGTCGGGCTGACCGCGCAAGGCAGCGCGTGCGGCCTGCGAGCAACGCCTAATTTGAATTTTTCAGACCGTGTTCGACGCTCATCGCGCTCGGCCGGTGGTATGTTTGCAAATAGAGCAAACGCAAACATCCACCATGAACGACCGAGTGCTCCGACATGCTCATGCTGCACCGCCATTCGGCTCTACAATTCAACCATCCGCTGCCATACGGCGCGATCCTGCACGACCGCGGCGTGCAATTCGTGATTTTCAGCCGCTCGGCCACCGGCATGCGCGTGCTGTTGTATGAACAGGTCATGGACCGCGAGCCTTCGGAGGTGATCGTCTTTGATCGCAATACCGATCGTTGGGGCGACATCTGGAGCATTTTCGTGCCCGGCATCGGCGCCGGGCAGCTCTATCATTTGCAAGCCGACGGGCCCTACGATCCCGAGCGGGGGCAACGCTTCGATCGCACGGCGCGCTTGATCGATCCGTTTGCGCGGGCATTGGCGGGCGCTTTTCTGCCGGCCGACGACGGACTGATTCGTCCGCCCAAGTGCGTTGTCGTCGACGATCAATTTGATTGGCAGGGTGACCGTCACTTGCGGCGCGACCTGTCGGAAACCGTGATCTACGAAATGCACGTGCGCGGCTTCACCAGGGCCGCTTCCAGCGGTGTGAACCACCCAGGCACGTACCTGGGCATCATTGAGAAGATTCCGTATTTGAAGTCGCTGGGCGTCACGGCCGTCGAGTTGATGCCGGTGCACGAGTTTCCGACCAACGGATTTTGGGGAGAGCGCAAGTCGCGCACCAACTACTGGGGCTACGATTCGCTGGCCTTTTTTTCGCCGCACCGCGGCTACGCGGCCGGCACCGAGCCGGGTTGCCAGGTGAATGAATTCAAACAGATGGTTCGTGCCCTGCACCACGCCGGAATCGAAGTCATCCTCGACGTGGTGTTCAACCACACCGCCGAGGGCAACGAACTGGGCCCGACACTGAGCTTCAAAGGCCTGGAAAACCAGGTCTACTACATGCTCGATGGCGGCGGCGCATTTTACAAAAACTACTCCGGCTGCGGCAACACGATCAACGGCAATCACCCGATCGTGCGCGAGACGATCTTCTTGTGCCTGAGGCACTGGGTGCACAACTACCACGTGGACGGATTTCGCTTCGACCTGGCGTCGATTCTCAGTCGCGACCGCCAGGGCGAGATCCTGCCGAATCCTCCGGTGGTCGAGGCGATCGCCGAAGATCCGCTGTTGGCCGACAGCAAGATTATCGCCGAGGCCTGGGACGCTTCCGGCGCCTACCAGGTCGGTTCCTTCAGCCACATGCGGTGGGCCGAATGGAACGGGAGATACCGCGACGACGTGCGGCGGTTCTGGCGAGGCGACGCGGGCATGACGCCGCCGTTGGCCACGCGGCTGGCCGGCTCCAGCGATTTGTACCAGGCCGGCGGCCGCCAGCCGTGCCACAGCATCAATTTTGCGACGTCCCACGACGGATTCACGCTCAACGACATGGTCAGCTACGCGGAAAAACACAACGAGGCCAATGAGGAGGGAAACCGCGACGGCGAATCAGCCAATTTCAGCGACAATTATGGAATCGAAGGCCCGTCGCGCCGCTCGGAAATCGAAGAGTTGCGGCTACGACAAATCAAGAACGTTTTGGCGACGCTGATCTTGAGCCAAGGCGTGCCGATGATTCTCTCGGGCGACGAATGCCGCCGCACGCAGCGCGGCAACAACAACGCGTATTGCCAGGACAATCCGCTGACCTGGTTCGATTGGAAGCTGGTGGAAAAGAACGCCGGGCTGGTTCAGTTTTGCAAGGCCCTGATCGAATTTCGCCGCACCCAGCCGGCTGTGCGGCGCGTCGACTTTCTCAACGGCCAGCCGACTCGCCCGGGCGAACTACCCGACGTGCAATGGTTCGGGCCGGACGGCGGAAAAATGGATTGGACTTTCGACGAGCCGAGCCTGACTTGTTTCTTTTCCGCTTCGCTGGCCGAGGCGGGGCAATCTCCACCGCCGCGGCACGTGCTGTTGATGTTTCATGCCGGAAGCCAGCCGCGCGAATTCGTGTTGCCAGCGCTGGCCAAGCCGATCGCCTGGCGGACCTTGTTGGATACGCGCCAGGCGAGTCCCAACGATATTTTTCCGAACCTTGACGGCCCCTTCCCGCCGCCGCTGTTGCGTGTTTGTTTGGACCACCATTCGATGATGGCGTTCGTCTCGGCAGATTGAACGCGAAACGTTTGGGCCACGCGTCTTCTCGTGACCCTCCGTCCCAAGCGGCGTGCCGACCCGGAAGCGGCACGCCGCTTTTTTCGCTTCCCTTGTCCGAGTGCCGTCGGCTCGCGAGATACTGCACAACGTCAGCGCGAGGCCATGAGCATTGCCAACGCGTCGGTGATGCGGGCAAACACCGCGCGCCAGTCGCCCGGCCGCGATTGCCTGAACAGGCGCATGGTCGGATACCAGGGACTATCGTCGCGCGCAAGCAACCAGCGCCAATCCGGCAAAAATGGCAGAGCTACCCACGCCGGCACTGCCAAGGCCCCGGCCAGGTGCGCAATTGCCGTATCGGACGTGATCACTAAGTCCAGGTTTTTCATCACGGCCGCGGTGTCGACGAAAGCTCCCGTACCTTCGTCGAGCGAATCATCCAAATCGACGATGAGCGTTTCGGGCGGCACAAGCGGCAATTGTTCGCGCCCGTGGCCTTTTTGCAGGCTGAACAGCCGGACGCCTGGGCACCTTGCCAGCGGCGCGAACTCGACAAGCGGCACGCTGCGGTCGCTGTCATCGGCAAATCGCGGATCGCCGTGCCACGCGACACCGACCTTGAAGCCACTCTGGCCGGCCAGTTGCTGCTGCCAGTGTCGCACGCGCTTGGGTTCGGCAAACAGGTACGGAACGTCCGCGGGAATCGTTGCCACCGTCGTCCCGAAGATCGGCGGCAAACTCATCAGCGGCGCGTAATAATCGAATGGCTCCGCCGGCCGTCCCGGGATGGCGAAACCATCGACGCCCGAAACCGAGCGAAGCAGTGGATACAGCACCGGATTGGAGCGGAGGATGACTGAGCCGCCAGAGCGCTCTTTCACGAGCCGCGCATAACGAACGAATTGAATCGTATCGCCAAGACCCTGCTCGGCGGCTAGCAGGATTGTGCGGCCTTTGAGCGGTTGGCCCTGCCACCGGGGTTGCGAAAATCGCAACTGTTCGGCGCCCGATACCTGCCAGCGCCATTCGTACTCGGGCCAGCCTTCGGCAAAGTGTCCCAACAGCAATTGGAGCAAGGCCCGGTTGCGATGCGTTTCGGCAGAATCGTTACGGCACCGCAGAGCCGCATCGAAGCAATCCATCGCCTCTTTGAATTGGCCGCGGATTTTTAGCAGCGTGCCGAGGTTGTTGTGGGGCTCGAATCGGTGCGGGGCCAGTTCAATTGCGCGCCGATAGCTGGCCTCGGCCAGGTCAGGGCGCTGCATCGACGCGTACGCATTGGCCAGGTTGTAACGAGCGCGAAAGTATTGAGGGTTCAATTGCGTGGCCTGCTCGAAATTGGACACCGCCTGCTCGAGGTCGCCTTGCTGCTTCAGCAGCACGCCCAGGTTATTGCGCGCAGTCGCGCTATGCCGATCGAACTCAATGGCGCGACGGTAGCAGTTGATCGCTTCGCCGGCTTGCCCCAGGGCATGGAAGACCGATCCCAAATTGAAATGCGCTTGGGCAAAGTCGGGAGCCAGCGAGATCGCCGCACGAAAGCTGGCGATGGCCTGCTCGCGTTTGCCCTGCGCGTCCAAGGCTTTGCCCAGCGTGTTATGGGCCGCCGCAAAATCGCCCTGCAGGGCGAGCGCCTGCCGGCAGCACGCTTCGACTTGTGGCCAGCCGGACAGCGAAGCATACGCTTCCGCCAGGTGATGGTGATACGCGGGCCGCGTCGCGTCGAGCTGAATTGCCCGGCCAATCTGGTCAATCGACGTCGTAAAATTGCGCTTGGCCAGTGCGATCAATCCCAACACATGCCACGCGTCGGCCTGTCGTGGTTCGCGCTCGAGGATCTCTCGACACCGCAGCTCGGCCTCGTCCAGGTTGCCTGTATGGTAAAGCTTGAGCGCCGTGTCGAGAGCTTCCGCAATCGTGGCCATGAACACCAGCGCCGAAAAGTCGCAGCGTGAGATGAATGGCGATACGAGCCGCACATTCGCCACATCGGTTCGATTGCTTCGATTCTAGCTTACCGACTTCGGCGCCGAAAGTAACCTTGCGCGCCGCGCGCCGGCGAGTCGCGCGGCGGGACGCGCCGATCGCTTGAGCACAGCGCGCCCGCATTGCCGTCGAGCTTTTCGCGCTTGCTACAAGCGCTGTCTCAAGAGCCTGCCGCACAGCCGTCAGCACTGTCGAGCCGCGGGCCGATTTCCCACCAAATTCTTGGTTTCGGCTGTGTCTGGTTTTCCAGCCTGTTCGATAACGTTTGTGTTTCATTCCCCCAAACAATCGAGCGAGGTACAAAGTGAGCCCGATGCGACGCGTAGCCGGAGCGACGTGGATTTTGTTCGTGCTCGTTCAGGGGGTTGTCGCCGGCGACACGGCCAAGGTGACCTGGCACAACGACGTCCAACGTGCCTGGAAGGAAACTCAACAATACGGCCGTCCCCTGTTGGTGTTCGTGACCCGCGAAAGTTGTTTCTATTGCGACCGGATGAAGGAGCAGACCCTTTGCGACCGCGCGGTGGCCGGCGCAATCAACGCGTCGTTCGTGCCGCTGGTGCTCCATGGCGACGGAAATGCGCCGCTGCTCAGGGACCTGCGGGTCACGGCCTATCCCAGCACGTTCGTGATTTCGCCGCGGGCGGTGATTCTGGATCGCATCGACGGGTACGTGGCTCCGGAGGTATTGACCAGCCGGCTCAATTCCTTGCGGCCCACGGGGAGCGTGGCCAACGTGGCCAAGGACCCGTAGGGGTGGCTCCCGCCCACCAAACTCTGTCCAACTAGTTTCAAAGCGACTTTAGAGAGGGACGGCCCCGTTTGGCTGCACTGGCAGCACTCGGGACCGTCCCCGCCGTTTTTGAGGCCGCTCGCACAGCACTGGCCGTCGCGGCGCGAGCAAGGCATAATCCCGGCAAGTTAGCTTCTCGTCGTGGATGGAACTAAAGCAAATGGTTGTCGACCTCTCCACGCGACACGAACCGGTCGGCGCGCTGTTGGGCGACGCGCTAGCGCGCGACTGGCGCGAGTTTCGTCTCAGCGACGAACAGGTTGCCTTCTTTCATGAGCAAGGATATCTGAGCGGCCTGCGCGTGTTGACCGACCAACAGGTCGAGGTGTTGCGCGGGGAGCTGGCCGAACTGGTCGATCCGGCGCACCCGGGCAACAAGCTGTTTTACGAATACAACTCGAACGAGTCGGCCGATCCGGCGCGAGTGCTGTTTCATGCGCTAGGGGCGTGGCGGATCACGCCCGGCTTTCACGACATTCTTTGGAACCCGGCGTTTACGGTGCCGGCCAGCCAGCTCTTGGTCGGCTCGGTCCGCTTCTGGCACGACCAGCTCTTTTGTAAACCGGCCAGGCACGGCGGCGTCGTGGCGTGGCATCAAGATTATTCCTATTGGACGCGCACCCAGCCCATGGCGCATCTGACGTGTTGGATCGGATTGGACAACGCCACGCGCGACAACGGCTGTGTGCAGTACATTCCCGGCAGCCATCGCTGGCGCTTGCTGCCGGTCACCGGGCTGGCCGGCGACATGAACGCGATCCAGAGCGTCCTTTCCGACGAGCAGAAAAAACAGTTTCGCCCCGTGGCCGTCGAATTGAAGAAAGGCGAGTGCGCGTTTCACCATCCCTTGATGGTGCACGGCTCGTACGAGAATTCGACGGACCGCCCGCGGCGCGCGACGGTGATCAATGTCTTTCGCGACGGCGTATTGTCTGAATCAGACAACGAACTGTTGGCCGGAGTGCCCGCGATCGCCAAAGGGCGCAAGATGGAAGGACAGTTTTTTCCACTGCTGTTCGAAGAGCGCCGCTAGCGGCCCGCGCAGCATTCCGGTCGCGCCGGGTTACTCCAGACCCAAATCCGCTAGTAGCGAGTCCAAAAGCTCGTGGTCCAGGTTCAATACGTCGGCAATTCGATCGGCCCGCGCGAGCAGCTTGCGGGCGGTGGGCGTGTTGAAGTCGTGCAAGCTCTGGAACACCTCGGCCACGCGGCCACTGTTCAAATCCAGCTCTTCCAACCGCAGGCCCAGCCACCTGGGCAGCCGCGGTTCCGCAGCAGCCGAAGTAGCCGGAGCGGCGAGGGCCGAAGCCACTCCCGCGTCGCCACCGCCACCACCACCACCGCCGCCGTCCGGCGCCAACGGCGGGTCGGCGAGGTTCAAGTACTTGAGCACCGTGCTGCTGTTCGTGGCATTGAGCCGCGAAATACCTTCGTCGACCGCGTTGACCACGGCGTTGCGATTGAAATCGTACAGGTTGGTGATCGGAATGTTGTTGCCGACCACCTGCGGATTGCTCCGAGCGCCGCCCTCGTCGACGGCGTTGACCGTCGAGTTGACGGCCGTGTCGCCACCACCGCTGTTGCCCACGGGATT
>JBGQHN010000088.1:0-14168 GCA_041497975.1 Planctomycetia bacterium | reverse complement strand
TGCCTTGCGCCAGCTCGACGCGGCGCGCGATTGCGCGCTGCGCGCGGGCCGCCAGTTCGTCCAAGCCGCGCGCGAAAAGTTGCACGCGCTCCAGCGGACGGCGCAGCGCGCGACACGCGGCTGCTGTCTCCAATCGCGCGCGGGCGGCCGCCACCCGCACGCGCAGCGCGGCGGCCAAGCGCCGCTCTTGACGCTGCAAGAACGCCATCACTTCGTCCGCGGAGGGCACCACGCGTTCAGCCGCTTCGCTGGGCGTTAGCGCCCGCACGTCGGCCACCAGGTCGGCCAGGGTGACGTCGATCTCGTGTCCCACGGCCGACACAACCGGGATCCGCGAAGCGTGGATCGCGCGGACGACCACCTCCTCGTTGAAAGCCCACAGGTCTTCCAGGCTGCCGCCACCGCGCCCCACGACCACCAGGTCGACTGGTTCGGCAAGGGAATTGACCAATTCCAGCCCCGCCGCGATTTCGGCGGCCGCACCCTCTCCCTGCACGCGCACCGGCACGACGAGCACGTGCACGCCGCGCCAGCGCCGGCGGAGCACTTCCAGAAAATCGCGAATCGCGGCGCCCGTGGGGCTGGTGACGAAGGCCACACGGCGCGGAAACTTCGGCAGCGGTCGTTTCCGTTCCTGTGCGAACAATCCTTCGGCCGCTAATCGCTCGCGCAGCTTGCGCAGCGCGATTTCGAGCGCTCCCAGACCCTTGGGCTCGATCTGGCGGATGACGAGCTGATAACTACCGCGCGGGGCATAGACGTCGAGACTTCCTTGACAGATCACTTCCAGTCCGTCGTGCAAGTCGAACCGCACTTTCATGGCCGCGGCGCGCCACACGACGGCTCGAATCTGTGCCTGGTCATCCTTGAGCGTCAAGTAGCAGTGCCCCGATTGTGGGCGCGAGAAATTCGAAATCTCGCCGCTGACCCACACCGATGGGAACTGGTTTTCGAGCGTGCCCTTGATCTGGCTGGTCAACTCACAGACCGACAGCACGCGCTTGCTGTTTGAGTCTTCCGTCGTGGAGTACAGATCGTCGCTGGCCATACATCGCCGCAATACGTTGTTCACAATTCCCCGCGCATGTCCCCGAGGGCTACTATATCGGGGCTAGAGCATGCCGCAACGATTTGCTCCAGTCAACCGAGGTTTTTCTCGACCGCGGGCCGTCGTTCCCCACCGCGCGACGTTTTGGCTGCCACGCGGCACACGGGAGCTAGGAAGCTTCACCTGCCAGTTTTCCATGCAGTTTGCTCCAAGCGGGCTGTCGACGGGCGGGTACTTCGTCGATCTTGGGCGTGCCAGCTTCGGCCCAAGCTTGGGCTTCGCAAGTCAGACGGTTGAGCACTTGCTCGACGCGCAGCCGGTAGTGCTCCACGCCCTCGCGGTCCAAGTCGGACGGAATCACCATCGGCGGGCTGACCACGCCGCGCGCCCGGGTGTAGGGCCTGGGAATCGCAAAGCGGTCCCAACTTCCCAGCCGCCAAGGCCGGTCGTAACCAAGACCCATCGCCACGATCGGCATGCCAAGCTTTGACGAAAGATAAATCGGTCCGACCGCCAACACGCGCCGCGGCCCGCGCGGACCATCGGGCGTGATCGCCAGATTCATGAACCGGCTTTTACGCAACAGTTCGCGCAGCGCACCCGCGCCGCCGCCGAAGGTCGAACCGCGCACGAATTCAAAGCCCAAGTGCCTGGCCAGCTCGGTGAGGATGTCGGCGTCGCGATGCCGGCTCAAGAGCATTGCCAAATTGCAATGCCCGCGCAAATAAAGCGGGAACAAAATGTTTTCGTGCCAGAAGACGTAAATCTTTTGACCCTGGCAACTCGCATCGACCGGATCGACGCTGCGATCGTAGAAAGCGCCCTTGTAGTCGAGCGTCGACATCCATGCACGAACGGCACTGGCTCCCAACAAGCCCCCGAGCTTGACGGCCAGGCGACTAAATCGATTCATCAACGGCTTCCTTGCCTGAGGGCAATTTTTATCAAAGGTTCCAAGTCACAATCGGCAATACGTGCGCCCCGCACTCACGTCCTGCTACGGCCACACGCCGGAAAACACTTCGACGGCCGGGCCGGTCATGTACACGTGGTTGTCCAGGGCCCATTCCAATTCCAGATCGCCGCCGGGCAAATGCGCCAAGATCTTGCGATCGGTCCGGCGGCAAAGGTTGCCGGCGACGCAAACCGCCGAGGCGCCGGTGCCACAGGCCAGCGTAATGCCGCTGCCACGTTCCCAAGTGCGCATCGTCACTTCGGCTCGATCATGCACCTGGACGAAGTGAACGTTGACGCGGCGCGGAAAAATCGCATGCGTCTCCAGGTCGGGCCCGACGCTGGCCAACGGCACTCGGCTGACGTCCTTGCAGTACAGCACGAGATGTGGGTTGCCGACCGACACGCACGTCATCCGCCGCTCAAGCCCACAACTCTCAATCCACCGATCATCGTTGGTAAGTGTGATGTAGCGTTCCAGCGGCACGTCGACCACTTTCGCGTCCGCCCTTGCGCCCAGATCAACCGGGATCTTGTCAGGCTCCAAAATGGGCTGGCCCATGTCGACCCGCACGCGCGCGACCTTGTCGTCGACAACTTCCAAATCCAACACGAGCACGCCGGCGCCCGTTTCAATCTTCAGCCGACGTTGGTCCGCAAGGCCGTGATCGAAAAGGTACTTGGCGACGCAGCGGATGCCGTTGCCGCACATTTCCGATTCGGAGCCGTCGGCATTGAACATCCGCATCCGCGCATTGACCGACGACGAGGGACAAATGAAGATCAGCCCGTCGCCACCGACGCCAAAATGCCGGTCCGACATCCGCCGGGCCAATTCAGCCGGATCGTCGGGGAACTGTTCCTTAAAGCAATCGACATAAATATAGTCGTTGCCGATGCCGTGCATCTTGGTGAATCGCATGATGAAGATACTGAGAGCCAATGAGCGTTCAGGCGGCAGGTATTCTAGAGCGGCCCGCCATGGCCGGCAAACCCGATTAGCGGCTCACGCATGCGGACCTTTGCGGGCCTGCCAGCCGACAGACACTCCAGCCGACATGAAGACACGCGCGGGATGCGGCGGGTTCGCCGAGCGGCCCCGGGCCTCAGCCCGTCAGATCCACGGACGTCCCGGAATTGCCGCTTGGGTCGTTGCTGCCGAAGAACGCGTCGGCCGATTGTCGGCGATTTTCGGTCGTATGTCCCAGCGAGTCGAATTCCCCGGTTCGGCCATCGGCGTCGCGGTCATCGGGCTCGAGAACCTGGCCATTGAGTTCGGCGGCATCGACGGTTTGCCCGGAGCCGTTTTGGGACGTTGTTCCCTTGGGTTGCCCGGCGGCGCCGCGTGTGGACCGCGCTCGGGGCGTAGCGCTCGTTTGTGCCGCTTGCGAACCGACGGCGCTAGCGAACACTCCGGTCACGTGGTCTATGTTCATGGCTTGCAGCGTTCAACAGCGAAATTGGATGCACGAATCGGGCCAGGCTGCCTCATCGTAGGGTCCCAGACGGTTATCGGCTGATTCCCATGGCCCGCATGATGGCACCTGGTCGCGGCAGAAGCGTCGGCGACTCGCTGTCGGCCTGTAATTGCTGCAGGGCCCCTTTCGCGGCCGGAAAGGCTTCCGCATGCGTCGTGGGATTGTCCAAGGTGCCGCCCACGTGGATGAGCATGATATGTTGGCTGGCTTCTCTCAGCATGCCGCTCAATAGAGGCACGTCGCCGCGCCCGACCGTAGTATGCAGCTGCATGTTGATCGGATTGCTCTGGCCGTCCAGCGTGAGCTCCCCATAGCCGGAGAGACTGATCGCGTCGCCGTTCAAATTGATCTGGTTGAGCGTAACGTGTTCGCCTTGGATCGCAAACGCGATGTCGCTTTGCGTAAAGGCGGTAGCGTCGGGCGGTTTGGCTCGCGCGATTTTCAACAACGAGACCATGACCGGCAGTTTGTACACGTCGGCGTCGCTCAAATGAATGCTGCCGGACCCGGCCAGGTTTCGCGGCCCGCCGTTGCCTTGAAGATTGACATGCGCCAGGATTTTGCCTTTCAACTTTTGGTGATTTGCCAGGTTGTCTTGTGCGAATTGTCCCAAGTCGGCCTGCGCCAGCGTAGCGATCAAATGGTAGTGTGGCACGGCTCCCAGTTTTACGTGGCAGTCGCCGTTGAGCAGGCCGCCGAGCAAATTGGCGGTCACGTGCCGTGATGTCTGGCCGGGCGGCCGCGACTGGGCCCCCCAGTCGCCCAAAACAACGTTATTGTTGTCAAACCACAGCGGACCAATGATCTGGGTGAACTGAAAGTTCTTGTACGACAGGCTATCTAACGCAAGTTCTCCGCGGCTGGAATAACGCGTGCCGTCGGCGGAGCCGGTCAACCGCACGCGGCCAAAGATATTCTCCAATTTTGGGCCGGCCTGCAGGCTGGCTTGATTCAGGAACAAATCGACGTCCCATCCCGTGTGCAACGGAGCATCGGGGGCGCGTTTGGAAAAATCCACGGCGCCTTTCAGGTTGATGGGGCCGGCCGGTTTCAGCTCGGTAATGGCGCGCTTCAGGGCCTCGGGCAGCGCGGCCTCCAATTCGTGATCTTCGCCGTGCAGGCGCAAGCGGTTAACCGTCAAGTCCCGCAACCGCAACTGCCAGCTTCCATCGGGCGACAAATCGCACGAGCCCAGCGTGCGCATGTGCGTCGAGCCGTGCACGACCCGCAAGTCTTCGAGTTCGGCGTGCCCGTGGGAGTAGTAGATCGATCCGCCCAGCAGGCGCATGCGGTAAGGAAATGCCACGGGCTCGATCGAGGTGCCGATGGACGTGGCGTCGTCGCGCGGAAAAGCCCGCAACTCGACGGTCATTTTTTTGGCGCGCGAGTTGTATTGAACGTCGGCGTCGAGGTCGATCTTGCCGTGCGGCTGCAGCGAGTACCAGAGCTGGCGCTGGCTGGGCGACAGGGCATCGCGCAGCTCTTCGTGCAACGGAAAGTTCTTGGCGTCGATCGCCAGGGCCAGCACGTCCTCGTCGGCCGACGTGGACAGGGTGCCCGAAAGCCGAACGGTTCCGGTCCCGTTGGTACCGACCAATCCGGGCGCGGTCGTCCACTGCCCGTCGCGCAAATGGAGCACGCCCTGGACGTTGATCAGCGGAACTGGAAATTTGTCGTAGACCAGGGAGCAGCGGTCGAGCGTGATTTTCGCAAACTGGTGCATTTCGCGAATCTGCGGATCGTCGCGCCACACCTTCGAGTAGACCTTGAACGTGCCGCGCGGATTGAGCGAACGCAGCGTTTCGCGGGCCTTGGGCTTCAACAGGGCCGCGAAAAGCTTTTCGTCGAACTGGATTCTGTCCCCTTGGATTTCGATCCAACCGGTGAACTGTGGTCCGGGATTCGCAAAGCTCCCGTTGAGAGTCACCGGCGTCCCGCCGCGTTGCTGCGCGTTGCGGTCCGCTTCGTGACCCGTTGCGTACTTCTCGTCCTGCTGGAATTGGGTACCGCTGAAGGCCGTGATGGCCACGTCCATTACGTTGTCGCGCAACGTGACCGTGCCGCGACCGCCTTCGAGCCGATACGGGAATTTCGGGCACGTGAATGAGACGTTATCCAGCAACGTTACTTCCAAGGTCGGTGTTACTTTTTGCCCGTCAAAGACAAGCGTACACGCGAGATTTACCTCGCCCTCGGGACTGTAGTCCTTCCAATAGACGGACCACGGCTTGGGCAGCGTGTCGGCCCACTTGCCGTCGAGTCGTGCCTGCGTGCCGCTTGCGCGCAATGTGAAGGGACTTCGCGCGTCGTATCCTTGCTGGCGGAATTCGGCAATCTCCCAAATCGTGGGGCCGTGACGTGCCGTGACTTCGCTGACGCGGATTCCCCAGTTATCGCAGTGCACGCGCGCCTGCAGGTCGGTAACGGGGTAGGGGAGCAGCGGATCCTGGAGATGCCCGTGGGCCACCTGGCCGTTGACTTCGAAGCGGGGCGGCTGACCCACCTGGTCGCTCGACACGCGAAAGCTTAAGTTGGCCGTGGCCCGCAACGTGCGCAATACTTCCAGGGGTTCCGCGATGCGCTGCGGCAGGGCCGCGCGCAGCTCCGGAGAAATTTCCAAGTTGTCCACCGTGCCGCTCAGCATCCAACGCGGCCCGCCATGGTCGATCGTGCCCACGATCTCGACTCGTTGGATTTGATCGGCGACCAGGCTGCCCTCGACTTCGAGCTGCACGTGCTCAGCCCGATCGCCGCTGGTGGGCTTGATCGTGAAGTTGATGTCGCGGAGCGTGAACGTGCTCGACGGATTCTTGAGCGGATCGAACACGACGATCGTGCCGCTTTCGACCGTTGTCGTCGGAGGAGAACGATCGTATTTGGGCAAAGGAAACAGTTTTTCCAGGCTGAAGCCGCCATCGGGTCGGCGGGTGGCTCTGAGAATGGGACGACTTAGCTTGACGCTGGTGATTACCGGCTCGCCCGAAATCAGCTCTTGCATGCTGGTGCGGCATCCGAGAAAGACCTCCTCGAAATAGGCGATTTCGGGCTGCGGGCCGGGTGCTCCGGGTTCGGTGATCGAAAGGCCGCGCACGTCGATGCCATCGGCCGCCAGGTGCGCGGAGCGCACTTGAACTTCGAGGTGAGGAAAGCGCTCGGCGATTTTGGCCGCGACTCGGGCGCGCACTTCCTCTTCGACGCGAAAGAACACCTTGCGGTAGCAATACGGCGCCGCCGCGACCGCGGCGACCAGCGCCAGCGCCGCGCCCCATTTGAAAAAGAACCAACAGACGTTGGTGGCGCCTTTGATAATCGTGCCGATCCTTCAGCGATTTGTCGCGGCCCATCCGTGGCCGACAGGGGAATTCTTTACTCTCGATGGCCGACAGTTTGCGTCGTGGCCTGCGCCAACGGCGGCGTCGCCCCGCCGACACGGCTCAACACGCCGGCGGCCAGCACGGTAAGCGCCAGCATGGCCGGCTCGCGATAACGAATCGACCCGACGAACACCAGGTGCAAAAGCGTCAAGTAGAGCGCCGGCAGCCAGCACAGCACGTAGGGCCAGCCCCACGACGAGAATCGCCAGACTCCCACCAGGCTCAGGCACAATAGCGGCGTGTACGTCACGAGCACGGCCAACCGCAATGGCCAATGGCGAAGGGAAGAAAGGTTGGGCCACACGTTCCAAGTCCGCACGAACTTGATCCACGCCAATTCTGCCACGCGGGCCGGGTTTGCGCGGGCCCATTCCAGGGCGGCCTGTGCCATTCGCCGGTCCAGACGGTATTCAAAAGGCTCGCCAGCCGCGCGGGTTTCGTCGACAGTGCGTTCTTCGGCGGTGAACTCGGGGATGAAGGACATATTGCTGCCGCCGTCGGCCGCCGGATTGAGTCCGTCATACAGACTCGCCCCGGCCTGCAAGGAAGTGGCGACGAAGTGACCTGTCACCAGCGCGTTGCGAATCCACCAGGGAAGCATGCACACACAAAGGCTCGCGCCCATCGCCAGGCCCATCAGGGCCTGCCGTGCTCGGTGTGTGTCGATGGCCAGGGCAATCACGAGCGCAAAGGGAGTGAACAGGAGCCAACTGGGACGAATCAACGTTGCCATTGCGGCGGCAGCGCCGGCAACGGCGGCCAGTCCCGCGGCTTTCCGGCTTGAGGCGGCACGCCATGCCAATCCCCACAGTGCCAGTTGCAACAGCATGAACGGGCAAAACGGAGCTTCCGTGAGCACGAACGCCCCCATGGCAACCGCGCCTGGATACAGCGCCGCAATCCAGCCCGCCATTCGGCCCGCCCGAGCATCGAACAACATGGAAGTCCACCACCCGATCAGGCCCACCGCGACAGCGCCGAACACGGCACTCAACGCGCGGGCCGCCACGACCGGCGCAGCATCGCCGAACACGCGGAACACTCCGGCCAACATCAGCGGATAACCGGGCGCGCGAACGACGCGACTGTCGGGCGACCCATATTCGTAGGGATCGCCGCGCGCGATTGCCTTTCCCAACACCCAATAGGAATCACTGTCTCCAAAAAAGAATTGCCGATCGGGCCCGAGTCGCGACTGCCACCAAATCCCCGCCAACAATCGCGCCGCAAGGGCGACCGTGAGGATCAGGATCCACGCGGTTTGATTGGCCGTAAGTCGTGGCATGGTTGGAAGGTTGACGGTTTGGCGAGACTGGGGGCGGGCAATGGTATGTGCTTCCTGCAATCGTGGTCAAGGCACGTTCAACCGGTTTAGGAGGCCTGCGAATCTGGGCAAAGCATGCCCGATGATCGCGAGTTGACAGTTGCCGCGAGCCAAGTTGTCAGAATTGCCTGAAATGTGTACCCCGCGTCGGTTTACTTGCTCACCGTGGCTTGTATACTCGAAAATCTTGTTTGGCTTCGGTGGCGCTCCCGCGGACACGCGCCAAACGGTCAGCATCGACCTTTTCTCGGAGACCCAGGCATGCAGTCCAATGGCAAGATCTTTTGGGCCAGTTTCTTGACCCTTATCGCGGCGGGGATGGGTTTTGCCATTCGCGGCGACGTGCTATCGGAATGGGAACGACATTTCGGGTTCACCAAGACCGAGTTGGGCACCATCACCGGCGGTGGATTGGTCGGCATGGCGTTCACGATCATTGGCTTCAGCCTCTTCGCCGATCGCGTTGGGTATAAGCTGCTTTTGATCGGGGCCTTTCTGCTGCATGTTTCTTCCGCCGCCGCGACGCTGGCCGCCACCCCGGTCTTCGAAAGTTGGGGCAAGAATGCTACCTACTGGTGCCTGTATGTCGGCATGTTCATGTTTTCGCTCGCCAACGGCATGTGCGAAGCGGCCATCAACCCGTTGGTCGCCACGTTGTATCCGAAGCAGAAGACGCACTATCTCAACATTCTTCATGCGGGCTGGCCCGGCGGATTGATTCTCGGCGGCCTGTTGGCCGTCGGCTTCGTGGGCGAGGAGGCGAAATTCCCGTTGCGCTGGGAAATTCCGATGATGTTTTTCCTGGTGCCCACGTTGTGGTACGGCATGATTGTCTTCAAGGAAACGTTTCCAATTTCCGAGGCGCGGGCTGCGGGCGTCAAGTTTAGCGAGATGATAGCCCAGTTCGCCGCGCCGGTATTGCTCCTGTTGCTGTTCCTGCACGCCCTGGTCGGGTACGTGGAATTGGGGACGGACAGTTGGATCACGAACATCACCAAGGGCAAATTGGCGATGCTGGGAATCGACAGCGTTCTGCTTTTAGTCTATACGGCCGGCCTGATGTTCGTGTTGCGGTTTTTTGCCGGACCGATTGTCGAGCGGATCAATCCGTTGGGCCTGTTGTTCGTCAGCTCGTGTTTGGGATGTGTTGGGCTGTACATGATGGGCAGCGTGCTGGCCAACGATGCCGGGTGGGGACTGCTGGCCGCGGCGACGGTCTACGGCGTGGGCAAGACGTTTCTTTGGCCCACGATGTTGGGCGTTGTCGGCGAGCGATTTCCCAAGGGGGGCGCGCTGGCGATGGGAGCGATGGGCGGTGTTGGCATGTTATCCGCCGGCCTGCTGGGCGGACCGGGTATTGGGTATACGCAAGATGTTTTTGCGTCGGCGAAATTGCGGGCGGAGCAGCCATCGCTCTATGAACAAGTCGAATCGAAGACGGAGAACCATTTCCTGTTCTTCAAGCCCGTGCGCGGCTTCGACGGAACCGAGAAAGAACGACTTGCCGCGGAAAGCCCCGAGCAAGGCAAGCTGATCGAACAAGCCAGCGAATACGGCGGCGAGGAAGCGCTCAAGGTTACGGCCGCCATTCCGGCGACGATGGCCGTCCTGTATTTCCTGCTGCTCGTTTATTTTCGCGCTACCGGCGGCTACAAACTTGTGGAAATCGGGCCCGGCGGGCAGCCGCGCGAAACTTCGCACGAGCCCACGGCCAAGGAAGCCATCTACACCGATTCGCAGGCCGATCAGGCCTGAGGCAATCCGCGCAGAGCTTCCTCAACTGCCGCCTAGTGAAAAATTGGGATAGGCACCTCGCGGACATGTTTGTTCGCCGATTTCGGGCGTTCCGGCTCGGAGCCAGTCCCATTTTTCAACGTCCCGCTAAGCATCCTCCGACGAGGCGAGCACCAGTTGCCCGCCTCGTCGCTCGGCTGTGATGGCGCCGGGAAATACTTGCTTGCTTCCTTGCGAGTTGGGTGTTTGGGGCGCCAGCGCCAGTCCGGCCAGCGCATCCCATTGCGTATATCCCATCGCTTGCAGCGGCCATGCTTGTCGGCGCCAAACGGCAATCAACAGCTCGCGGACCAGGTGCCGGTCTTGCCCGGCTAGTTCGCCGCAGTCCAACGTCACGTAGCTCGCGCCGGTTTCGCGCACGGCACGCTCCAGTAACTGCCCGACCAATGCGTCGACGACACGCGTGGCATCGCTGGCCAGGCTTCCCAACCGCAGCAGCGACTCGGCGACCGTGGCAGAATAATCGCGCTTCAGCAGCGGCAGCAATTCATGCCGAATGCGGTTGCGCGTGTGTCGCAAGTCGCGGTTCGTCTGGTCCTCACGATAGGGCTGGTCGAGCGAGGCCAGATAGCCGAGGACAAGATCTCGGCCCATTCGCAGCATGGGTCGCACCAGCGTGACCGCCGGTCCGAGCATTCGCGCGGGTTGCATGCCTGCCAGTCCGCACAGCCCCGTGCCACGCACGACATGATGCAAGATCGTCTCGACCTGGTCGTCGGCCGTGTGGGCGGTGACAACGTAACGGGCGCCCAAAGTCTCGGCCGTCCGCTGCAAGAAATCATAGCGGGCCTGGCGGGCTGCCGCTTCCAAGCCATCCCCACAGGCAAGAAGGTCGGCGGCGCGTGCCTCCGAGACCACGCAGTCAAGCCCTCGGGTTTTGCAAAGCGACACGACAAATTGCTGGTCGGAGTCCGATTCGACGCCGCGCAGGCGGTGATTGAAGTGGGCTGCCGCCAGACGGCCCGCCCCCCCAGTCTTCAGCACACGCATGGCCCGCAGGAGTGCCACGCTGTCGGCACCGCCGGAAACGGCCAACAGTACGCCGACGTCCTGCCAGAGCGTGGCTGGCCAGGCTTCGGCAAGACGCTGTTCGAAGGAGTGCGGGGAAGGCATTTTGGGTCGTCAACGAAGCGAAATTGTATGAAAGGGGCAGAAGTATCAATCCTATGAACCGGGCTTATGCCGTAAAGTCGCTAGTTTATCCAGGCGGCAAATCCGCGGCCGTAAGTGCGGAGAGTGCATCGCGTTAGCACTTCTGCAAAAAGGCGCAAATACAGTTGCAGGCGGCCCGGACTGTGTTAGGATGGGACTAGCGATAAGCGTGGAAGCGGTGGTTCGCCAACCGCTCTGTCGGGGCCAGCAAGTTCGCTGTGCGCCCCAGCGGAACGTAAGCGGTACCTTCCGTCTTCCCCGGGAAAATACAAAACGAGCGCCTTCGGGTCATCCGGAGGAAGGTTGCCGCCAAAACTGGTTTGGAGCAATCGAACGACGGCTCTGTAGCGTGCGATAAGTCAAAGCGAAGTGCGGGAGTTGGCAACCAGATGTACTTGCTAAGAGTTTTGCGATTCGTCCTCGGCCTCTTGTCGAGAATGCCCTCCGTTTTTCGCGCGACGCGGACCTTTTGCGACCGGGTTGCCAAGCAACCTTGTTCCATCCGCGGCGTGGCGTTGGCGGCGGACCCGCATGAATGGATGAGCATGGATTGTGTTTTGACGGAAGGTTCCGTTGACGTCGTCTATAGTGGGCGCGGGACTTTCAAAAGAGCAAACCATCCTTTTCGTTCCGTTTCTCGGTTCTTCCGGCGGCTTGCCGGGGGTTCGGAGTCTTGTCTGGCATTGGCTACAGTTCGCGTCGGCGATTCGCGCCTGATGCGCAAATGACCTTCGTCTATTTGCGCAGTCAAGTTTTGACCCGTCTTTGAACGGCTTCTACCTTTCCGGCACGCGGCACTTAGCGCCAGCTCTTTAGCTGCGCAAACGTGCCCGCCTCGATGGCGCGTGTTGGCAAACAACAGGGGGAGCCGTGACTGAAAGCCCACTTTTCGTTTTCTTGGCGGTCGCTGTCGCGGCCGTTCTCACCTTCGTGGGCACGAAGCTGATCGACCGGTTGCGGCGTAGGGACGCCGAAACCGAAGCCCGCGACATCATCTCGCACGCCGATCGCGAAAGCGCCAACCGCCGCAAGGAGGCGGAGCTGGAAATCAAGGAAATGGCGATCCAGCAAAAGGCCGAGGGCGAGCGCGAGCTGGCCAAGCTGAGGCAGGAGCTGCACGAACGTGAGCGACTGCTCGACAAGCGTCAAGACGCCACGGAACAGCAGGTCGACCAGCTTCGCCGACAGGAAAAAATGGTCGAGACCACGCAACGCAAACTGGCCGAAAAGATCGAGGACACCAACCGCCGCAATGAGGAGCTGGCCAATCTGCTCGATCTCCAGCGGCAGACACTGCACACGCTCAGCGGGTTGAGCCGCGAGGAGGCCAGCAAGCGGTTGTTGGAAATGCTCGAACGCGAGCTGCAACATGAAGCCGGCGCGCTGGTGCTGAAACACGAACGCAAAATGGCCGAAATCGCCGAGGCGAAGTCGCGAGACATCCTGCTCACCTGCATCCAGCGCTATGCCGCCACGCATACGGCGGAAACGACGACCAGCACCGTCGACATTCCTAACGATGAGATGAAGGGACGCATCATCGGTCGCGAAGGACGCAACATCAGGGCTTTCGAAAAGGCGACCGGCGTCGACGTGATCATCGACGATACGCCCGGCGTGGTTATCGTCAGCGGCTTCGACACGGTGCGCCGCGAAGTGGCGCGCATGGCGCTTAACAAACTGATTGCCGATGGTCGGATTCATCCGACGCGCATTGAGGAACTCGTCGCGGAAACGCAAACCGAGATGGAGCAGCACATCCAAAAGCGGGGCGAGGAAGCTGCCCAGGAAGCCGACGTGCCGGGGTTGCACCCGAAAGTCATTCACCTGCTGGGTCGGTTGCGGTTCCGCACCAGCTACAGCCAGAACGTGTTGCGGCACTCGATCGAAGTCGCATTTCTGACCGGACTGTTGGCCGAGGAGATGGGGCTCGACGGCCGGTTGGCGCGGCGTTGCGGTCTGCTGCACGATATCGGCAAGGCGGCCGACCACGAAGCCGAAGGCGGACATCCCAAAATCGGCGCCGAATTGCTGAAGCGCTATGGGGAAGGGCCCGAAGTCGTCCACGCGGCGCTCGGCCATCACGACGACATTCGCGTCGACCACCCCTACACCGTGCTGGTGGCCGCGGCCGATGCCTGCAGCGCGTCGCGTCCCGGCGCGCGCCGTGAAACTCTCGAGCGGTACGTCAAGCGCATGGAAGAACTGGAAAAGATCGCCACCAGCTTTGACGGCGTCGACCAGGCCTTCGCCATTCAGGCCGGCCGCGAGCTGCGCGTCGTCGTCAGCGCCAAAGACACCACCGATGCCTCGGCGGCCAAGATCTGCCGCGACATCGCCAAGGCATTCGAACAGCAATTGACCTATCCAGGCGAAATCAAGGTCACGGTGCTGCGAGAAACGCGTATTACGGAAATCGCGAAATAGTGTGCGTGGCGCCGGCAATGTAACGGCGCCGGACTCGTGAAAAGAAAGAAGCGTGCGGCGTGCGCCTGTTATTGATCGGGGACATCGTCGGCAAGCCGGGGCGCCAAATCGTGGCGCGGTCGCTCGGCGGCTTGATTCAGAGCGAGGGGCTCGACCTTGTCGTCGCCAACGCCGAAAACGCGGCGGGCGGTTCCGGCCTGACACCGGCCAACTATCGCGAATTGATTGCCGCCGGCGTGGATTGCATCACGCTGGGCGATCATATTTATCGCCGCCGAGAAATCGTGGACGTTCTGGAGGAGCAGCCCAACATCGTGAAGCCGGCGAACTTTCCGCCCAACTCCCCCGGCCACGACCATGCAATTGTGAGAGCTCGCAACGGAATCGACGTGGCCGTCATCAGTCTGCTGGGCCGAGTGTTCATGCGGCCCGTCAATTGCCCTTGGTCCGCGGCTGACCGGGTCCTGGCCACGCTGTCGCGGGAGGTCAGGGTCATCCTGGTCGATTTCCATGCCGAGGCCACCAGCGACAAGCAGTTGATGGGCCGTTACTTGGACGGCCGCGCGAGCGCCGTTTTGGGAACCCATACCCATGTGCCCACCGCCGATGAATGCATT
>JBGQHN010000087.1:0-14326 GCA_041497975.1 Planctomycetia bacterium | reverse complement strand
TGGACCAACTGGCACCCAATCTGAATCCGTTGTGTTCGGATTATGTCGTGGAGGATGAGGCCCCGATTCTCTGGCCGGCCGCAAGGCTGGCAACAACAGAGCCGCAAGAAATGCGACCACGATCACAGCGAGTAAGATTTTTCGCCAGTGCCGGCTCATTCCAGAATTGTAGCAGGGGGCGGGAGCGCATGAAAAACCCGCCCGAAGGCGGCTCGTGCGGACTGATTATTCACTCACCACGGTGGGCTTCGGGACAAGCGCGGCCTTGAGAAGCCGGGTGCCATGCTCACGCTTCGTGAGCATGCCCGCGAATCCACGACATGCTTGCGGGGCGCAAGCATGGCACCCAAGAATCGGCGACTCGTGCGCCGATTGTCGAACCGAAACGGTTAACGGCGTAGGGTGGCACCCCTGGCTACTATCCCGCTAGCGGCCCAGCAGCGCGTCGACCGCCGCTCCGACGTCGGGGCTGGCCATGAGCGTTTCGCCCACCAGGATCGCGTCGACTCCGGCCGCAGCCAGCCGCTCGACGTCGGCGTGCGTGCGGATGCCGCTCTCGCTGACCAGCACGCATTCGTCGGGAATCCGGTCTCGCAAGCGCAGCGTGTGCTCCAAGTCCGTCTCGAACGAGTGCAAGTCGCGATTGTTGATGCCGATCAGCGTCGCCCCGGCGTCGAACACGCGCTGCAAATTGCCCGGATCGTACAGTTCCACGAGCGGAGCCATGCCCAGGGCCACCGCCTCGTTGTGCAACTTGCGCAGATTGCGGTCGTCGAGGCACTCGGCGATCAACAGCACGGCATCGGCGCCGGCCGCGCGAGCCTCGAAAAGCTGGTAGCTGTCGAGGATGAAATCCTTGCGCAACACTGGCAAGCGCACGGCGGCGCGAACCCGGCGCAAATCGTCGAGACTGCCTTGGAAGTATTGCTGATCGGTCAGGACGCTGATGCAACTGGCGCCGTGCCGCTCGTAAGCCAGCGCGATCTCGACCGGCTGAAAATCGGCGCGAATCAGGCCCCGCGACGGACTGGCCTTCTTGACTTCGGCGATCAGGCGGATCGGACCCGGTGCGGCCAGGGCCGAGAAGAAATCGCGTGGCGGCGGCGCGGCGGCGGCCAGCTCGACGAGCGCGCTCTGGGGGCGCGCGGACTTGGCGGCGGCGATCTCGCCGCGCTTCGTGGCCACGATTTTATCCAGCACACTGGTCATTGGGGGCCAGGTTCAATGCTTGAAGTGTCGGCGGCCGGTGAAAACCATGGAAATATGGTGCTTGTCGCACGCGGCGATGACTTCGTCGTCGCGGCGCGAACCACCCGGCTGAATGATGGCCGCGATCCCCGCGGCCGCCGCTTGCTCGATCGAATCGGCAAAAGGAAAAAACGCGTCGGACGCCAACGCCGAGCCTCGGCTCCGTTGGCCGGCCTTCTTGATCGCGATTTCCACCGAGTCGACCCGGCTCATCTGCCCCGCCCCCACGCCCACGGCCGCGCGATCTTGGACCAACACGATCGCGTTCGATTTGACGTGCCGCACCAGCGCCCAGGCAAAGCGCAGATCGTGCCATTGCCGGGCCGTCGGTTGGCTGGACGTGACCACTTTTCACTCCAACTCGGGATCTGGCTCAAAATCAGCCTGCTGCACCAGCATGCCGCCTTCGATTTGCCGCAACTGAAAGTCGACCGGCGGTTCCTCGAGCGGGCCCACCTTCATCAGCCGGACGTTGGACTTCCACTTGGGCCGCGTGGTCAGAATCTCCAAGGCCGCCGGCTCGAAATCCGGGGCCACGATGGCCTCGACAAACAGGCCCGGCTCGGCCAGCGCCTCGGCCGTGGTCGTATCGACCGCGCGGTTGAAGCCGAGCACCGACCCGAAGGCGCTGGTCGGGTCGCCAGCCAGCGCCGCGCGCGAGGCGTCAACCAATTGCGGCGCCATGGCCGCGCCGCACGGGTTGTTGTGCTTGACGACCACGCACGCCGGCTGATCCAGCGATCGCACCATGGCCAGCGCGCTATCCAGATCGAGCAGGTTATTGTACGACAGCTGCTTGCCGGCCAACTGCAGCGCCGATACCAGGTTCGCCCCCTCGCAGCCGCGTATGTTCGAATACAAGGCCGCCTCCTGGTGCGGGTTTTCGCCGTAGCGCAGAATCTCCTTGCGGCGCAAGTCGACGTGCCACCGCCGGGGAAGCAATTCGCCCGCGATCTGGCTGGCCAGGTAATCCGCGATCGCCTGGTCGTAACGGCCGGTGCGGGCGAAGGCCGCGCGGGCCAGGTCGCGGCGCAGTTCAATCGTCGTGCCGCCCTGGGCGGTCGTTTGCTCGAGAATCTCGGAGTATTGGCCGGGATCCGTGGCCACCGTGACGAAAGCGTGATTTTTGGCCGCCGCGCGAATCAAGCTCGGTCCGCCGATGTCGATCTGCTCGACGGCCTCGTCGAACGTCACGTCGGCGCGAGCGATGGTCGCCTCGAAAGGATACAAGTTCACGACCACCAGCTCGAACGTCACGATGCCGTGGGCCGCGAGAACCTCGAGGTCGTCGGGCCGGTCGTGGCGGGCGAGAATTCCGCCGTGAATTCTCGGGTGCAATGTTTTCACACGGCCGTCGAGCATTTCCGGAAAACCGGTGTACTGCGACACGTCGCGGACCTGCAGGGCTTCGGCCTCGAGAAACTTGCGCGTGCCGCCGGTGCTATACAGCTCGACGCCGGCCGACGCCAGGCCGCGCGCGAACTCCCCCAGCCCGAGCTTGTCGCTGACACTGATCAAGGCACGTTTCATCTTAGGCAGGTTCATGGCCACAGGACCTTCGGATGCTGGAGCGGCGCGTGGCAACGCTTGAGCGTGCGGATCGAAACGAGGCCCGGGTCGTCGGCGAAGCCATCGACCCTCGGGAACCCTTGGTGTAAGAACTTGTGACGCGCCAGTCAACTCCCCCGTGCGCCACGGTGGCGAGGATCGCCTATTTGAACGGGTTGTCCGCGTCGTCGTCGGCCGGCGCGTCGGACTTTTCCGCTTCCATGGCTGGCTTATCGTCGGCTTCTGGAGCGGCGCTCGACTCGTCGGTCGGCTCTTTGGCCGACTCTTCCGCCGGCGCCTTGGACGGCGACTTCGGCTTGGCTTTGACTTCCGGCTTCTCCGCCGCAGGTTGCACGTGCACGGCGGGCGACTTCAGGTCCATTTCGCGCAAACACTGGACGACGCACGAATCGTTGGCCAGGAACACACGGTCGCTTTGGCTGTTGAACAACTTGATCGAGATGCCGTCCAGCGGCATGGATCCCAAGCGCGTGCCGGTTTTGACGTCCAGCGCGGTCAGGCGGCCCAGCGGATCGCAGGCGTACACGCGCGACGGGCTGAGCGACACGAATTGCGATATTCTGGGCGCGCGCCACAACTGCGTGCCATCCTTTGCATCCAGGCAGTACATGCCGCTGTATTCGGAAATCACGAACACTTTTCCCTCGATCGCCGCTGGCGATTGGAAGATCGCGTCGCCGACGGTGAACTTCCAATCGATCTTTCCGGTGGTTTCGTTCACCGCGTACACGTAACCGTCGGTCGAGCACGCATACACGCGCGGAGCCCAATAGGCGGGGCGCGAGTGGATCGCCTTGCGGGTCTCCAAACGATAACGAATGCCGCCCGCCGAGGGATCTGCCACGTAGAAATAGCCCTTCTCCGTCGTCCAACTGACCGTCTCCGGCGTGGTCATCGGCGGCACGAGCACGCGGCCGGCCGACTTGTAGACCCAGGGCGTCTGCTTGGCCCCTTTTGCCAAATCGAATCCTTCAATCAGGCCGTTGACCATCGGCACGAAAGCATGGGTGGCGCTCGCGCCCGGCCCGGCCCCCGGTGTGCCGCCTATCTGTTTGTGCCAGAGAATATGGCCGTGTGCGCGGTCCAGTACGTACAGCACCGAGCCGCTGACCACGACCACGTACTCCTCGCTCGCATCGGGCTCGCTGCTCGAATGATCGGGAGGTCCGACCTGGGTGGACCAAAGCATGCGGCCCGTTTCCGCGTCCAGCGATGCCAGCGTTCCGCGCGTGCTCTGCACCAAGAGCGTGCCGCGATCAAGGTTCATGTGGGCGATCGTTCCGGTTGCGCGAGGCGAGCCAACCTGGGCGTACCAGGCGCGCACAAGACCGTACCGCGCGGCCAGGTTGCGCTCGATGAGCGTTGCCGCCTGGCAGACCGACGTCGCGCCGCACGCGACCAGGACGATCCCCACGATGAAACGCCGCGATCGTCGCATGCGAAGGCTCTCCACGAAAACTCGCTGGCCGAACGGCCCGGTCGGGCGTCAAACGCGCCGCCGTGACACGCACCTCATCCGATACCCTTTATGATAGTCACGCGAGCTTGCCTTTGCTAAGCGAAATCGTCCGCCCACGATTGGTCGCGGGGCACGCCCCAGCGGGGCTTTCGAGGCGCTTTGTCGCCGCGTGTGCTCGGGCAGGGCCGCGGGGCCGCTAGACCAAGTCCCACATGATTCCCTACCATGGACCCATTGCCTCCGTGGGAAACCTGCGCGCCGATGCCCCAGCCTGCCCCCCAAACCCGCCCGCCCTTCGATTTGCAAGAATTGCTGGGCTATTTGAATTTTTCGTCCGGGACCCCCGATCCGCAGTTCTTGCGCAATTTGAACGAGCTGTTCGGGCTGGTCGAAAGCCAAAGCGGGCGCCAGGATTCGCTAGCGCGCGTGGGCGAAATTTTGCGGGCCGGCTTGAACGACCTGGCCGCCAACGTGCCGGCGTTTGCAGACAACGAGCAGGCCCGCGCGGTGTTGCGCTTGGCGCTCGACGAGTTTACGCCGCGCTACCGCCAGTTCCATCGCGATTTGCTGTTCCATCAGGCCGACGCCGAGGTGTGGCGGCCTTTTTTCGTGGGCCGCGTCTTCGAGGCCATTCTGGCGCAAGGCGGTCCCTGGGACGAGAGCCAGCGAATTCTCGATGGCGCGCTCGCGCGCCTCAACGATTACATTGGCCATCGTCCGCTGGCGGTGCTGCAGACTACGCGACGCATGGAGCCGTATGCCCACGAATGGATTCGCCCCATCCCGTTGTTCGTGCGCTCGGCCGGCGTGAGCGTGGGACCGTACCGGGAAATCGTCGAGCGGGCGCTCGACATCCTGCGCGCGACCGATCAGGCGATCTTGGGCAAGGCCTTTTTCGATCCCGATTTGTTGGACGAGCTGGCGATCGACCCGCGGGCCTACGACTTCGACCATCCGGTGAACAAGCGGCCCAATTATCATTTCGGCCAATGGGATCCGCACCATATCGACAACCAGGGCCGATATCGCCGCTTTGTCGTGCAGCAAGTCACGCTCGATGTCTTGTTGGATCGCGTCAATCAGGGCGGCGAGTTGCCGCGCGAAGAGCTGCTGCTGGAAGCGGCCACGGTGTTGTGCGGCACGATGCTGATGGCCTCCGGCACCAGCGGCAGCGGCCCGGACGCTCACGATTCGGCCACCACGCTGTCGACGCTGTTGCCGCGCATCGCGGCCTATCGCGATGCATTTTACGAGCAGTTTGTCGCCCGGCTGGCGGGCGCGCATGGCGAGCGGCTGCGGGCCGAAGCAGTCGCCGGTAAGCAGCCATTGGCCGGCGCGCGGCAGCACTTGAACCAGCAGATGGCCCGGCGGCGCGCCGCCCAGCTCGAGCACGTGCATCTGGCGTTGTTGTTCGCGCGGATGGGCTATCCCCAAGCCGCCCTGCTCCAGGCGCAAATCGTGCCGGTGGCGGCCGCGCGCATGGCCTGCGAGATCCAATGCCGTTTGACCACCGGCCACCTGGCGGTCGAAAGGGGCGAACTGGATCGAGCCAGCGAAATGCTCGTCGAAATCGAGGACTTTTTGGAGCGGGCCATCCACTGCGGAGCGCTCGTCGATCCTTGGAACGCCTTGGGTTTCCAAGGCCAGTTCAGCCTGTTTCCCTCGCCGGAAAACAGCGTGCCCGATCACCGCCTCGATCAACTGATCGAGCTGGTCGAACAAATCCTGGGGCTGTATGCCCGACTGTGGAGCGAAGCGGCGGGGCGCGATAACGGGGCGTTGCAAACAGCGCTCTCCGGGCGGATGGCCCAGCTGACGCGCTGGTGGGACAAGTTCGCGATCTCGAGCGTCGAGGCCATCGAGGCATTCTCCGGCGCCGAAGCCTACGACTCGGCACGCGAGGTGGCCGAGGCCCTGAAGGCCTTTCACCATGCCGGAGCGGCGGCCGGCGACATCGGCTTCTGGCGGAAGCGCGTCGCGCACTTCAACTCGCCCAAGGCGTACGCGCTAGTCGTCGGCGCGCTATGGCAAAAGCCCGACCCGCTCGCCGTCATGGCCCTGCTCATGCAATGGCTCAGCCAGGCCGGCCTGATTTCGCTCAAGCACGGCGAGTATTCGTTCCACGGCCTGGCGCAGCGTTGGCTGAGCGAGGTGAGCCGGGCGAGCGACAGCCTCGCGGGCAGCACGGGCCCGCACGACCGACAAACGCTGGTTCGTAAGTTCTTCGAGGTCCTGGAAGCCAACGCCGAGGACTTCTGGCAAGTGCCGGGCCTGGACCTGCTGGGCGCCGCGCACGACGTGGGTGATGCAAACGAAAAGGCCGCGGATGATGAAGGAGACGACCCGCACGACGACCCGGGGTTGTTCAGCGCCGCCTACGACGACGTCGTTTACATCGACAGCACGGGCGATGGCGTCGAAGCCGACATGCTCGAGTCGGGCTCGGTGCCGGCCACCGATTTCGAGCTGGAAAATGAAGCGCGTCGAGTCGGCGAGCGGCTGGCCTTTCTGCGCACCGTCGCTTCGTTGTGGAAGAAAGCCGTCTTGGCCTGCGGGCCGAAGTCCGATTCTCCGATCGGCGCCGAAACGCTCGAGCATTGGCTGAAACAAGCCACGGACAACGAGCAGCGGCTGTTGGCGCTGCTGCGTGCGGTCGACGAACGGCGGATTCCCCCTCCGACGTCGAGCCGTGATTCTCTGTTGGAGTTCGATCGCCGCCGCGGCGTGAAAGAGGCGCTTGTCGAAAAGGTCATTAGCACGACGATCGAAACGGCCGACGCGGCCCGTTCGATGCGCGCCGCCCTGCCGGCCTCCGCGACCGTGGGGACCCAGCGCGAGATTCTCGACGACGTATTGCGGGCCGTCGTCCGCGGAGACGCCCCGCGCGTGCGCGAGCTTTGGCCCGCGTTTCTCGAATCGCTGCGCACAAGGCCGCTATTGTACGTGCCGCTGGCCAAGGGAGGCGACCCGGCCCGCATGGTTCAGGCCCGCGTGCTGCAGCAGGCGGTGCGCGACCTGCTCGAATGGTTGCCGCGCTTGGGACTGCTGCGGGAAACCTGTCAGTTGATCGAAACGGCCCGCTTGATGGAGTCGGCCAATCCCGTCGGCGCCGGGGCGATCAGCGAGTTCGATCGGCTGTTCGCGGCCGGCCACGAAGCGATCGTCGAGGCCGTGGTCGCGGTTTCGCGGGATTGGCCCGGCGCGCCGGACGATTCGGACAAGGGCGACAACGATCTTGTCGAGTGCCTGGAACAAGTCACCGAATCGCTGCTCAAACAATGGCTGGCCCACAGCCGCACGTTGCGGCTGAGCGTGCTGGAGCGCATCGCGGACGACAAGTCGTGGCAGGCGCTGGTGGCCTTTACGGAACGTTTTGGACGCGACCTGTTCACCCAGCGATTTCTCAACATGGGCAATCTACGGGCGATCTTGCACCAGGGCGTCGACGCCTGGCTGGCGCGGCTGGAGCAAGAGCCCGAGCTCGGCGACGAGAAGGAGTTGAAGCTGCTCGACGACCTGGGCCAGGGCGTGTCGCGGGCCGAGGCAGTGAAGCACTTGAGCCTGGTGATCGAGGCGATCGTCGAGAACTACGGCGAATACCGGGACTATAACAGCACGACGACGCAGTCGGACCGCGGCGATTTGCTGTACACGCTGTTGGACTTTCTCCGCCTGCGCGTGCACTACGATCGTGTGGCCTGGCATTTGAAGCCGGTGCTGATCGCGCATTCGGTTCTCGTGCGTCGCGGTCGCAGCGGAGCGGCCGAACTGTGGCGCCGCGGCCTGGCCGAACGCACCGGCGACGTGGCCGACACCCTGCAAAGCCGCTGCGTCGAACTGCGCAAGAAATACGCCATGCGGTTGCCCACGGTCACCGATCGCGTGGCCGAACGTTTCATTCGTCCGCTGGCAATCGACCGCGTGCGAGCCTTGATCAAGCCGGCCATGGACGACGTCCGCGGTTGCTCCCGTTCTGACGTCGCGACGCCGGGAGCTTTCGATCTGCTGGAGCAAGAAACCCAAGAGCTGACCCAGGAGCCCACCGGGGTCGGGCTCGACGTGCCGAGTTGGCTGTTGTCGCTGGAGCAAGAGGTCGATACCCAACTGCGCGCCGCGCGGTACTCGGTCGGCCCGGACGAATCGCGCTTGCCGCTTCCTCAAGCCAGGCTGACCTTGGACGACGTCGGCCGGCAGCTAACCGGCTGGGAACTCAATCCGCTTTGAAAGCCTCAAACAAAATGGCCGGGGACTGTCCCGATTTTGCGGAGTCCGCGGAGCAGGGCACCGTGGTCACGCATTAGCGTGATCCATGGTCGGGACTGTCCCCCTCTCCGAGGCCGCCGGCGGGCACGGCACCTTCACATGCCCAAGAACGGGGCGGGCACCAGAAACGCGTGCTGCTCGTACAGGCTCCACATGCCGTACCAGGAAAGGTACTGCGTGAAATACACGACCACCACGTAGACCAACACCAGCGGCAACATCGCCATCCGGCTGGTCCAGCGAAAAAACCAATGCCGCGCGGTGATGCGGTCGTTCGCGCGGCCCATCGCCCAGCCGGTCAACAGCCGCGCGGGAAAAATCGAAACCACGAACAACAAACTGGGCAGCCAGGCCGCCTCGCGCGGAATGATTTCGATCTTCAACAAGTACAAAGGCAGCGCCAGCGCTAACGTAAAGGCCAGCGCAATTAAAAACGCGACCGGCGCGCGGGCGAACCGCCGCCGCAGCGCCTTCAGCTCGAACATAGCCGCCAGCCGGTTTTCTTCGGCAAAGCGCGCTTGCAAGAACGGCAAGTGCACGAGCACCAGCGCCAAAAGTCCGCCGCCGACCAGGCCCACGACCACTCCGGCGCCGGGCCGCAGCCGCGAGGCGACCGCCAGCATGCTGACCGGCACGGCCAACCAGGCCACGGCTCCCGCGAATCCGCGCAGCCCAAGCCAAAAATAGTACGGCAGCCGCAACCCGCTGAAGAAATCCCACACGGCGTCGCGCGACCCGGCGTACGCGCCCGGCGACAGCGCGAGCTTGAGCGACTTGATCGGCCGCGGCCAAAGAAAATGTCGAATCTTCGCGCCGCGCAAACACGCCGTCGCGATTTGCGCAAGCACAAGCGCGCTGAGCACCACCAGCGCCAGGTCCCAAACTTTGGTAGCCCGGCTGTGCGGATCGATCAGTCGGGCAGAAAACGCCAGTGAGGCCGCGATCCACAGCGGGACCATCAAGATCGTAACGCCCACGGCGATCCGCCCTAGACGCGCTGCCTGGCGCACACCGACAAAACCCGCTCGCAACCGGCCGGTGCGCGCCACGCGTCCGCTGACTTCCAGCAGATATCCCAGGCTGAGCAACTGAACGACCGGGATCGTGGCCAGCACCGATAAACCGACGACCAGCGTAATGCTCCCGAACATCCACTCGCTGACGGCCGAGATCGCGTTCAGCAACTTGCGTCGGGTGCTACCGACAACGGCCGCCGTGCGAGTCGGTCCGCTCGTGCGATTCTCATCGACTGCCGCGACGCTGGTCGCCATGATTTGTGCCTGAGGCGAAAGAGCACCTGGCCAGTTGCAGCCCGTTGCGCTCCATCATAGCTCAAGGGCGAAGCCCGATCCAAATCGGCCGGTGGCAGGTACAACGTCAGTCTGAAATTGGGTTACTGGGAATACGCCGGTGACGGAGCCAGCGAAAGATTAAGGCTCCCGCTAGTGCAGGAATGCACCCAAAGACAAGTAGGCCGGGAACCACGATAAGCGCGCCAATTGTTGACCGTAGAATCGTGCCATCAGGAAGCGGATCAAAGAACCAGCCAATCGCGCCCCAAAGTGGCGGCACAACAAAGGCCGCTGCCAAGGGGCTCCACAACGGCGATATGCTCGTGACCTGGCCAATTATTATGCCGACGGCAAACGGAAAGGTCACTCCCAAAGCGATCTCGGAATGGCCGGCTCGAATTAGCGCAAGCCCACCACAGATTACGGCAATGAAAACAAACGCCGTCGCGAGACTTACCTGAAATCGAAGTCGAGGTACGGGGGCTTCGCTCATGGGGCCATTATAGGGTCTTCATCCCATTCGCCTTGATGAAATCCATAAGGGCCTTTGGCGAAATTGTGGACCGCGTTTCAGTTGTATCCTCTCTTCGCTTAACGGTGCAGCGCTCGAGCTGATTTCAGGCTGGCCCACTCCCGGGCGACAGGACGTATTTGCCCGGCATCCCGACGCGGCCGGCGAGACATTCAACGGATTGGCAGCCGCAACTGCTGGGATCGCGTGTCGCGATAGTATTCCTGGCACTCCCATTCGCGGCCCTTGACGATCCGCTGACCGCGAAGAATCCCGTGCGTCGCAGTGGCGACGGTCCACTGGCCGAATGCGCGTTTGTCTTCGCAGCGAATGACGACCCAGTCGCGAGCATGCCCCAGTTCGTGGCTTTGAGCCGTGTTGGAGTAATGGGCGCAGTACTGCCGCCCGTGCCAATCGCCGCGCAAGATTGGCAACCAGGCCGCGCCGGTGGGGTTGAATCGCCGCGGCGCGACCGCCAACAGCCGGCCGGCCAGAGCTTTTTCGCGATACATTCGATCGATATCCAGCAACAGACCCACCGAAGGCTGGTAGAACTCGCCGTGGTGGCGCGCTCGCCGCGGACGTCGAGGGCCCAAGCGTAGCGCCAGGCTCTCTCGAATGGCCTGCACTCGTTTGCGGCCTAAGCCAGATATTCGCCGCAGCCGGCCATCTTCGGCCGCCTCGAACAGCTCTTCGAGTGAGTTGACCCCCAGGTCGCTGCGAATGCGGTCCGCCAACCGTTTGCCGACGCTGGGCAGCGTCGTCAGCAGATCGGTTGTGCTGTGTTTCTGGCGCAGCCGGTCCAACGACCGCGACTTGCCGCGGCGCAGCAACTCGGCGATCTTTTTGGCCAGCGAGTTCCCGATGCCCGGCAGTCGCAGCAGCCCTTTTACACCCTCGCGCGCGAAGATTTCCGACAGCGGCTGCGGCCAGTTGCGAACCGTCAGGCCGGCCCGGCGATAGGCGGCGACACGGAACGGATCGGCCCCCCGCAACCGCAGCAGCCGGGCAATCTCATCGAGCACCTCGGCCACTTCCCAGTTCGTAACGGCAACGAGCGTTTTGGAATTTCCAACCACGGCAGCAACATCTTGATCTCGTGCTTCCCATTCCATCCTATGCACATAGGGATCAAATGTACAGTAGTCATTGTGCCGAGGAAATAGCCGGGGCTTGCAACTGCTAGCAGCAAGCTCGGGACGTGTCGTGATTGCCAGAGCGCGCGCCGGTGATCGGTCGCGCACAGTGCGCGGGGTCAATCGGACTCCGCTTGCTCGCCGTACTACACCAATCCCGGCACGGGCTCGCGCTCGTCGAGCAGATGCATCGGCCGCCCGTTGTTGTCGGGAATTGCCAGGCCGGGATCGATGCCCAGGTGTTGGTACAAGCTGGTCAGCACGTGCGTCGAGGTCATCGACAGGCCCTTGGGCGACTCGCCGTGTGCGTCGGTTTCGCCGATGATCTGGCCGCCTTTGAAATTGCCGCCCGACAGCACGGTGAATCCGGCCCTGGGCCAGTGATCGCGGCCGGCCGCGGCGTTGACGCGCGGGGTGCGGCCAAACTCGCCCCACACCACCACGGCGACATCCTGGCTTCGCCCGCGATCGTAGAGATCGCTGACCAAGGCATGAATGCCCTGATCCAAGTTAGGCAACATCCCTCGCAAAGCGCCAAAGTTGTTGCCGTGCGTGTCCCAACCGCCGACCACCAGCGAAACCACGGAGATGCCGGCCTCGACCAGGCGGCGGGCCCGCAGAAAATCCTGGTTGGCCTGGCCGTACTTTTGCTGCACGGCCGGCGGTTCCTTGCTGATGTCAAAGGCCTCGCGGGTCTTGGTCGAAGCGACCATGTCCAGCGCCCGCACGGTGTAGGCATCGAGGCCGGCCAAGGCGCCGCGATAGTCGATATCGCGACGGATCGTGTCGAGACCGCCCAAAAGCTGCTTGCGGTCTTGCAGCCGATCGAGCGACACCCCGGCGACCAGGCCCAAGTTCTCCAAGCCCGGGCCGCTGGGTACGAACGGCCGATGCGCCGTTCCGCAATAGGCCGGATCTTCGGAAAGCGGCTGATTCATCAGGCTGACGTACGGTGGCAGGCCGTCTTGAGCGGCCTTCAAGTAGCTGACCACCGAGCCAAACGCCGGACGGTTGATCCGCTCGGGGTACCCGGTCCACAGCGAGTGGGCGCTATGTTCTTCGACGAAGTGCAAGCCCCGCAAGATCGCCAGCCGGTCCATGATTCGGGCCTGCCGGGGCATGAGCTCGCAGATTTCCATGCCTGGCACGTTGGTGCGAATGGGCCGGAACTCGCCGCGGAACTCCACCGGGGCCTGGGGCTTCATGTCGTACATGTCCAGGTGCGACGGTCCGCCGTGCAGGAAGACCATGATCACCGACTTGCCGGGCGTGGGTCCGGAGGCGCCTTTGGCCTCCAGCCGCAACAGATCGGCCAGGCTGAGCCCGCCGACCGACAGGGCCCCGACCCGCAGAAAATCCCGCCGCGAAATGCCGTCGCAAAACCGCCGGCGTTTGCCGAGAAAGGTCAACATCGATCGTCCTCCTAAGTAAGTGACGCGATGCGCGAGCCATGGCGCAAGGCTTTGTCGAAGCGGGGATAGCTCTGCCGGCCCGCTCCGGACGTTGCCCCAGCAACGCCGGTCATTGTACCGCTTCAACCCATCAATGCAAGCTTATGCGACCGGCCCGCGGGATCACTGGTCCGCTGGGTGCCGTGAGGCCCTGAACGACCGCGCCCACCGAGTTGTGCCCGAGCGTTCGGAAAAATCGGATCGCGAACTGAGAAATCACGGCCACAACGGCTATCAGATCGTGGCAAATCTTGGTCGCATCAGGGCGGATGAATATGATAGAATCCAGTTCTCGCGACCAGGGTTAGATCGCGTCCCGCCTGACTTTTCCGCCATTGGCATGCCTATGCGCCCACCGGTTTTTATCATGGCCCTGCTTGCGTCGGCGGCCTGGGCGGCGGCGACCGTGCCCGCAGCCGAACCGGCGGCCGACCGTGCGGCGGCTGTTGCGGAATTTCGCGAGCGAATCGAGCCGTTTTTCGTGAAGCATTGCCGCGAGTGCCACAGCGGCGACGAGCCCAAGGGCGAGCTCAAGCTCGGCGAGTACCTGGCCCGTGCGTCGGTCGTCGAAGATCGCCGGACCTGGGAAAAAGTCTTGCAAAAGCTGCACGACCGCGAGATGCCACCCGAGGACCAACCGCAGCCGGTCCCGGCCGAGCGCGAAAAAGTTACCGCCTGGCTCGATGCCCAATTGGCCCGGTTCGACTGTGGCCAGGAGCGCGACCCCGGTCGAGTGACCATCCGCCGGCTGAATCGCAACGAGTACGACAACACGATTCGCGACCTGCTGGGCGTCGATTTTCAGCCGGCCGACGATTTCCCGTCCGACGACGTCGGTTATGGGTTTGACAATATCGGCGACGTGCTTTCGATGCCGCCCATCCTGCTGGAGAAATACCTGGCGGCCGCCGAAAAAGTCGTCGAGCGGGCCCTGGGGACGGACCTGGTCAACCTGGCCACCGAGGAAATCGAGGGCGGAACAGTCATCGATAGCGGAGCGCGCATGCTCGACAGCGAAGGCGACGTCCGCACCAATGTGCGGATGTTTGGCCAGGGCGACTATATGTTCCGCGTGCGCGCTTACGGCGACCAGGCCGGCGACGAGCCGGTGAAAATGGCGATGTACCTGGACAACAAGGTGGTGGGCAATTTCGAGGTCAAGGCCGTCGAAAAACAGCCCCAAACCTATGAAGGCTGGCTCCACTCCAAAGGAGGTCAGCATACGTATTCCATCGCGTTTCTGAACGACTTTTACGAACCTGAGTCGCCGGCGCCCAACGATCGCAACCTGATCATCGACAACTTGGAGGTGATGGGCCCGTATCCGCCAACCTTCAAGCGCGTCATTCCCCACGAGCACACGCCCGAAAACAAAATGGTGCTGGCGCGCGAGATCG
>JBGQHN010000086.1:0-14583 GCA_041497975.1 Planctomycetia bacterium | reverse complement strand
TCGCGACTTGTTGCGGCGCATGCCGTTGTCGGACTGCTATGCCCAGCTCTCGCGCTTTCAGCAGGAAATGGCCGGCGACTTGTTGAGCCGCTTGCACATTCTCAAGAGCATCGCCAATCCCGAACCGCCCCAGCTCGCCGATCTGCCGGCGAGCCTCGTCGACCGCTTTGTCGGACAACACGGCAAACACCTGCTCAAAATCTACGGCCGAGGCGACATCTGGGACACGAGCGCCCTGGGCCATTTCGTCAAGGAAGTCCGCACGGTGGATCCGCACGTGACCGGAAATCCGCTGCAAGCACACGAAGCGTCGCTGGAAATGAAGCGCAGCTATCAGGAAGCGGCCGTCTATTCGCTGCTGGTAATCGTGGCCGTGCTGGTCCTCGACTTCAAGAGCCTGCATTACGCGGTTCTGGCCGCGCTTCCGCTGGGCGTGGGTGTGCTGCAAATGTTTGGACTGCTGGGGGTGTTGGGCATCGCGCTCAACCCGGCCAACCTCATCGCGCTGCCCTTGATCCTGGGCATCGGCGTGGACTACGGCGTGCACATCGTGCACGAATTCCGCGAATCGCAAGGTGTGTACCGGATGTCCGCCGGCACCGCCGTGGCCGTGCTGGTCGACGCGCTGACGACGCTGGTTGGCTTCGGCTCGCTGATGATTGCCACGCACCAGGGCCTGCAGAGTTTGGGGCGCGTGCTGACTTTGGGCGTGACGTGTTGTCTCTTCACGTCGTTGGTGATGCTGCCGGCGCTGCTGACGTTGATGACGCGTCATCGTCAGCCGCAGGGCAGCATCGAAGGAGCTCGGCCGGTGCCAGCGCCCGCTGTGCGGACGACCGTTCCCCGCCGCGCCGCCGCGTAGAAAAACGTCTTCACTTTTCCTTTCCGGCCTGCTCGGCCGCCTTGCGGTCGCGCAGTTCGGCCAGCACGCGCTCGGGGTCGTCGAGGAAGTAATCGCGGCAACCCGTGCAACAGACGTAATACTTCGTGCCCTTGTGCTCGACGGCAATCGTGCCCAATCCGCCGGTCACCACGCACTGGGGTCCGCTGGCCTGCGCTTTGGCAAACGAGCTTCCCTTGCGCGTCGAGCCGACCTCGGCCAGCCGCGCGAAGGCCCGCCCGCCAATACGCTTTTCATACAGCACCAGCATCCGATCGCCCCCGGCCACCAACCGCAGCGAAATCCTCGCGGGGCGATCGATCGCCGGGTGGTCGGCCGTCAACACCAAGGCGCCATCCGTCAACTGGCCCGTGAACCGCTCTGGCGATTCTTTGTTGTCTTTTTTGTCGTCGATATCGGAAGCGACGAGCGCGAACTCTGCCGGCTTCTCGCCGGCTTGCAGCCGCAACTGCGAGTAGTACTTGCTGCCCCTTAGTTGCGCCACCAGTTCGGCGCGGCCGCCGTCGAATCGCCAGGCCCAGGCGGACTCTTCGGTCCAGGCGCCTTGGTTCGATCCCCGCTTGGGCTGCCCCACGCCGCGCCACTGACCCACATAGGCTTGGACCGCGGCCAATGCCCGCTTGTCGTCCCGCGACGAGTTTTGCGCGCTGCCTCGTTCGGCAATGAAAACGACAACCAGCGCCGCCACCACCGCACTGCCCCTTGCGATCGATAACATCCGCAACTCCCTGGGATGACAACGCGCGCCCCTTGCCTGAGTATACACGACCGAGCGCGTGCGGCGCGGCACTGCAAAGCATGCCCTCTCGCGCGACACCCTCTCGCGCGTGCCCTTCCGTCCACCGCGTTTGCGTCTTACACTGACGCTCTTCGCCACTTAGTGCTCGTGCGTCGGTTGCGCGCCAT
Source organism: Planctomycetia bacterium (assembly GCA_041497975.1). Classification (GTDB taxonomy): domain Bacteria; phylum Planctomycetota; class Planctomycetia; order Pirellulales; family PALSA-1355; genus PALSA-1355. The sequence goes on along the minus strand of JBGQHN010000086.1, from coordinate 12,776 downwards.
GATCCACAATATGCCCGTCAAAACTCTGGTCCACAAGGACTTGACGATCGAGGGCTATTCGCGCGCCGCGGTGCAAACCTATTGGCGAATTCCCGAGCTAAAGCTCGGGTTCGATTTGGGGGGCCAACCGTGGTCGTTCATGGCGACCAGCACCTGGTTCGTGTCGCATACGCACCTGGACCACGTGGCCGCGCTGCCCGTGTACGTGGCGCGTCGGCGGATGATGAAAATGGAGCCGCCCAAGATTTATCTTCCGGCGGCGGCCATCGAACACGTGGAAAAGATACTGCGACTTTTCACGCGGCTCGATCGGGGGCGGATGCCGTGCGAGCTGTTGCCGCTGGTGCCGGGCAGCGAGATCGAGCTCTCCCGCGAGCACGTCGTCACCGTTTCGGAAACGAAACACACCGTCCCTTCGCTCGGTTTCGTCGTCTGGGAACGCCGTCGAAAGCTGAAGGCCGAATACCAGGCACTGACCGGCCCGCAAATTCGCGACCTGCGGCTGGGCGGCACGGAAGTGACCGAGGAGCGGCGCATCGCGCGGCTGGCCTACTTGGGCGACAGTTCTCCGGAAGGACTCGACAACTGTCCCGCGATGTACCAGGCGCACGTGCTGGTGCTGGAGATGACGTTCGTGGCCCCCTCCCATCGCAAAGACAAGATCCACAAGTTCGGGCACATACACCTCGATGACATCGTCGAACGTCGAGGGCGGTTCGAAAACGAGCTGATCATCGCGTCGCACTTCAGCACCCGCTACAACGGCAGGCGGATCCGCGAGGTGGTCGAACGCACCATCCCGGACATGTTCGACGGCCGTTTGCACCTCTGGCTTTGATGCGGCCCCCCTGCCGCCCAACGTTCGCGGTCGTCTCGTGCTAGTCCCACGCCGGCCGGGCCCTACAATAACTCGGCGTTAGATTTGGCCGAAGTTTTCATGCGCCATCCCGCGATGATCCAAGAATTTCCCGAGCCCCGCTCCGCGTACGTGCACGTGCCGTTCTGCCGACACCGGTGCGGATACTGCAATTTCACCCTGGTCGCCGGGCGCGACGACCTGATTGGCGACTACCTGCGGGCCATCGAAATCGAGTTGCTCGGGCTTGGTCGGCCGCGGGAAGTCGACACGCTCTTTTTGGGTGGCGGAACGCCCACGCATTTATCGCCCGCCGAGCTCGGCCGCTTGCTCGACGCCGTCGAGCGCTGGTTTCCCTTGGCCGAGGGTGCTGAATTCAGCGTCGAAGCCAACCCAGCCGATCTCGGCGAGGAAATGCTCGACATGCTTGCCGAGCGCGGCGTGAATCGCATCAGTCTCGGGGGGCAATCGTTCAACGCGGCGAAACTCCGGACGCTCGAGCGCGATCATACCCCCGAGCAACTAGCCGGCGCGGTGCGAGCGGCGAAACAAAAAATCGCCTCGGTCTCGCTCGACCTGATCTTCGGCGTCCCGGGCGAGACCCTGGAAATCTGGCAGGCTGATCTGGAAACGGCGCTCGCGCTTGAGCCCGATCACATCTCGACTTACGGCCTGACGTTTGAACAAGGCACGCCGTTTTGGAATCGGCTGGCCAAAGGCGAGCTAGGGCGACTCGACGAGGAGCTTGAACGCGCGATGTACGCCACCGCGATCGACGCGCTGGTGTCGCGCGGTTTTGAGCATTACGAGGTCTCGAACTTCGCCCGCCCGGGGCACCGCTGTCGTCACAACGAAGTCTATTGGTCTGGCCAGAGCTATTTTGCCGTGGGCCCCGGCGCGGCCCGCTACATCGGGGGCCGGCGCGAAATGAATCATCGCAGCACGACCACGTACTTGGCGCGCGTGCTGGGCGGCCAGTCGCCCATGAACGAAAGCGAAGAGCTCTCCGCGGCCGATCGGGCCCGCGAGACACTGGTGTTTGGATTGCGGCGGCTGGCGGGAATCCAGCGCGAGTCGTTCGCGGCCCAAACTGGCTTCGAGCTCGACGCCCTGGTGGGCGAGCCTTTGGCCCGCATGGTTTCGCTGGGACTGCTGGAGGACGACTCGCGCCGGGTGTGGCTGACGCGCGAGGGGCTGTTCGTGAGCGACGCAATCTGGCCGCACTTCTTGCGGCAATAGAGCTTCGCGATTACAAAACCCCTTTGGCGGCGGCGCCCTTCAAATCGCCGATCCGCTCTTGCAGGATTTCAACCTGCCGCTCCAGCGAATTGCGCGTCTTGCGCACACGATCCAGCACCGAGTCGGCCCCCTTCTTGATGCTCTCGGCCGAGGTCGTCACCTCGCCCAGAAATTGCGACTGCTTCTCGATTTCCAGGATCGCCTTGGCGATCGCGTCGAAGTCCTGATTTTGCGATTGGCTCGTTTGCTCCACGCGGATGCACAGGGCCCGGGCCAGCGTCAAACCGACCTTCAAATGTAGATTGGTCGACGAGTCTTCCGGGTCCCAGGTGACAAACACGTCGTCGCCCAGGCGAAACACCTCATCGATGCCCTCGGGCGCCGTCGTTTTCGAAAAAATAAACAGCCCCACCTGGGCGTCGCGGTTCTTGCGGGCGGTTTCGATTTCAAGGCGTGCTTTGGCCAGGCTGTACTCGCCTTGTTCCTTGGCCTCGACAACGACTTTGGCACCCGGGGCCGCGCTATCGGGCCCCAGTTCCAGCAGGCAGTCGCCTTTCTTGCAGTTCTTGATCAGTCCGGTGGTCTGGCCCGTGCGGGCCAGGACGTCGCCGGTTTGCTGCGCGTGATGTTCCAGATACTGGCACACCGCGTCCTCGAACACCAGGCCGTGGCGCGTCGAGCAGCGCGCCTCTTCGCGCTTGGCCATCATCTTGCCCAGCGCTACCTTGACTTCTTCCTGAAAGACGGTGTTCGTCTCGGTGTGCTTCTCCAGGATCGTGACCAGTTCCCGCCGCAGCCGGGCCAGCGAAGATCCTTCCCCGTCGAGAGTCAAATTGCTGTCGATCGCCTGGCGGGTGTTTTGCAAAATGGTCGCCAATCGCGACAGGGCCGATCCCTCGTTGTCGAGCGAAAACTCGCTGACGATCGTATTCTGCGTGCGGTCGACGTTCTTCACCAGCCGGCTCAAGGCCGAGTTTTCCTTGTCGAGTGAGAACTCGTCGACGACCGTGTCGATCTTTTTTTGCAAGGCCTCGGTCAACTGACCGTGGTTGTTGGTCAACTCGCCAATCATCCGCGCCAGTGCCCCGTCCTTGTTGTCGAGCGAGAATTCGCGCAGCACGTGGTTGCGCTGCGCCGTGAGCTGGGCTTCGAGCGTCTGTCCCAGGGCCTGCAGCAAGCCCTCCGACTCCTTGGGATCCAACAGCTTCATCAGCGGGCTCTGCTGACCGAAATGGGCCAAAAGCGTTCGGCATAGCTCGGAATCCTGGCCGCCAATCTGCCGGCGCAAAACCTGTTCCAGCTCGCCGTCCTGCTTCACAAGCTGCTGCACCCGCTCGTGAAACCGCCCGCTCTCGGGATCGAAGTACTCTTTCAGCGAGCTGGTCAGCTTGTCCTGCACCTGCGCGGCATGCGCGGTGAGCTGCCCTTGCATTGCCGCGAGCATCCGCTGTGCTTCTCTTTGGATTAGATCGGCGTCGACGCGTCCGCGCGCCTGCCGCAGCGCCAGCACGCCGATTCGCAGCGCCCGCAGCGCGAAAAGCTCACGCTCCTCGTCCGACGCGTACGATGCAAGCTCGTCGATCGTGTCGCGGTCGGTCACCGTCAGGTGCAATTCGACCGCGTCGGCGAAACTGGCTTCGGAAAACAGGCTTGCTGCGCGTTGCGCTTTGCGATCCGCGACCCCTGCCATCGTGGACTCCCTTGTTCGGCGATAAATGGATCGGCACCGACGGTACAAAAGCCAGTCGCAAAAAACGCTCGGCCCAGCGACGCTCCCGCTTTCCTGCGAAGACTCCGCGACGTCAGGGCGGGCTGGCCGGCGGTTTTCAAACCGCTTGTGGATATTTGTACAGTCAATATGCCCAAGAGTGCCCCGCGAATCAAGGGACCTGCTAGCAGGCGGTTTCAAAACCGTCGGGGACTGTCCCGAATTTGCGCAGTCCTCGGAGCAGGGCACCATGGTCACGCGTTAGCGTGATCCATGGTCGGGACTGTCCCCCTTTCCTCGGATGGTTTTGAAACCGCTTGTAGAAACTCGCGCGAATCAGTAGCGACTGCGGGGACTGGGGCGTCCCTGGGGGCGCACCGGCGCCGTACCCGACGCCTGCCGCGTGGGCCACTTGCCCGACCGCTCGCGAGGCTCGGCGCCCGAGGCCTGGCGGACCTTGCTGTCGTCCAGTTCTTCCGGAGGCGTGAAGGAGCTGCGCGGACGTTCGCGATAGGCCAGGTCGCGGTGATAGAGCGACATCATTTTCTCGGCCGTCACGACGTCACTCTTGGAGGCCTTGGCAATCGCTTTTTCTTGCGTCGCCTGGGCCTCGTCGAATTTTCCTGCGCTGGCCTGCGCGGCGGCCAGGGTCGCCAGGTTGCGATAGTCCTCGCCGTCGAGTTCGATCGCCTTCTTGGCGGCTTTGACGGCCAGCTGGTCATTGCGATAGTGCTCGTCGGGACACGTCGCCATGAACCAGGCGGCGCTGTGATAGGCCCGGCCCAGCTTCGGCGCAATGCGCATCGCCGCGCGATAATCCTTGGCGGCTTCGCCGTACTGGCCCAAGTCCGAATACGTATCGCCGCGATTGATCAAGGCGGCGACGTTCTCGGGGTCTATCTTGATGGCTTCGCCATAATCGCGCAGCGCCTCGCCAAAGCGTTGCAATCGATACAGCGCGTGGCCGCGGCTGTTGAGAATCGCGGAGTCGGGCGGGCCCAGCTTGAGCGCCGTGTTGTAATCGGCGATGGCGGCGGCAAAGTCGCCTTGCTTGTACTTCAACTCTCCGCGATTGAAGTACGCGTTGGGATATTCTTTGTTCAGGGCGATGGCACGGTCGAGATCGGCCATGGCATCCTGGATACGGCCCAGCGCGGCGTAGCTCACCCCGCGATTGTGAATCGCTCGCCACGAACCGCTCGCTTCGACGGCCGCTTCGAAATCGGCCAAGGCTTCCTTGTCCCGGCCGCTCTTGGCGCGCGACTCGCCGCGGCGATTATACGCCCAACCCATCAGCCGTCGCGCGTAATCGTCGTAGTTCTTGTTCAGACCGGTCCCCATTCCGCGGCGGCACAAGTCGATGACCTCGGTGTAGTCGCTTTCGGAGGATGCGGCCTTGCTCTTGGCAAAAGCCTCGTCGACCAGTTCGCGGCCGGGCGACCTGGCCGCTTCAGGCGCTTTCGCCTCGGGCAGCTTCCTGGGTTCGGCTGACTCGTTCGACTCGGCCGGCTGGCGGGCCTCGTCCGCGGTCGCAGCCGATTCCAACTTGGGGCCCGTCGCTGGTTCTTCCGCCTCGACCGGCTCCAGATGCTGCGCCTGGCGCACCGCCGGCGGTTTGAAACGCGGCTGGAAATCGGAATTGCGCGGCGCGGGCTGTGCCGTTTTTGCCGCGCTCGGCTGCCGGCCGCCTGGTTCGTCCTCGGGAAATGGCACGAGTTTGGCCGAGGATTTGCCCGCGCTCTTGCCGACCTTGGAGTTGTCCGCGTTGTTGCGGCCACTAGCCGATGCGCGTTTGGCGTCGGACCGGCTCGACCATGGGTCGCCAGAGTCGGCGGCGATTGCCGGCCATGCGCCAATGATGAGCCATGCCGCGAGCGGCCCGATGGCAAGCCGAAGTGTGCCGATGCCCATGATCGTGAACCTCCTTGTTCGCGAGAACCTGTCGCTCGAGTCTTCGATGTCGTCAGTGTGGCTCCGTCATGCGCCACGGATCGAGAACCTCGTTGAGCAGGTCCTCGGGCAGAATCTTTTGTTCCTGGCACAGTTGCCTGATCGTCTTGCCGGTTTTGAACGCTTCTTTCGCCAGCGCGGCAGCCCGCTCGTAACCGATGTGCGGGGTCAGGCTCGTGACCATCGCCAGGCTTTTCTCGACGGAAGCTTCGCATGCTTCGGGGTTGGCTTCGATTTCCAACGCGCAAAACTCGACGAAGGCGCGCGTGGCGCTGGCCAACAGATAGCAGCTTTCCAGCGTCGCGCTGCCCATGATCGGCATCATGATATTCAGTTCGAAGTTGCCGCCCGTGGCGCCGGAAAAGGCCACGGTTTGATCGTTGCCGATCACCCGCGCGCAGACCTGCATCATGCTCTCGCACATCACGGGATTGACCTTGCCGGGCATGATCGATGAGCCGGGCTGCCGGTCGGGAAGTTTGATCTCGTAGAACCCACACCGCGGTCCGCTGCCCAGCCAGCGAATGTTGTTGGCGACCGAGAACAAGGTCACCGCGATGGCCCGCAAATCGCCGCTCGATTCGACCAGGGCGTCGCGATTGGCGCTGGCTTCAAAATGGTTGGCCGCTTCGACAAAGTCGATGCCGGTTTCCTTGCTCAAGACTTGCGCCACTTTCGCCCCGAACTGTGGGTGGGTGTTGATACCCGTACCCACGGCGGTGCCGCCGGCCGGCAACTCGCGAACTGCCCGCAAGGCGGTACGCGCGCGGTCGATGGAAAGTTCCAGCTGGCGGGCCAATCCGGAGAACACCTGCCCCAGCCGGATCGGCGTGGCGTCAGCCAAATGCGTGCGACCAATCTTGATGATCGAATCCCAGCGTTTGGCCTTGTCGGCCAGCACGTCGCGCAACCACTCGAGCGCCGGAATCAGTTCCTTGTGGATCGATTGGGCCACGGCGACGTGGATCGCGGTGGGGAACATGTCATTGGTGCTTTGCCCCATGTTGACGTGGTCGTTGGGATGGATCGGCTTTTCCGCGGCAAACCGATCGCCACCCGCCAGCTCGATGGCCCGATTGGCGATCACTTCGTTAGCGTTCATGTTGCTCGAAGTGCCCGAGCCGGTCTGAAACACGTCGATGGGAAACTGATCGTCGAACTTGCCGGCGGCCACTTCGCGTGCGGCTGCTAGCAGGGCTTCCACCTGGGCGGGGTTCAGCGGGTTCTTGCCCGATCCCGTCAGCTTGCCGAAATCTCGATTCACTGCGGCGGCGGCGAACTTTACCAGCCCCAGGGCGTGTACCAGCTCTTCCGGGAGCGGCCACCCGGACACCGGAAAGTTTTCCTTGGCCCGCTGGGTCTGCGCCCCAAAATAGGCCCGCGCAGGGACGCGGACTTCGCCCATGGAATCGCGCTCGACACGAAACTCGCTCATGGTTGTCCCTGAAGCCCCGGCTGGCCGGCCCGCGAGAGCGGCGAATGGAACGCTGGGGGCCGATTTTGCCGGCCGCGGCAGAGTCTTTGACATACGTTATGATAGCCGTTTGCCCGTTTTCGACAAAGACCGACGGGGCCGGGCCGGCAGGCACGCCAAGGCCCAAATTGCCCGCATAATCGGCAATTTTGCCATCGTGCTTTTGGCCAATTGTCTTGCACGCCCCGCGGCGCGAACTCGAAAGCTTGATTGCCGCGACCATGCCAGGCTCTTAGAATTGAACACGACCTTGGCGGTAGCTTGAGTGCTGGTGTGGTGAATTGCCAGCACTCGGCTGTTGTGCGAAGCGAAGTCCTCGAAGTCCGCTGTACCATGTCCCAGTTCGACGGCAATCCGGAACTCGACAAATTGCTAGCCAGTCACGGTGAAATCGATCTCGTCCAATTCATGCTCGAACTGGCCGCCGACGCATACCCCGATCTCGACCGCGTGGGATGCTTGCTCGAAGTCGATCGCCTGGGCGTTGCATGCGGCGATTGCCACGTCGGCTGTTGCGGGCTCAGCCTGCGGAAGCGGCTGGCCGCGATGAGCCAACTGCTTTACGAGGTCGAAGGTTTTCACGGCAACCGCGAAGCCTACTACGAGCCGCAGAACAGCTACTTGAACGAAGTGTTGGAGCGACGCTGTGGGATTCCGATTTCGCTGGGAATTCTGTACATGGCCGTGGCGACTCGCACGGGCCTGAGAATGTTCGGAGTCAACACGCCGGGCCATTTTGTCGTCGGTTGCCGCGCGGCCGGCGAAGTGCTGTTTGTCGATCCGTTCACCAATGGCGACGTGTTGGATCAATGTGCCTGTAAACGGCGAATCGAAGAAACGCTGGGCAAGAAAGACTCCGTGACCGACGAGGACTTTCGCGCCGCCGCTCCCATCGACATCGCCGCTCGCGTGTTGCGAAATCTCAAGGCCGCCTACGCCATGCAAGATTGTTGGCTGGCCGTGCTTCGCGTGCAAAAGCGATTGGCGGCGCTATTGCCGCAGGTTCCTCAAGAGCGGCGCGACCTGGGATTGGTTTACCTGCGATTGGGAGAACCGACCAAGGCATTGCCGGTGCTGGAGCAGTATTTACACGTCTGCGGCAGCCAACAGGCGGCCGCCTTGCAGCCCTCGCTGCAAGCGGCGCGGCGGATGATCGCCGAATTGAACTAGCTTCTTTGCCGTGAGGGGACAGGATGTCCAAGGCCGCCCGCCGCAAATCAAGGCCATTTCGTGCCGGCACGCTTCACGCTGCGACGTCACGGGCCGCGAGAACTCCTGTCAGTCGCCCGGACAGCGCCGATTGGGCCAGGCGGCGCGTGACCGTGATGGGATTGGGCCGTCACGGCGGCGGAGTCGGCGCGGCTCGTTACCTGGCCAGCCGCGGCGCCCTGGTCACGATCAGCGACCAGGCGCCTCGCGCGGCGTTGGCCGACTCGCTCGCGCAATTGCGGGACGTGCCGATCAAGGCAGTCCATCTCGACGGCCACGACCCGGCCGATTTTCGCGACGCCGAGTATGTTGTCGTCAATCCGGCCGTGCACCTCGACCATGTTTGCTTGCGAATCGCGCGCGACTCGGGCGCGGTCCTCACGTCCGAGTCGGAGTTGTTTTTGCGCGCTTGTCCCGCGGCAATCATCGGCGTAACGGGGTCGAACGGCAAATCGACGACCTGCTCGATGCTGCAGGCCATCCTGACCGCCGCGGGAAGGCGAACTTGGCTGGGAGGCAACATCGGTCGCAGCCTGTTGGGCGAAGTCGACACCATGACGGCCGACGATTGGGTGGTCCTCGAACTGAGCAGCTTTCAATTGGCGCATCTCGGCGACGCGGCACCGCTGCCGCGTTTTGCCGTGGTCACGAACTGCACATCGAACCACCTCGACTGGCACGGCGACATGGCCAGCTACGTGCAGGCAAAACAGAGAATCGTGAGCCGCCAAGAACCCGACTCGGTCGCGGTTCTGAACGCGCTCGACGCCGAAGTCGCCGGTTGGGACGCATCTGTCGCCGGGCGAGCGCTCTGGGCCTGGGAGCTGGAAAGGATTCCTCCGCTGGCGGTGCCGGGCGCGCACAATCGACAAAACGCGGCCTGTGCCTCGGCAGCGTCCTCGGCGGCCGGCGTCGACGAATCAGTGATCTGCCGGGCCTTGGCTGATTTCAAGGGGCTCGAACACCGCCTGGTCCTCGTGGCCGAAGTGGACGGGCGGCGCTTCTACAACGATTCGAAGTCGACGACACCCGCGGCCACGCTGGCCGCGCTCGACGCGATCGAGGGACCGGTGTGGCTGCTGGCCGGTGGACTTGCCAAGGGCGTGGCTCTGGACGGCCTGGCCCACGCGATCGTGGAACGTGCGCGCGGCGCCGGATTGTTTGGCGTGGCGCGCGAAATGATTCGCTCGCTCGTTCAGTCCGAGCGGGCCGACTTCCCCGTGCACTCGACGGCGCGACTTGCCGATGCGCTGGTGTGGTGTTGGCGACGGTCGCGACCGGGCGACGCGATCTTGCTTTCGCCCACGTGCGCGAGCTACGATCAGTTTCGCGACTTCGAAGAGCGTGGTGAAACGTTCTGCCAACTGGTGCGCGAGCTTCCATCGTCCTGCAAAGATTGATCGCGCGAGCGGTCGATTGCGCCGCCGACATCTTGCAACTCGATTTGCACTTGGGTACGATGAACGGGTGTTGCTCGTGGCTCGCACGAGCTAAAGAGCAACGATCCTCGAGGTCGACGGCTGTGAGGTTTCCTTGGCGGAGGCCGAAGCGGCGCTGGGAGTCGTCCCTCGAGGTTTTTTCTCGACTCGTCGCGCCAGCGATTCCCAGCGAACGACGCGTATCGGGAAATCACGGCGTGCCGAAATCGAAGTTGCCGGCCAATCCGTTCTACGTGCTGGTGGTGGTCGTGGGCGTGGCCTTCACGATCACGGCTTGTGCCTATGGAACGATGGCCTACCGCGCGATTGCCTCTACCGAGGCTCCCACCAGCGGCCTGATGGTCTTTTTGGACCGCCATGGAGTGCAGGTTTTGGCCGTGGAATTGGTCATCCTGGGCGCGGCCACCATGGGGGCCATCTGGCTCGATCAATTCCGCTGGCGCGAGAGCCAGGCCGACAGCGGTCGCAAGGACGCGCCGGAAACCGGACCTGATTCTGGCCGAAGAATCAGCTAGAATTATCCAGGTGAAGGCGTACACTGGCCTGCGCTTTCCAGTCCAGCGAAAACGAGGAACACCGCATGAAAGTCGGTCATTACGAGCAAGTCGCCCAGGCGCCGGTGACCATGGAAGGCGCCCTTGGTTGCCAGGTCCGGTGGCTGGTTGACGCAGTCCAGGGCGCCCCGAATTTCGCCATGCGGCAGTTCGAGGTTGCGCCGGGCGGCTATACGCCCAAGCACAGCCATCCTTACGAGCACGAGGTTTTTGTGCTCGAAGGGCGGGGCGTCGTTTTGGAAGGCGACGAAGAACATCCGCTCAAGGCGGGCGATTTCGTGCTGGTCACGCCCAACGAAGTGCACCAATTTCGCAACACGGGCGCCGCGCCGTTGAAGTTCCTGTGCCTGGTGCCCAACTCGTCCGTCGGCCAAAAGGTGGCCGTGGCCGCCGAATGCAGCCGGCCGGCGCGGTAGCTGCCCCGCGCGTCCTGAACGACGCTCGCCCCCTTGCCCGGCGGCCGTCCGTCGACCCTTGCAATGTTCGCCGGCGCGTCCGATCATGCAATGGATTGGCCCCTGCACAGCCCGCTTTGACACTTCCCGATCATGACCAAAGACGCCGCCGCAGAGATTGAAAAGCTCCGCGAGTCGATACGCTATCACGATCGCAAGTATTACGTCGATGCGCAGCCGGAAATCTCGGATCTCCAGTACGATCGTCTGATGCAGCGGCTGCAAGAGCTGGAAGCCTTGCACCCGCGCCTCATCCGGCCCGACAGTCCCACGCAGCGCGTGGGCGGTTCGCCGGTCGCGTCACTGGCCAGCATCGAACATCGGCTGCCGATGCTGTCGATCGAGAACACGTACAGCGCTCTGGACCTGCGCAAATATGGCCAGCGGATCGCCGGCCTGTTGCCCGACGAAACGATCCAATGGGTCGTGGAGCTGAAGGTCGACGGCGTGGCGGTTTCGGTCATTTATGAGGACGGACAACTGGTCCAAGCCGCCACGCGCGGTGACGGTCGGACGGGCGACGACATCACGCACAACATGCGGACCGTGATCGATTGCCCCTTGCGACTTTCCGACGCTCCGCCCCGCGTGCTGGAGATCCGCGGCGAAGTCTACATGACCAACTCGGACCTGGTGCGGCTCAACGAGCAGCAAAACAAACGGGGCGAGCCGCTGTACGCCAACACGCGCAACTGCGCGGCCGGCGGCGTTCGACTCTTGGATCCGCGTCAGGCATCCGAGCGGCGGTTGCGATTGTATTGCCACGGCGTGGGGTACTGCGAGGGCCTGACAGCCACGAATCACATGGAGTTTTTGGCCGAACTTCGCCGCTACGGACTGCCGCCGACGCCGCACGTGGAATGCTTCGACGATTTTGAGTCCGCCGTGACTCACTGCGAAGAATTGATCCAGAATCTGCACGAACTCGATTTCGAAGTCGACGGCCTGGCGCTTAAGGTCAACGACTTCGAGCAGCGCCGGCGGCTGGGCAGCACGTCCAAGAGTCCGCGGTGGACGATCGCCTATAAATTCGAAAAGTACGAAGCCACCACGCGGTTATTGGACATCCGCGTGCAGATTGGCAAGGCCGGCACGATCACTCCGGTGGCCGATCTGGCGCCGGTCGAGCTGGCCGGCACGGTCGTCAAGCGGGCCAGCCTGCACAACGCCGACGAAATCGAGCGCAAGGACGTGCGAATCGGCGACACGGTCGTCGTGGAAAAGGCTGGGAAGATCATTCCCCACATCGTCCGCGTCGAAAAGGCCGAACGTCAGGGCCATCCGCGCAAATTCGTGTTTCCCACCCGCTGCCCCGAGTGCAAGACCGAGCTGGTCAAAGACTCGGGCGGGGTCTACATCCGCTGCCCGAATCCGTGCTGCCCGGCGCAGGTCAAGGAACGCCTGCGATATTTCGCCAGCCGCAATGCCATGGACATCGAGGGTCTGGGCGACAAGCTGGTCGACCAGCTTGTCGAGTCGCGCGCCGTGGCCAGCTATGGGGACCTGTATCGGCTCGACGTCGACAGCGTGGCGGAACTCGAAAGGATGGGACGCAAGTCGGCGGAAAACTTGATCGCGGGAATTGAAGCCAGCAAATCGCGCGGTTTGGCCCGGCTGCTCAACGCGCTGTCGATTCGACACGTGGGAACCCGCGTGGCTTCGCTTCTGGCCGACCATTTCCAGTCGATGGATCGGCTGCAACAGGCGAGCGTCGCGGAACTTGCCGAAATCCTGGAGATCGGTCCGGTGATCGCGGACAGCGTCCACTCGTTCCTGCATGGCGACTTCGGCCGCCAAACGATCGACGATCTCAAGGGCCTGGGTCTGAAGATGACCGCGCCGCGCGCCACGCGCCACGAGGCCGCAGCAATCGCCGGCAAGACGTTCGTCGT
>JBGQHN010000085.1:0-14674 GCA_041497975.1 Planctomycetia bacterium | reverse complement strand
GTCGACGGTCAACGCGGGCACCGTGCTTTTGATGGACGGCGCTTCGGCCGTGCCGGCCGGCGTTTCGTATAACGCGGCGAACAACTCCGCCACGTTGACGCCCAGCAGCGCCCTTGCCAACTCCAAGACCTACACGATCGTCGTCAAGGGCGGCTCGGCGGGAGTGAAAGACACGGCCGGCAATGCCCTGGCCGCGGACGCGACCGCGTCGTTTACTACCGTGGCACAGGTCACTACAGCCAGCTTGTGGACGCCATCGGTGATTCCCGCCATTGTCGACAGCTTGGACGGGAACGCCGTGGAGTTGGGCGTAAAGTTTACCTCGGACGTCGATGGTTACATTACCGGATTGCGATTTTACAAGAGCGCGGCCAATACGGGCACGCACGTCGGCAGCCTGTTTACGACCAATGGTCAAAGGCTGGCAACGGCCACGTTCACCAACGAAACGGCCAGCGGCTGGCAGCAGGTCAATTTCGCCGCCCCGATCGCGATTACGGCCGGAACGACTTACCTGGCTTCGTACCACACGAACGTCGGCCGTTATTCGGTCAGCCGCTTGTACTTTAGTTCTGCCTACACCAACGGCCCGCTGCACGTGGCGCCCGACGGCGGCGTCTATCTCTATGGGGCCGGGGGATTCCCGACAAAGACCTTCCAGGGCAGCAACTATTGGGTCGACGTCGTGCTCAGCACGACACCGCCGGCTGATACTTTCGCGCCGACGGTGACTGCCTTCAGTCCGGCCAGCGGGGTTGTCGGCGTCGCGACCAGCGCCGCCGCCACGATCACGTTCAGCGAGGCGCTGAATCCGTCGACGGTCAATGCCGGTACCGTGTCCTTGCACGACGCGAACAATACGGTCGTGGCTACGACCATCAGTTACAACTCCGCGACTAACCGAGTGACGGTGACCGCGACCAGCCCCTTGAGCAACTCGACGACCTATTCCATCCTCGTCAAAGGCGGCTCGGCGGGAGTGACAGACATGGCCGGCAATGCCCTGGGCTCCGACGCCACTTCGTCGTTCACCACCATTGCAGCGATCAGCGCGCCGGTGAGCTTATGGAATAACAGCACGATGCCAGCGATCATCGACGTCAACGACGGCCAAGCGCTGGAGCTGGGCACGAAGTTCATTTCCGACGTGAACGGCACCATTACCGGCGCACGGTTCTATAAGAGCGCCACGAACACCGGCACGCATGCGGCCAGCCTGTGGACGGCCGCCGGCCAATTATTGGCCACAACCACCTTTACCAACGAGTCGGCCAGCGGCTGGCAGCAGGTCAATTTCGCCGCCCCGATCGCGATCTCAGCCGGCACGACCTACGTCGTGTCTTACCACACGAACGTCGGTCACTATTCTCTGACACGGCCCTATTTCAGCTCCCAGTTCAACAGCGGCTACCTGCACGTTCCCGCCAACGGCGGCGTCTATCGTTACGGAACCGGCGGCTTCCCGACCCAGACCTTTCAGGCCAGCAATTACTGGGTCGACGTGCTGTTTGTTCCAGCCGCAAGTTGACCGGCTGACCTTCGAATCGCCGGTGACCGCGGGCTGCGCCTGGCGGGTGGCCCTTTCCCGCGCGGTTGCCGTTCGATCGCCGATGATTGCAACGCCCAAAGCGGCGCGGTAGTTTTTAAGCCGGATCTCTGAACAAGGCCAATGCTCGTATCCGCGGAGGTGACACATGCCGATCTTAAGCGGCTCCGTTGGGCTGGACGGGATCAACAATGCCGCCGACGTGGCGGTCGTCCAAGCGATGCTTCGCGTGAGCAAAAACCCGAAGAACCAGCCCTATGTGAGCTTTCCCTACGACGGATTGCTTTCCCCCGGCGGCGCGACGTTCAAGGCAATCCAGGCGCTGCAGCGGGACTATCCGGCCACGATCGCGACGCCCCCGGACGTCTCCGGAAAAATACAGCCCACGGGCCTGACGATTAGCACGCTGGCGGAGCTGGCGACTCACAAGGGAATGATGGCCATCATTCTGAATGGTCGCCCGCTGGTCTACCTGGCCGGCTCCGAGGCCGCGGTGCAGACCAACATTGCGCGGGTCAATGCGGACACGCATTTTCGACCCGACTTCAAAATGAAGCTGGCATCGTTGATGCGCCAAATGTACGACACTTACAAAATGGTGCTGCTCGTCATCCCGGACGAGGACCACGGCGGGTTCCGCAGCTTTGCCGAGCAGCGCGTGCTGATGGACAAAATCGTCAAGGGCAAGCATGTCACCAAGAGCGGACCCGGCGAAAGCAATCATAACTTCGGCAACGGAGCGGACGTGGGTTTCCTGGATTTCACCTGGGTGAAAGGATCGGGTGAGGTCGACAAAACCTACTATTGGCTGAATTCGCTGGAAGACGTGCAGCCCAACACGGCGAACGAGATGTGGATGGTTCGCAACCGGCTGACATTGCTGTTTCCAAGTCAATTGGCAGGCGACATGGCCCACTTGCAGACCTTCGACGACGGCAAAGTTTCGATGGTCAAGTCGCTGGCCTTTCTGTTGAGCAAATGCGGCCGCATGTATTGGGACTACAAGGCGGGAAGCTACCACTCTAATTTTGGATTGGCCGACTCAACGACGCTGTTTCCGGTGGGCAATGCCAAGGATATCTGGGACGGCAAAGTCAACGTGTCGGAAAAGAGTTTCGCCACCGCCTTGAACGAGGCCATCAAGAGGCGCGAAGCCGCCGGAGGCAAACTGCCCGACTATGAAGAACATATCTTGCAGAAGGTGCTCGAGAAGCGTCCGGCCGACGTCAAGGAGTTCAAGCCGGCGGATATCAAGAAGGCCGACTGCGACCTGATGCGCGGTTTCTTCAAGGACGACTTCGATTTCGCCGAGGCGAGCTATTTGGATTGGAAGCCCGTCGACAACCACGGCGTTGCATTGTAACGGCAAGCGCTTGCAAACCAGGAAAGTCGCGCCGCAGGCTATTCCGGCCCCAGATCGGCCAACAGTGAATCCAACAGTTCGTCGTCCACACTCTCGGCATCCACGACCTGAGCGACCTTGACCAGTACCTTTCTGGTTCCCGAAGTATTCGCCTCGGCCAACTCTTGGAAAGCCTTGGCGATGTGGCCACTGTTCAGACCGAATTTTTCCAGTCGCAAACCCAGCCACCTGGGCACCCGGGCGTCCGGGCTGGCCGAAGCCGCAGCGGTCAAGGCCGAGGCCACACCGCCGTCAGAAACAGTCGCGACAGCCGAGCTGCCGCTCCCGCCATCGCCTTCCGGCGCCGCCGGTGGGCTGGTGATGTTGATGTACTTGAGAACCGTGGCGGAATTCGTGGCATTGTTGCGCGAAATGCCTTCGTCGACCGCGTTGACCAGGGCGTTGCGATTGAAGTCGTACAGATTCGTGATCGGGATATTGTTGCCCACGACCTGCGGATTGTTCCGCGCGCCGCCTTCGTCAACGGCATTGACCGTCGAGTTGATCGCCGTATCGCCGGCGCCAGTGTTGCCCACGGCGTTGCCGAAAAAGAACACGTCGCCCTGGCCGTCCGGATAGCCTGGCTTTTGTGCCAGTTGCGTATCGGCGTTGGCCAGCACGATGACTTCCAACCACTCTCGCAGCGGAGCGCCCGAGTTCCAGATAATTTCGACGCGGTCCGACCCGCTCACTCCCGCTCCGGCCCGCACCGAAACGCTCGTGGGAGCGTTGGCCAAGGCCCAAGTCGTGGGCGTGTTGTTGTTGCCCACGCGGAACTCGAAATCGTCGGCGGTGATATTCGGGTGAGAACCGGCAATGTCGACCATGATGCCGTTGATGCCCTTGGAATAGCTCGATACGTTGGCGAACGTGGCTGGGCCGGCGTCTTCGGGCAGGTAGGCCACCTTGTCGGTGGCGATCGCGTTGTCGTCGAGCGAGTTGATGGCCAGGTCGTTGCCATCGTAGCGCACCGTGGCGCCGCCGGTGCCCGATTGGTTGTAGAACAACTGGCGAGTCACCACGCTGGAAGTCAACTGGGGCGCATAGTTCAAGGGATATTGGATCGCCTGGAACGTAAAATTTTCGTAAAGACTGCTCAGAATCGGGGGTGGGAACCCGAGATTTTGAACCGGATCCGTCGGGCCGCGTTGTCCGCCTGCCCAATACGGGCTTACGTACTTCCAGACTTCTTGGCCGGCCGGCGTGACTTCGACAAATGTTCCTTTAACGCCATAGTCAATCAGCGTGTTGCCGTTCGCAAGGCGCTCGGCGCCGGAGATAATGGCCGAGAAGTTTTCCGGCGCGGCCGTGTAGGTCCACGTCGCGGCGGCGGGGCCGTATGCTTGTCCGGGGGTCAACGCATAGTCGCCATTCACGTCGACCGGCGTGATAATCTCTTCGACTCTGCTGAAGTCATCTCCGGGACGACCAATGCCGTTGTTGAATACCGTGATGTGGCCGGCGCCCGGCAAGCCGTCGGGAATCCATTGTGGATCGTGCTGGTAATACAGCACCCGATCGCTGTCGCTTCCCGTGTCGTAGGTTTGAGGATTCCCCCAGCGATACATCAAGTCGCCGCCCTTGCTCGAGTTGCCACCGCTGTGGCTGGCTGCCTCAGCCGTGGTGGTGCTGTGATCGATGATCCAGAATTCGCTGAACTCGCGGCTCGACAACACAATCTGATCGAGTAGCGGGTTGTAGTCGATACCGTTCGCGTGCGTCCAATCCTGACCGTCTCCGGCGCCTTCGTCAAAAGTGGATACGTAGTTGATGTTGATCAGCTCGGGATGGTCCTCGATGCCGGTCGCGCCGTGCCAGTTGTCCTTCGAGGCGTCGAATTCCTGCACGAGGTGGTCCCAGATGTGCCACTCCCACACGATCGTTCCGCCGCCATTGATAAAGTCGGGGTGCACTTCGACGATACTGTCCGGATATAAGTAGCCCGGGCCCGGAAGATTCGGATCGCGACCGGCCTGGGTCGCTTCGGTCTCCGTTTTCAACTCCCAGGCAACCAGCAAAATGTTGCCATTGGGAAGAAGTTCGAAGTCATGATGTGCGAGGTGCGTGGGGCTGTCGTAAGCGAACTCCCAAGTTTTGTTGCCGTCCCAATCGAATCGCTCGAGCAGGCCGCCGGCGCCGGCCGCGCTGATAAAGCCGTTGCCGCCTTGCCCATGAGGCGAGGCGTCGCGAATCAGGCTGCCGTCGGGAAGCAGGTAACCCAACAGCCCCGGTTGATAGGCCGAGGTCCACTGGTTGACGATGTGCGCGTCCTTGTCGATCAAATAGGTCGTGTGTGTCGTGTTCGGCGAAAACAGAACATAACCGTCCGACGCTCCGGGGTCGTTGAAGAACAGTCCGGTCGTTTGAGTCAACAGCAGCCGGCTTTCCAGCATTTCGTTGAAGAGCTTGCGGCTCGGGCACGACGTGCGATGAAAACGGCGTTCGGACTGTCCAGAGCGGCTGCGTCGAAGGTTGCGCATGGTGGTTACTTCCTAGAGTTGCAAGTTCAGGCGGCGGACGCAGGGGGCAAAACCTCGGGCCCGCCATGGGCGCCGAGGAAGCCGAGCGGGCCGTTGCATGTTCATTGAGCCTGAACCTGCTTCCGGCTCGAAGCCTATCTTACCTTCGCGCGCGGCCCTCCGCGCCTAGGGGCGGCCGATTTTTCTTGGCATGCTCCAGCCGCCTCGCTAATGCGCTTCTGGCGCCGTGAACGACTCGCCGCGGCAGGGCGACTCCAAAAGGCCAAACCGAGAATTGCATCGCGGGCAGTTGGTTTGGAAGACCTGCTTTTCGCAGACGTGGGTGGACGTAAAGCTAGGGCATTTTGCCGACCGTCTGCAGCACGTCCTTAACCAGCGCCATGATGTCGCCGAGCATGTCGTCGCGAACGTCGGTGTTGGTCTGAACCGCGATCGCGACTCGCTGGGCCGGGTAATACGCGACGTGCGACAGATAGCCGACGGACCAACCGCCATGGCCGTAGCTGGTGCCGAGATCGCTCTTGGTGACGTAGACGCCCAAAGCGTACTTGCTGACCTTGTCGTCTTTGGGATCGGTCGCCAGCAATTCGTCGAGGTAGGGCTTTTCCAGGGCCCGCCCTTCGTAAAGGGCCTTGGCCCAGCGGGCAAGATCCTGCGGATTGCTCACCAAACCGCCGCCGGTCCATTCAGTCGCCGGATTGTATCGCAGCTTGCCATCGGCGGTGATCTTTTCCGGCATTCCAAAGGGATTCTTGGCCGACAGGTATCCGGCGGCGAGGTTCGAGATGTCGCGGTGATCGGCCGGCTCGGTGAGCTTGAGCCGCATCGGTTCCAAAAAACGCTGCCGTACCTGATCGTAGTAGGTCGCGTCGCCGGCGCGCTCGACGATCAATCCCAACAGGATGTAGCCCGTGTCGGTGTACTTGAATCCCTGTCCGGCTGGAAACAGCGGCTTGCGCTTCAAAATGAATTTGACCAGTTCGACCGGCTTAAAGTAGTAGTCGGGGTCCGTGTCGAGCGATCTGACCATCTGCCGGGCCTCGCCGATCCACTGGGGATCGTAGATATGGTCGGCCAGGCCGCTCCGATGCATCAGCAGATGGCGAACGGTGATCTGGCGCGCGTTGGGCAGGTCGTCAAACCATGATTCTTCACCGAGCCACTTTTCAATCTTGTCGTCGAGCGAAAGCTTTCCGTCTTGTGCCAGGCCGACGACCGTGGCCGCCACGAATGTCTTGCCGACGCTGCCGGCGGGCATACGCGTGTCGACGCTCATTTTTTTGCCGCTTTCCTTGTCCGCCAGCCCGCTGGCAAAGGCCACCACGCGGGCGTCGGGCAGTGCATACGCCGCCGTCATGCCGGGCAGTTCGTATTTCGTGCATATAGCGTCGAGCCCGGCTTGAAAGCGCTCGTCAAGCTGTGAAAGACGATCCTTGCCGGCCGTCGCGGCGGAAACTTCGGCATGCACCGGGACTTGCCAGGTTAGCAGAGCCAGTGCCGCACAAACCAAAACCATCCGCGCATTGATCGTCATGTTCATCTCCGCGACTTTGGCCAGGTCTACGCGGAGTTATTCGCAAAAGCGGGCCGTATCTTGGGGGCGCCTACTGGCACTGAAGCGAGAAATTAAAGCCCTACAAGATGGCGCTTCCGATCATGGCGGAATAGAACGTCATCCCGCCGATCTGGCCGTGCACGCCTTTTTCCTTGAAAGTGGTGACGCTCGTCCACCGGTCTGGCGTGAGTGCCACCCAACCCGGCGGCGGCTGAGGCCGCTGGCGACTACCTGCACTGCCGGGGGCTACTTGTAGTTCAACGCAGATTCGCAGACCATATGGGCAACGGCGACGGCAACAGCACGGCCGATTCGTCGGAACCCATTACTTGCTTGGACCACTTGGCGCTTCGCGCTGGTAACACAAGGAAAAACCATGACTCGGCAATTTGTTCCTGTAGCGCTGGCGACGGCGTTGTGTCTTGCTGTGTCGATTGTTCACGGAGAGCCTCGTGGCAAGGGAGGCGAAAAATCGCGCGGCGGTAGATCGCCAGGCGAAAGTCAATCCGAGCGCAAACCTGAGGGGAAACAGAATCAAAGATCGCGCGGCACAAATCCGGGGAACAATAAATCTCCGGGCGGAGAATGGTCTGAACGCACACATGGCGGAAAGCCCTCCACCGGACAGCGCGGCAACCAGCGCGAGGAGTCGGGATCCGCCGGCGCGGCAGCCGGACATGCCGCCGGCAAAAACAAGACGCCGCAAGCTTCGGGTGCTCAGGGTGCAGCCGCGGGTGCTGCCGCCGCCAATCGCAATGCGCCGAAAGCATCGGGTGCTCAAGGTGCTGCCGCGGGCGCTGCCGCCGCTAATCGAAACGCGCCTCAAGTGTCCGGTGCACAAGGTGCTGCCGCGGGTGCTGCCGCCGCCAATCGAAACGCGCCTCAGGTGTCCGGTGCGCAAGGCGCAGCCGCTGGTGCTGCCGCCGCTAATCGAAACGCGCCCGCAGTGTCCGGCGCCGGCGGCGCGGCAGCCGGATATGCGGCCGTGAGGAACTCATTCAACAATCCGAACATTTACGGCCAGCAATGGTACGGTGATCATCCGGGCGCTTGGGCCCCCTCTGGCTGGGCTGCCGGTGCGGCTTGGGTTCCGTCGACTTGGGGCGCGATTGCCGGTCATTGTGGATACGGCAGCATCACGCCCATCTCGTATAACTACGGGGTCAATGTGACCGCCCAGGATGGCAACGTGATGGTCGACGGTCAGAATGTCGGGACGACTGAGGAGTTCAGCCAGCAAGCCGCCGATTTGGCCGAGACCGGCACCGAGGCTGCGACATCAGACACCGAACAGTGGCTGCCGGTGGGGGTCTTTGCGATGGTGCGCAACGAGCAGCAACACCCGCAACTCATCGTCCAGTTGGCGATCAATAAGCAAGGCATCCTGCGGGGCAATTACACCGACGAAGTTAGCGACAATACCTTGCCGATCCACGGCGCGGTCGACAAGGAGACGCAGCGAGCGGCTTGGACGGTCGGTGGCAACAAGCAAACTGTGATGGAAGCCGGGTTAAATGACCTCACCGAAGGCGAAGCGCCAGCGCTCATCCACAAAAACGGCAAGACCGATCATTGGCTTCTTGTCCGCCTTGAACAGCCCAAATAGGCTGCCAAGGACGACGCGACTGTCCCCTTGTCTGCTCACAGCAGACTGGACGACCGTGCTCGCCGCATTCACCCGAAGATGAGCAGGTGAGCAGGAGACTGCAGGAGAGCGGATCTTAAGCTATTTCCCGTCTCTTCTTTCCTTCACTTGCCCCCCTGTTCTACTGCTCTCCTGCTCTATTTTTGTCGCCAGCGGCGACAAAAATGGACAGGGGCGGGATTGAACCGCCGACACACGGATTTTCAGTCCGTTGCTCTACCAACTGAGCTACCTGTCCAATATGCGACCCAGTGCAGCACGATGCGAGCAAATGTCGTTGCCAGCCGATTCGGCCCGCAACAACGGCCCCTCGTCGCACTGCAAAGACCGCGGAAGTGGCTAATTCTAGTCGCATCGCACCGCCTCGCAAGACCCGACGTCGGCCGACGCGGCCTTGAGTCGTGAAACCTGCGATCCATCGCGTTGGCCGGCCCCGGGCGGGGCGCTTTTGGTCTTCAATGTTCGCCGACGGCGCCATTCAACGCGCCGGTAGCTGCCGGGCATCGGCGCGCTGATAGAGCGCCCAGTGAAATCCCGACAGGCCCGCGTAGGGAAAAGTGCCCGACAAGACGTAGTGCGCCTTGCGTAAGTCGAATGTGCGCGGCGGCAGGTAATGCACCGCCTGGCTGTGAAGGATGACCCATTCAGGCGCTTTCGAGTCCAGCGCGGATTGCGAATGATAGTCGATTTGTCGATCCGGGGGCAGGTAGGCCGCGTAGTAGCGCAACAGCATCTCGTTGCGGAAATCGTGATCGCTTTCCACCACCAAGACGGGCTCGGCCGAATGGGCGCTCATGTGCTGGACCGCCGCCAGGTACTGACCGCGTCCGAACCTGGCGAAGTCGTACACGTTCGACACGTTGCCCGCGATGAACAGCACGAGCGCGACGGCGAACGCGAGCTGTCCGCGACTGCCCAAGCGATATATCCGCCCCAATAGATAGCTGCACAGGACGAGGAACAACACGATGTTGACGTAGAAATAGCGAACGTGCAGATACGCAGGGCGTTGCGCTACCAGCAACAGCATCGGGGAGCCGAAGATCACGGCGGCAAAAAATATCCACAGGTCGGACCGCGCTCGCCACAGAAGCACCAGCGCCACGACCGTCGCCGTTAAGGCTGCCAGACCGAACAGCGCGTTGGCCGAAGTCCCGCCAACAGCCAAGGCCAGCGTCTCGGCGACCACGTCTTCCAACGAGTACGGCGGCCCGCCTCCGAGGATCATATATTGCAAGTCGGCCAGATACAGGGCCGCGAGAAAACCCAACGGCAGCAGATGACAACACGCCACCGCGCGAAGCGCGTCCCAAACGGTCGGCCCGCGCCGCACAGCGCGGACCACCGACCAGACTGCCGCGCCGAGATAGAAGTGGGCAAACGTCAGATGCGACAGGAAACCCAGCACCACCGCGAGCGAGAACACCAGCGCGGCCCACAGCTTGCGGGTTTCGAGATAATGATCGAGGGCGAGAAACGCGGTCAGGGCGAACAGTCCGGCCAGGGCGTAGCCCCGCGCCTCCGAGGCGTACACGATCAAGACGTACGATGCGCTGGTGAGCACGATGGCCGCCTGCGATTCGACGAACCCCCAGCGCCGCGCAAAACGGCCGGCCAGCAGAATGGTTCCGATGCCCGCGATCAAGGAAGGAATTCGATAAACGAACCAATGTGCCTGGCTGCCACAAATATACATCCACAGCGTTACCAGGTAGTGGTTGTTGTCGAAATGATAACGAGTAAAAATCTCGGACGGATGCGCGGTTTCGCTGGCCACCGCCAGGGACCACACTTCGTCGAACCACAAGTCGCCGCGCGCCGCCCACACGCGCATCGCGCCGCCGGCCACCAGCGTCAGCATCGCGACGACCGCCAGCGCGCGGCGTGCCACGACGGCCGGTTGTGCCGACGCGGGTTCGCCGGCCTTGCCGCTCGCCACGGCGCCTGACTTGAGAAGTCGCCGGCGTTTCTTCGGGCTGCCCATTGTGGGAACTTCTCCGCTCTAGAGAGCCCTCGAAGTGCTCGCCCGGGTCGATGGTTTCCAGAAACTAAACCCTAGATCATGCCTTCTGCGCGGTCAAACCGCCCCCGGAAAGCTGGAGTTGTGGCAGATGAAGGCCGAACGCAAGACAAGCTCGTAGACGCACGCACCACGCCGGCGACCTGGAACACGTCGAAGTCCGTTAGCGCAATTTCTGGGGCAACGTGGCAAACTGGCTTTCAGGACCACCTTGACAAACGTCTCGGAGCGAGCAAACATCGTAGCCAACTGGCTATGGCGTCGGGTTCGACCTACAATGGATTGAAGGCACTGCCTGGTAGTTACATGGCCGCTTCACTTCCTGAATATGCGAATCCGCCGGTCATTGAGACTGTGCTGGGTGTGCAATTCAAGCCCATCGACGGACTCGAAAGTGCTCATCTCGGAGCATTCTGGAAGTCAATTGAAAAAGATTGGCCACACGTGAGCGACGCACAGCCGCTCGAACCGCAGATTGAAACATTCAACAATTCGAGTCTCTGGGGCCAAGTCGGAATTCAACTGAGGCTAAATCGTCCCGGTGTTCGACTGAGATTTAAGAACACTTCGGGCAATCAAATGATCCAAGTGCAGAACGGGAGATTTCACCTTAACTGGCTAGGGGAAGCGGGGGGCTCATATCCACATTTTGTTCCAGTTGTGGAAAAGTTCTTTGAAACTTTCGCTCTCTTTCGGAATTTCTTACGCGGCGCGAGATTCGAGGAACCGGCGGAATACCAGTGGGAGGTGGCTTATGTCAACCACATCGAGCGCGGCACAGTTTGGCAGACGCCCCGCGACTGGACGTTCTTTAGATTGTTAAGCAATTGCGAAATCGTCGACGAGCGCCTTCCATTAGAAAGCCTCGGCGCGGAGTGGCATCGCGAAATCCCGCGTCAGCGCGGTCGATTGCACATCCAGTGGAAACATGGGAGCAAAGACAAAGACGGTTCTACCGAGATGGTGGTTTTGACATTGACTGCCCGTGGCCC
This sequence comes from Planctomycetia bacterium, assembly GCA_041497975.1. Taxonomy (GTDB): domain Bacteria; phylum Planctomycetota; class Planctomycetia; order Pirellulales; family PALSA-1355; genus PALSA-1355. The sequence continues at coordinate 3,034 of JBGQHN010000085.1, read as the reverse complement.
AGTCAATGCTCAGTCGGAGACCGGCACGTTGAAGCACGGCCTTGATCTTGGCCATGAAGCGATTGTGACGACATTCCGAGAACTAATGACCGACAAAGCGAATCGCTATTGGGGGCTGAAAGATGGCAATAGCTGATAGTCCAACAATGGTGGCCGTTAAAGAGCGGCGCGACAGGCAGTCGCTGGAGCGAGGGTTGCTTCTATCTGACGAAAAAGAAGAGTGTACCATCGCTGCGCACTGGGAGAGGGTGTGTCAGCGATTATTAGGTTGGCTTGCTCGCCCACGCGCCACAGATGAGGAAGGGTGGGAATCGCCTTCGACGGAAGCCACCATCTCAGCCGACAAACTGGCTCAAGCGTTGCAGAGTTACCGTCCTGGAACAACTTTCTCGGTCAGTTCGGACGGCGAAGGCGGCATCAGTTTTGAATCACGAATCGGAGTAGTCACGGAGCGATTTGAGATCGATAGCACCGGTGGCGTTGAATACTTGGCATTGCGAGACTCGGTGCTCACGGAAAGAACACCAATTGACGTCGAATAGGCCGCGCTATGGCCAATGCCGGCGAGTCGCCTGATCGCCACACACCGATCGTGCCTCCGGTGCAAGACGACGAATTTCTTTATCGTAAGGTGGCGGTGTCTCGGAATTTGGTCAACGCCGAAAATGGGGAGGTTGACTCCAACGCGTTTAAGCCCGATAGGGAGCGAGACACCGATGGAACCTCGATGGATCGCGCGCACTCAACGGCGCACCCCGAGTTCCGTACGCCACAGCAGGCTGGAACCGGACCAAGCAGATCGGGATACTACGTAGTGTCGCACCGCGTCCGCGACCTTCGCGCGCGCGGCATCGATGTAATCGCAAGGCCAACACCAGAAAATCCAGGCCACGTTGTATTGCCCGGCCTCCGAGCGGACAACCGCAAGACAAACGATGCCGTTGAGATCATGGACTTTCTTGCCCGAAATGTGGTGCAGATTTTCGGGCCCTTCAACTATGAAGTGCAGTCCCCGCTTGGTTGATCCGCATGGGTGTCAGTCAGCGCACATTTACAGGTGTTTGTACACCTTTCTCATTTCGGCAGTGACACCTAATTCGCAAAATAGGACGCGAAAGGTTATCTTGGGCGCATGGACATCACGCCCATGGACACTCTGTTCGACGAGGGGCCAGGCTCAAACCTGCGCGCCGAAAAACGCGCGGCCATCGCCAGGGCCGACGTGATCATCGGCGTCGACGTCACGACACAGAATGAGTTCACCGTGTACGGCATGCCCGCATTGGAGGAGACGGTACGCATCGGAAAGGAAGTGGCACTGCGAACGTTGCGGGTCGCGCTCGACGAGCAGAATGGCGAACTGGAAAAGCTCGTGGCCATCGTGCGAGCCGTCAAGCGCGGCCAGGACTATCTAGCCGAGTGAGGGTCGCCGTAGGATAGCCTTCCCAAGACAGACGGCAGCGCGTGTCGCACTACTTTTTCCGGGCCAGTTCTTCGACCTCCGACGCGGCCAATGCACGGCGATAGATGCGCACGTCTCGCATCCGCCCGGCAAAGTAGTCGTTGCTGCCAAAACCGATCCGCAAAGGCATGTCGCCCGCCAGGTCGTAATCGGCTGCATCGAAGCGATCAGACGACCCAACGAGCCGCCCGTCGACAAAAATGCGCAACTGCCCGCCCTGTTTAATGGCCGCAACATGGTGCCAACCGATCGGAAAACTGGTATCCCAAGTGACGTTCTTGCCGGCCTCGAATGAAAAGACGCGGCCCGAAGGCAGCGTGCTGATGAACAACCGACCCGCGTATTCGGCCATCGTCCAGGCCCGACGATATTTCACGTCCGGCGTCGCATCGAGCCGAGCCATGCGGCGCCACGTGGTGTCTCCTTCGTACGCATAGACTTCCGCCAGCGGCAGCGTGCCGGCCATCAGCCGGCCGTTGTGCACGAGCATTCCCATGACTTCCAGCTCGTCGCCGAGCCGGCCGGCGTCCGTCCACCGGTTTACGTCCTCAAATCGGTATACGCGGCCGGTGCGCCAGGTGCCAACGTAGAGCCGGCCGGAGTACACAGCGAACGAATAGGTCTGCGTGTTGTCCTCGCTCGCGCCGAGCTGTCCGCAATCCGTCCACGTCTTGCCGTCATAGCGAAATACGTGGCCTTCGTCGTAGCAGGTGGCATAGAGGTATCCGTTATAAACGCCCATCGCTTCGACGCGCTTGCCGGGCGTGCCGCAATCGGTCCACTGCGTGCCGCCGTCGTAGCGAAAGAATCCCGCGGGCCGATAGAGCGACGAGGCATACAAGAGTCCTCGAAAAACGACCATGCCTCCGATGGCTTCGACGCCGGGAAGCTGACCGCAGTCGGTCCACGACGCCGGGCCGTCGTACCGAAGCACGTGCCCACCCAGGTTTGGGTTTTTCGATTCTTCGAGCGCCGAGCCGCCAAGGCGGTATTTACCGGTGCCCGCATAGAGCTTTCCATCGTGGACGGCCATCGACGTGACCGAGTTGGCCGTCGTGGGCGATCCGCAATCGATCCACTGCGAGCCGCCCGCATATCGATACACGCGGCCGGACTGGTTCACGAGCGGCTCGCACGTGCCGGCATACAGATTTCCATCGTGGGCCACCAAAGCGAAGGCCAGGATGGCCTTGCCCGGCCGACCGCAATCGGTCCATTCGCTCTCGCGATTGTTGTCGATGCCGAATTGCAGATGGCGGGCATTCGATTGGGCGGTGGCCACGCCTGCGTTGGTTTTGAGCGTCAAATGAAAACCTCGCCGTCGCGCTGGATCGTACCAGCTCAGCAAGTCACCCGGGACGTCGTCTCCCTTGTCGTTGACGTCGATCCAAGCGGAAAGCGAGAAATCGCCGGTGCCGGGTTGAATGTCGGCCGACGCGGGCACTTCGAGAAACGCGCCGCGGCCGTTGAACGCCGCGGCCGTATTGGGATTGCCCGCCGGTCCGGCGGCCCCCAGATCTACGGCGCCGCGCGCCACCGCATGGTGGCCGTGGCCCGAGTGGTCCTCGAGAT
>JBGQHN010000084.1:0-14761 GCA_041497975.1 Planctomycetia bacterium | reverse complement strand
TCGGACTTCGCCGGATCCTTGACGGCCACGATCAGGCCCAGCTCCGGAAACTTTTGGGGGCCCGTGGCTTCGCCGGCCGGCGGAAGCGCGAAGAGGGCCAGTTCCTCGATGTTGTTGAAAAACTCGCGTCCGATGTCCATGGCGGTGATGCTCGGCGGTTTTTGACCTTCCGGCGCCGACGCCGCCGGACCTCCTGCCGGATTCAATCCGACGACCAATACGCCGGCTGCGCCCTTGGGCACGCGCTCGAGCGATCGCTTCGTGATCGGCGCGGTGCGGATCAACCCGTAGAGCATGTTGTGGTGGCCGCTGGTCAGGTTGAGCTGGGCACGCGCGCGGATCGTGGTGTCGGTCGTCGTCAAGGTGACGACCAGCGATTCGAAGTGATCGAGGTCCAACAGCGTGCGAACCATCGCGCCGTCCTGCTCGCGCAGCAGCGGACCGAACCGTTTGACGACCTGCGGGCCGTCGACGAAGGCAAAAACAAGCGCGCCTTGTGACTCGGCGGCCACGCGCTTGAACGACGCGCTTGAGGCCAGATTCGCGGCTTGCGGATTTCGCATCCGCTCGAGCGCCGCGGTGAGCTGGTCGCGCGCGTCGGACACAAGCACCAGCCGCGCCGTCAACATCACCCAGCCGAAGTCGGGGATGCGGTAGGTCTTGAAACCTTCGATCGGCTCGCCCGGCTCCAACAGCTGCACGCCGGTCTCGATGGCCCCGCGCACCAGGTCGCAGTCGCCCGGATGAATAGCGAGCAATCCGGCCGGCCGGCCGCGATTATCCACGGCGGTCAATCCAGCGGCCACGCCGCGAAATTTCTTCAATTCGGCAACTAGCGCCGGGCTGATCGTAAAATCGGCGGGCAAATAAAGGCCCCCACCCAGCGCGATGGGCTTTCCCGCCGGCTTGTCGCCGCCAGCGGCCGGAGGACCGACCAGGTCCATCATTTTCAGAATGCGGCCAATGTGCTCGCCCGGCGCGACAAGTTCGGCATAGGCCATGCATTCCGGGGGCATCAGGCTTGCCAGGTTGGCCGCGGCCAGGTCCTCGCGAACCTGGGCCAGTCGGGCCTTGGCCTGGCTGCGCAATGGCTCGGGCGCCGCCGGATCGGCCGCGACTTTCTCGAATTCCGCCGCGGCGCCTGCCAGGTCATGCTCGTGCACCTGCAGGAAGAAGCCACGCTGGAACTGGGTTTGGGCGCTGCTCGCTCCGTCTTGAGCGACGGCCGATAGCACCAGCAAGCTCAGCAATCCCACGCTCAACACCGTTTTGGATACCACTTTAGTCATTGCAAGGCTCCTATTTTCCGGTGATTGGTGCTCGGCGCTAGCGCGTAGCGTCTCCTTTGCCCGCTATTCGTTGGCGGCACAAGAATCTTGGCCGCCTGCCCGCGCAATTTCGGTGCGTTGTGGCGGCGAGTGACTCGAAGCGGTAGTACCACCTCGTTGAGTCGGTGAGATGCGACCGTAGCTCACTCAACAGCGTTCTTGAAAGCTCGCACTGCTTGACAAGCAAGCAGTGGCACACCGCTCCTAGTTGAAACCGCTCTAAAAGTCCTTGCGGGACACGTAGGCACACGCGATCGCCAATACCACGACCAGAAAGGCCAAATTGCTCCACACCGGCCCCCACACGTCAACTCGGGTCGGCGGGTTATCGGCGTTATTGAAGCGGATCGCGCCGGCCGGCGACTCTTTCGAAGTCAACACGTAGTTGACCGTTGCGTTCAATTGGCTGGGCTTGGGGAACACGGTGTACAGCGGATGCAGCGCGTAGCGATAGATCTTCTCGGCCAGCGGCATGGCGCCTTGCCATTGCTTGCCGCTTTGCATCTGTTCGAGATTGTATTGAGTAACGCGCGTCAGGCGGTCGGCCACGAACAGCTTCTGCCCGTCAAACGCGATCGCCGAAATGTCTCCCTGGCCGGCCACGTCGAGCGCGACGGGTTTCGACTCGCGGACGTCGTACAGCCAAAGCCTGGCATTGGCAAACAGGATCGCCAGATAGCGGCCATCGGGCGAGACGATGGCCGAATCGGCCGCGCTCTTCACGTCCGTGAGGACCGGCTTAAGCGGCATAAGCTGAGCACTGTAGCGGCCGATGTGTCGCTCTCCCAGTGCCAGAAACACTTGTCCGCCGCCCAGGGCGACCTCGCCGGACTGCTTGCGCTCGAAGGTTTGATCGTTGCCCTGGCGATAAGCGCCCTTGGCGTCGCGCTCGAAAAGCACCAGGCGGAAGCCGTCGAAAAGCGCGATGGTGTCGGTCTGGGGGTCGATGGCCGCGCTTACCAGGGGCCTCAACTGAATCGTCGGGCCGACGTGTTCGAAGCGGCCGCCTTTGGCCGGCAACGGAATGTGCAAGCCGAACACGTTGATGTCCTCTTGTTTCGCCTCGAGATCGCCTTGCAAGCCATAGATTCCGCTGGATGCCACGACCAGCACGTCGCCTCGCCGGCCGACAAACAGTCCAAAGGCGCCCTCGGGCACCGTCACGCCCTCGCTTCTCCGCCAATCGTCGGAGCGTTTTCCGATCAGCAAACGATTGGCGGCTCGCAAGGGCGAAAGTCCCGGGAAGGCCGTCTTGAATGCCAGAATCCGCTGGCCGGCCGCGTCGTATACCGGTCCGGCCATGCGAGAGCGAAACATGAACGCCATCTGGATTTCGTTGCGGCCCGCGAAGACCGTCTGCCAGTCGGCGTGAGTATCGTCCCAGCAAAATACGTCGCTCTGGTTGACGGCGATCAAGCTCTCGCCGGCCGGCACGATCGTGGTCAGGCGGCGCGGATCCAACGAAATGGCCTCGACCAGCGCGTTGGCGGTCCCTAGTGACCAACAGACAAACCAAAACACGACGGCCAGCACGACCGAGACGATCGCGTTGCGCCACACCAGGCCGGCCAGCGAAGAAACGCCGTAATAGATCGCGAACAAAAACAGGTACAGCGGAATTGCCCACAGCAGCCGTTGGTTCCACAGCCCGAACCGCACGCCCAAGACGAGCCACAATCCAACGATGAAGTAAGCGGCGTTAATGGCAATGAAGGCGCATCCGCCGAAGAACTTGGCCAGAAACAGCCAACTGCGCGATATCGGCTTGCTCAACAGCAGATCGACCGCGCCGGGTTCGAAGGTTTGCGGAACCATCGAAGCGGTAACCAACACGGCCACGAACACGCCGGCCACGCCCAACAACGTGCTCAAGGTCGTCACTAATAGCTGATTGATGGCCGGGAAGAGTTGTTCGGGCTCGACAGGCAGCGGAAGGCCCAACTCCCAGGTGAAATAGGCCAGTTGAATTTGCTTGGGCGCGATCGGCGCGATCTCGCCGGGATAGGCCGCCTCGAGCGCCAAGCGGTTGAAGCGCGCCACCTGGTCGTCGGGCAGAGATTCCAGACCCTCACCGGCCAGCTTGCTCGCGGCGGACGGAAGCGCGATCTTGGCCCAATCGCTTTCCCGATAGAAATCCCGCCGCTCGATCATCGATTGCAGCGATTGGACCAGGTCTGTGTTGCGCTGTCGAATTTCGAAAGGCTCGCGCGGTTTCGTTTCGAGCGATCGTTTGAGCGGCGCGTCCATGAGTTCCCAGATGCGGCGTCCGGGCGACGGCGCTGACGATTTGCCCTGCGCCACGATGCGCTCCACGAGTTTCTCGCGATTGAGAAGGTCCTCGTCGCGCAAGATCGAGCCGGCTTGCTCGATGAAACCCAACGGCAACAGCCCCAAAAGCAGCAGGGTCGTCAGGGTCAGCAAAATCCACAGCACGCGCGAGACAAACGCCTCGTGGAACGAATCGCGGATGACGGCCAGGTAGGGTCTCATGGTTGCGCGCCGCGGGCTCGCTCCAGAATGGCCAGGAATGCCTCTTCCAACGTGTGCCGGCCGCGCGACATGGAAATCAAGCTGATCGCCTGCTGTCGCAGACGGTCGACCATGGCGTCGATGGCCGCCTGTTGATCGGTTCTCAGCAGAACTTCGAACCGGCCTTCGCCCACGGGGCGTGCTTCGACGCAGGGCGCGCCGGCCAGCGCCGCGCGGACCGAGTGCTCAGCGCCGGCGACGATCAGCCGCACTTCGGCGTCCGAGCGCTCGGTCAGCGCCGAGATTGGACCCTGGTGCAATAGTTTGCCGCGGTCCAATATGGCCACGCGGTCGCAAACCAGCTCGACTTCCTGCAACAAGTGACTGTTGATGAAGATCGTTTTTCCCGCCGCCTTGAGGCCTTGCAGCAGCACGCGCATTTCGCTGCGGCCGACCGGGTCGACGCCGTCCGTGGGTTCGTCGAGGATCAATAATTGCGGATCGTGCAACATGGCCAGCGCCAAACCCAGCCGTTGCAACATTCCCTTCGAGTACTTCTTGATCGGGGTCTGGCCCCATTCGGCCAAACCGACGGCGGCCAGCAGCGGCCCGCGCCGGCGGCGGACTTCCGCACGCGATAGCCCGCTTAAACTGCCATAGAACGCCAGCGCCGAATTGCCCGTATGGTGGCGGGGAATGCGATGGTTCTCGGGCAGGTAGCCGACTTCCTTGCGTCCCACGCGGCTGCCGGCGGGCCGTCCCAACAACGCGGCCCGGCCGCCGCTGGCGCGCACAATGCCCAACAGAATCTTGATCAGGGTGGTTTTGCCGGCTCCGTTAGGACCCAACAATCCAAAGATCTCGCCCTGCCCGACCGCCAGGCTGACGCCCCGCAATGCTTCGATGCGCCGCCGGCCGAACAGACCGTCGCGGTACAGTTTGTGCAAATCCTGGACGTCGACGGCCGCTTGTTGGCTCATGAGGTTCGTCGCTCGATGGAACGCCCGGAGGCGCAAAGTCGCCATCATAGCCCAAGTAATCACTGCCCGCCTATCTTATTCGCGTCGCGCTCAACGTTCCTTGAACGCGAATCTTTCGAATCCGCGCGGGCCGGTCATTCCATCGAAACCATAGCGCTATCGGACGGGGCTTCCGGTTGCGTCGCGAACTGCTTTTGCCGCGCTCGGGTGTTGAAGAAGTAGTCGGCGCCGGCAGAAGCAATCTCGGGCATCCTTGCAAACAGCGTGTGTTCCCGCTTTCCGGTGAACCGCCCGGCCAGTCCGATGCGAATCACGCGGGCGCGATTCATCACGCCATAACGAGCAATAACGGCTTCGGCCACGCCCAGTTGATATCGACTCTGCGGATAAATCGGCGCGCCAAGCGCTTCCAGCGACCAACGATCCAAGCGCACCGTGAGCCACGGGTCATCAGCGTCGGCCGAAGCTTCGGTCAAGGACCGCAGTTCTTTGGGCAAGTGCTCCAGCTCGCGGCGATGCACGAGCAGTTGCACGCGCTCGGCGCAGGCAGCATAAAGGCCCCAGGACGGCCACAGATCGAACCAGGTGGTGGGAGCCAAAAACGGCAATAGCACCGAGGCCAAGACCACGGCCCGCACTGGCCACGGGGCGGCGGTCTTCAAGAAACACCAAGCTCCGCCAGCGGGATTGCTCGAAGGTTGCGCGGCGAAATTGGAAAACAATAGAAGGTCCTGGACGATGAAGTATAGATTCCACACCAGCACGCCGCTCTTGTGTTGCAAACCCCATGGGCCCAGGATCACCAGCAGCATCACGTGCAGGAACACGGCGGCGGCCAAGGCCGACAAACGGGTGCGAACAAAGCACAGCCCCAGCGCGATCAGCAACTCCCCGCCCGGAAAGACGGCGGCGGCGCCCAAGCGCAGCGACTCGTTCCAACCATCGATCGACGCGCCGAAAGTCCCCGCCAGCGCTTCCAGAAACTGCTGCCCCAGCGTGTGCAGAAATGAGTAATCGAGTTTGCTCAAGGCCGAATGGAAGTAAAAGCCGATGACCAGCAGCCGCAGCAAATCGAGCGCGGCTCGCGGCTCGGCAACCGCCAGCACCAGGGACGCGAGCGCGAATTGGTAGGCCCAGGGTTGCAGCCGCTCTTGATCGACCAGCACCAGGGCCGACATGCCGCCCGCGAACGTTACGAGCGCCACCGGCGCCCAGCGTCCCCCGCGCGGCGCGACGAGCGCGCCGGCCAGTCCCCCGATCATCGCCGCAGTCGCGACCCACTGGCACCATGTCGGCGCGCCGTCAAGCCAGCGGAAGAAAGGCACCTGCGGAAACACCTGCTGCGCCGTCCACAGCCGCCAGGTCACGGCCACAAGCGCCAAGCCGAACAGAGCCAGGGTACGCCGCAAAAGCGCAGCGCGAAAAGAATCGTTCGAGAAATCGCCGACGAAGCGCGCCGGCCATCGCATGGATCGGGGCATCAGCCAGCGAGTGTAGCATGGCGCGGCGCCTGGCGGCAAACCTCATTGGCCGCTGCTATAATGACGGACTGGCAGGACCCGCCTTGAACATCGAAAAGCGGTTCGAGTACGTCTTGCGGGAGCGTCGGCTATGGACATGAACGACTTAATTCTTCCGGTCACGGCCCTGATTCTTGTATGGAAGATAGTCCGCCAAGCTACTGGCCGCACACGGAAGGTCGAATCAGCCCCTCCCAAGAAGGTCGCAATGGTCGTGTTGATTGCTTCATTTGTTGCAACCGCGATTGCAGTCGGTGCGCTCATCACATTGCCATGGCGAATGGCTTGGGTACCGATCGCGATAGTTCTGGCAAGCCAAGAGTTTCGCTCCTGGATTCTCAGACGTAATTGGCACCCTCGCCAGCAACACCCTCTTAAGATAACCTCTTAAGCAGGCATCTTAGCCGCGATCGACGCGGACCGTTCTAATGCTCGAAATCGCCGGCCGAATAGCCCGGCAGCTCTCGCTCGGAAAACAGGGGCGGCGTCCAGCCGACGCGCTTGAAGGTCGCGCGGCGAGCACGCTCGCGTGGTCCCCAGGCCTTGCGAATGGCCTCGCTCCGCTGGCGGATTTGCTCCGGGGTCGGGTCCGTGACCGACATGTCCAAATTGTGGGCTTTCCGTATCATGTCCACTGCCTCTCTGTGAAAAGATGTGATACGAGCAAGACTTGGGCCGCTCGAAAGAGCAGCTCGTGAGATGCTAATGAAGCTCCTGTTCCCGATAGGACAAGCTTACTACGCAACAACGAAAAAGTGGGTCGCGAAAAAACGCACCAAAATTTCTGTTGCCCCAGACGTGACTCGCACCGAAACTGCGCCGGCAGATGTGAAACGATGGCGCGCTTCGATCGATATTTTTATAATCCCCCGGGCGGGGCGAATCAAGCACACCGCGGGAAAAATTCAGATTTTGCGCTCCCTCGCAATTGCCCGAAAAAGGCGAGGCTCACAACACTTGTTGCGACAAGCTTGAGACCTGTCGTGCGGCGGCGTTTAGTGGGTGTCGTTCTTCCACAACTGAAAGGCACCCCACAGGCCCAACACTACGGCCGCGCCAATGGCCACTAGGACCATGTTGGCAACACTATTCGGGATGTCATACTTGTGGATTTGAGGGTGATTCGCAACAAAGACGAACACCCCGTGCCCGGAGATGCTCGCGGCCAGAATCAAAATGGCACCCGCGATTTTGTTCATGATAGAGGGCCTTTGCGTGCCGCCTGTTTCCAGCGTCGGATTGCGAGGCATGGCGTCGATTCGCGCGAGTCGAAGGCGCGCTGGCGCGCGCGATTCAACCGGACTCGATTCGGCGCGGCCGCTGTCGAGCGACCAAATAACGCAACTGCGCGAGAACATTGGCACAACTGCTAGCAATTGGCTAGCGTACTCGACCGGCATGCACGGTGCAAAGCGCCGGCCCCGATGCTGCCGACCACCAGAGGGGCGAGACGCTCGACGGCGCGAATCGTCCATCGCCCACGAAAGACGCCGGCCCCGGCCCACACCTTACAAACCCGTAAGCGGGACAGCCTGGCGAACATTATTCCAGCGGATCGGCGGCCCGGTCGCGGATGGCTCGATGGGAGTCGCAGATGACCTATAATTAAGGGCTTTCGGGTCCGGGTGGGTACCCCGGCCGGAAAACTCTATTAGCCGTCGAAAAGTCGGTGCCTTTTTCCATGCAAGTCGTTATTACCGCCGTCGGTCCCGACAACCGTGGCCTGGCCGATCCGATCATCCATCACGTGACCGGACTGGGGGCCAACATCGCCGAAATCCAAATGTACGACCATGACGAGCGCAGCCTGTTTGCCATGTTGCTGCGCATCGAGCTGCCCGCCGAACACTGGCAATCGCTGCGTCCACAGTTATCCGAGATCGGCCGCCTCAAGGGATTGTCAGTGCGCGTATGGTCGCCGGACGAGCGGCGGGAGCGGCCGCGATTGGCGATCTGCACCACGATCCGGCCCGAGCCGGCGCTGGCACTGCTGCGCGCCATCCGCGACGGCCGGGTGCAGGCCGACGCGGCCGTGATGCTCGGCAATCGGCCGAACTGCCGCTACCTGGCCGAACAGTTCGACGTCGACTGGCACATGATCGGCGACGACGACGCAGTGGTCGACGACGAGCGGCTGATCGACTTGTGCGACCAGTACGAAATCGACTACTTGGTTTTGGCGCGTTACATGCGCGTGCTGCCGCCGGCGAGCTGCTGGAAATATGCCGGCGGTCGCATCATCAACCTGCATCACGGACTGCTTCCCAGCTTCCCCGGCATTCGGCCCTACCACGAGGCGTTCGCCAGTCGCATGTTGACCTTTGGCGCCACATGCCATTTCATCGTGCCGGAACTGGATGCCGGCAATCAGATCATCTACCAGTCGACGTTCACGGTCAGCCACGGCATGAAGCTCGACGAGATCATCCGCCGCGGCCAGGAAGACAACGAGCCGCATTGCCTGGTCGAAGGCGTGCGCCGCGTCGTCGACGGCGAAGTGCAGTTGCATTTTCACCGCGTCGTGGCACGCTAACGCCGTTGCGGTGGGAGCATCGGCACACACGCCGATGCCGAATGGAATCGCGGCACTGGCCAAGCCGCATGCCACGATGTAGAACGGGTGGACGTTCTCTGCGAAACAATTCCTCTAAGCGCCTTCGTCCCAGCCCACGTTGACGATTATGAGCCCGAGCTATGACGTCGCGGTGGTCGGGGCGGGCATCATTGGCCTGGCGCACGCCTTTCACTTCGCCCGGCAAGGGCGGCGCGTCATCGTCTTCGAACGACAGCCGCGGGCTTGCGGGGCCTCGGTCAGGAATTTTGGAATGCTATGGCCGATCGGACAGCCGGCCGGCAAGCTGCACGAGATGGCCCTGCGCAGCCGAGAGTTCTGGCTGGGTGTTCTCGAGGCCAGCGGCCTGTGGCACGCCAAAACCGGCTCGTTGCACCTGGCCTATCGCGACGACGAAGCCCAAGTGCTGGCGGAGTTCACCGAGCGTGCCGCGGCCGAAGGCTATGAGTGCCGCTTGCTCTCGCCGGCCCAGGTCGCGGCCCGCTCGCCGGCCGTCAAAGCCTCCGGACTGTTGGCCGGAATGTGGAGCCCCACCGAGATCTGCGTCGATCCCCGCGAGGTGATCGCGCGACTGCCGGACTGGTTGCAGCGTGAGTTCCAAGTCCATTTCGAATTCGGCCGGGCAGTGACGGCTTATGAGCAGTCGCAAGTCATCGCGGGCGGCGACGCGTGGACCGCCAGCCGACTGGTCGTCTGCTCTGGCGATGACTTTCAAACGCTTTATCCGGCCGTCTTTACCCAAGTTGGTTTTTTGCGCTGCAAGCTGCAGATGATGCGCTCGCAACCCTACGGCACGCGGTTCAAGCTGGGGCCGATGCTGGCCGCAGGTTTGACGCTGCGGCATTACAAGAATTTTGAGAACTGCCCCACGCTGGGGATAGTTAAACAACGCTTCGCCAGCGAATCCGCCGACTATGATCGCTACGGCATCCACGTGATGGCTTCGCAAAACGGCCAAGGCGAGCTGGTGATCGGCGATTCTCACGAATATGACGCTACAATCGAGCCCTTCGACAAACCGGAAATCGACCGGCTGATTCTCGAATACCTGCACACGTTCCTGGAAGTGCCGGACCTCGAAATTGCCGCGCGCTGGCACGGCATCTATGCCAAGCATCCCCGCGATGCTTACTTCGTAGCCCATCCGGCGCCGAACGCCACCGTTGTCACTGGTTTGGGCGGAGCCGGCATGACCCTGTCGTTCGGGTTAGCCGATGAGGTCGTGAGAAATATCGAGAGGTGAGACACCGATGCAGATCGAACTTGTCGTTTGTGACATGGCCGGCACGACAATTAATGACGACGACGGCGTGAATCGCTGTGTCCGCGCGGCGCTGGCCGAGGCCGGCGTCCTGGTCACGCGCGACGCGGTCAACCAGGTGATGGGCATTCCCAAGCCGCAGGCCCTGCGGCACTTGATCGAAAACTCCCCGCGCCGCGATCTCCTGGCGCAACTGGACGCGATTCATGCCGATTTCGTGGCCCGCATGATCCATTTCTACCGCTCCGATCCGTCGGTCCACGAGATCGCCGGCGCTGGCGAAGCGCTCGGCCGTCTGCGGGCCGCGGGGGTCAAAGTGGCGCTCGACACCGGTTTTACGCGCGACATCGCCGACGTCGTGCTTGGCCGCTTGGGTTGGAACGATGGTGAGTTGCTCGACATCACGGTAACCAGCGACGAGGTTCCGCGCGGTCGGCCCCATCCCGACATGATCCTCAAGGCGATGCGCGACCTGGGAGTGACGGATCCCAAGCGAGTCGCCAAGGTGGGTGACACCCCCGCCGATTTGCAGGAGGGCTCCGCCGCGGGCTGTGGCTTGATTGTCGGAGTGACTGGCGGCTCGCACACCGCCGAGCAACTAGCGCCGTTTCCGCACACTCACCTGCTGGGCACCGTTGCCGAGCTGCCGAAGCTGCTAGGGCTTTGATCTCCATTGGCCGCCGGAACCGCTCGCCGATCCGTGGAGCCGAACACTTGCGCGACCAGTGGGATCGTAGTCAACGCGCCAACGGCGAACAACGTCCAACCGACGGCCCGCCGCTGGTCGTCTGAAAGTCTATCGGCCAGCAGCAGCGCGAGGCCTGCTCCTAAAGCGGCGCGTGTGCCGCCGATCAAAGCCAGTTGTGGAATGGAAACGTCTAAGTGTCTCATGGATCACCTCCACAGTTCATCAACTGCACATTTAGAGCGTCTACAAATGTCCCGAGGAGGGGGACAGTCCCATTTTGCTCCGCGGACTCCGCAAAAATTGGGACAGTCTCCCGCTATTTTGTCGGGCGTCTTTCAATGACGTTTAAAGTACTGCACCTCGCGTTCGTGCTTTTCCGCGGCCGCGCGCGTGCCGAACGTTCCCAGGTTGCGTCGCTTGCCAGTTCGCGGATCCTTCTTCCTGGAATAGAGCCGATACTCGCCCGAGGAAAGTTTGCGGATCATGGCGTGCCTCCCCTGGTGAAATCGAAGGATGCCGAGGGCAGAACACAGCAAACCGCATACCAAGCGGCCCGATCGTAGATCGCGCGCTGCCCATCACTTCAGAACTTTGGCGAGCCGCGGGCGGTAGTGATCCAAGCCGGCCACCTCCATCCCCGGCACCTTGGCCAGATCGTCCCAGCGGCGCAGGGCCACAGCTTCGCGATAATACGGATTCTGTTCGAATTGGCGGATCTCGTCCGGACCGAACGGGCCGCCTTGCAAGCGCAGGCTTTGCACCGAAGCGGGCGAGAGTTGCCCCAGATACTCCGCGTCGGTGGCACATAAATATCGCTTGGCGGGCACGTGCAGCCGGATCGGCTCAGTCACCTGGCGGCCGCAATAGCGCGCCAGCCAGGCGTGGCCAAGCTGTTCATGACGCGTGTCGACGCCACGATCGGCGGCGTCCTCGGGCAGCTTGTGAATCAAGTGCCCGATGTCGTGCAACAATGCCGCCGCCACCAGCGCGTCGGACGCCCCCGATCGCTCGGCATGGTAGGCGGTTTGCAAGGCATGTTCCAATTGCGACACCGGCTCGCCCACATACGCGGCATGACCCCTGGTGGCGAACAAGTCGCAGATTTCATCCACGATGTTCATTGTGTCACTCGGCGGCGCTGCAATTGAAAAAACAGGGCGGCGGCAACGCTGGTAAGCAGGGCGACGCCGGCCAGAGCCGTAAATGCGCCCCTCCAGCCGAAGTCGACACTCAACCGGGCGACACTGCCGCCGGCCAGGATAGCACCAAGATATCCGACGCCGTCGATAACGCCACAGGCCGTCGCGCCCCCCTGCTTTCCGCCCAGATCGAGCGAAATTGCGCCCGCCAGGTAGGAGTAGGGCCCGAGCATCAAAAATCCAACGAGTCCGACCAGCCACACCGGCGCGTGCGAGTTGCTGGAGAAGTCGACGCTGCCCAACACGAAAAGCACAATCGCCGTCAGCAGGCATCCGGCGAAAATCACTCCCGCCCGGCCCGTTGGTCCCAGCCGATCTCCCAGCCAACCGGCCACGATGACCGACGAGCCGCCCAAAAGTGGAAACAGCGCGCTTTGATGCGCCGCCTCGGCGCTCGACGAGCCGACAGTCTCGCTGAAATAAGTCGGTGACCAAATGCCAAAAGTCTCGCGCAACAGCGTCAGCCCCAGCGACAACAAACAGACCACCAGGAACTGGGGGCTGGTAACCAGCGGGACCAATAGGCCCGCCAGCGTCGAGGGACGCGCGTCTGCATCGGTGTGGCCGTACACGTTAAGCGGGTTGGCTTGTGGTTCGCTTTGTCCGATCGCCAGCGGCGATTCTTTGAGCCACAGCCAATCGAACACAAATAGCGCGAACAGCACCAGGGCGGCCACGACAAAAACCTGGCGCCAGCCCAAGCCGGCTTCGCTCACCCATCCCGGTTCCATCAACAACCCCATGAACCACCGCGCGGCGGCGTCGCCGAACAAGTAGCTGAGGCTGACAACGCCCATCGCCGTGCCATAGGTCGAATAGGAGAACCACTTGCCGGTAATCTTGACCATGCCCGTCCAACACAGCGACTGCACGGCCCGGTTGCCGACCCAGGCCAGGGTGAACAGGGGCAACGAGCCGCCGACAACAAACAGAATCGTGAAGACGACGGAGCCGAACATGCCGGCCAAGACGTTTCGGCGGCCCCCGAGAAAATCGGCCAGGCTGCCGGTCATGAACTTTCCCACGGCATAGGCCAAGGTGCCCAACGAGGCAACCCAACCCAACGCGATGCGCGCTTCTTCGGCCGAATAGCCCTGTTCCACCAGCGACGCGGCAATGAGATTCAGACTAACCGAGAAATTCGACCGGCACAGGTAACAGCCGGTGTATCCGGCCACCATCAACACCACGGTGACAATCTGCCACCGCACAAGGCGGGTTCGGGTCGAAAACATGGAGGGTCGCTTGATTGCGTGGAAGTCACTAGACTCGCGAAGCGCCGCGTCGCCCTGTCAGTTCGCGGCGATGCCCCAGGCCCTCATGACTCAGGTTCGAACGCCGACTGGCTCAGCGTGCGGGCCAGCGCGATAGGCCGGGTCGAGGTGTCGCCGACATCCGTCTTGTCGCCGGAGGCATACTTGTCCCACCATCGGTCCGCGTCGTCCGCCGTCCACGGCTCCATAGGCACGCATCGCCACAGCGCGGCGGCCACCTGCGCGGCGTCTTGCGGGCGATCGCTCGGGGACTTCGCCAGACATTGGAGCACCAGCTCTTCGAGCCCCGCGGACACGGGCCGTCCGAGGCGCTTGGACGGCGCCACCGGCGTGCCCTCGACGTGTTGTCGAATGATGTCCATCACGCCGCCGCCTTCGAACACGGGATGCCCAGTCAGTAAAAAATAGGCAACTCCGCCCAGGGAATACAAATCGCTGCGCTTGTCGGCCGAGTCGCCGTCCTCGATGCTCTCGGGCGACAGGTATAAGGGCGTGCCAGTGATCGCGTCGGCGACGGTCAACGTTCGTTGCTTCGCCGTATCGACGGCCTTGACCAGACCGAAGTCGAGCAATTTGACGTAGTCGCGCACTCCGCCGCGCTCGGTGAGCATGATATTGGCCGGTTTGATATCGCGGTGGATGAGCCCCTGCGAATGGGCCTCGACCAGCGACCCGCACACTTGCAGCAGGATATGGATCACGCGCCCGTCGGGCTGCGCGCCGAATCGCTCGACCAACGCCTGCAGCGAAAAACCGTCCAGGTATTCCATGGCGTAATAGAACACGCCTTCTTCGGTGCGGCCGTAGTCGTAGATCGTGATCGTATTGGGGTGGTTGAGGAGGCTGGTATGTTGCACCTCGCGCTCGAAGCGCTCGATCGACACGTCGGTGGTCTTCGACGGCTCGAGCAATTTGATGGCCGTGGGCCGGCGCAACATCGCGTGCCGCCCGCGAAAAACGCTGCCCATGCCCCCCTCGCCGATTTTTTCTTCGAGCGCGTATTGGCCCAACTGCCCGGCGGCAATCACCGCCTCGCGCATGCGGCGTTCCATGCGGCGGGCAACCAAGGTCACGCCCAAGAGCAACAGCGAACCTGCCGCCAGCAGGCCGATCAGCGTCCAAAACGAGCTGCGCAGAATATTGAACGGGAGGAATGCCTCGGCCGTGTCGACTTCAGTCGCCACGCCAAAGTCATATTCGGGCAACCAGCACCACGCTCCGATGACGTCGACGCCCCGGTAGTCGCGATAGCCCACGACGTCGACTCCCGGATCGTCGACGGGCGGTTGGCGATCGATGGCGTCGGCAGCCATCCGCGTCAGAGGCCGCTTTGAAGGCGAAAGTGCCGGACGTCCACCGGCAACCAAATCGACGCCCGGATCTCGGATCTCGACTTCCAGTGTGGAACGCTCATTGGGCCTATCCTTCATCAACCCAATTTCTTTCAATTGATCCTCGAAGCGGCTGGCG
>JBGQHN010000083.1:0-14787 GCA_041497975.1 Planctomycetia bacterium | reverse complement strand
TTTCCACAAGCGCCGTCCCGAACTGTCGCGATCCCCACAATTTCAACGAAAAGGTTTGGCGTTTCCGCCAAGCCCCGTCTACAATCAGCCTTTCAGCCGGGCGTGGCAGCCTGAAAATCGGGTTCCAGAGGGCGCGCTCCGCATCGCACGAATCTCGGAGGATTGGCCATGGCTGACTCGATACGCAATTCTGGCCGGCGCGATTTTTTGAAGTCCGGTGCCCTGACCGCCGTCGGCGCGAGCCTGCTGGGCGCGAGCGCCGCCGTGGCCGCGGCGCCGGCCACCAAACAGATCGAAGTCGGCGCGTCCGGCATTCCGTTGCGACGCTTCGGCAAGACCTCTCACAAGTTGCCCGTGCTCGGCATGGGCGGATCGGCATTTGCGCAAGTCTTCATCGCCGCCTACGGCGTCCCGTTGTTGTCGATGGACGAGCGCGTGGCCATGGTTCGCCACGGCTATGAGAATGGCATTCGCTATTTCGACACGGCACGCGTTTACGGCGAGAGCGAACAGATCGTGGGCAAAGCGCTCAAGGGCGTGCGCGACAATTGCTACGTGGCCACCAAGTGTCACATCAGCGATCCGAAAAAGACCCGCGAGACCGTGGAGAAATCGCTCAAAGAACTCGACATGGATTATGTCGATTGCGTGCAGGTTCACAGCCCGTGCATCGAGGCGGTCGGTTTTGACGGCGCCATGAAAGTGCACGCCGAGCTGGTCAAGCTCCGCGACGAGAAGATGCTGCGCTATATCGGGCTGACGACGCACGTCGCCTTCCCCACGGTGCTCAAGATGATCCAGACCGACGGCTTTGACCAGGTGCTGTTGGCATACGGTTACGTGCGCAAGGGCATGGACACCATGCTCTCGAACCGAAACGTCGAGTTCCGCGATTTGTGCCTCGCCGCCGCGCACGAGCGCAACATGGCGATCGTGGCCATGAAAGTGCTGGGCGCCAATATGCTCAGCCACAACGCGAAAAACCTGGTCAAGGATTACGATCCGGACAGACTGGCCAAGATTCCGCCCGCGGCGATTCGCTGGGTGCTGGCCGACGATCGCGTGTCGATGCTCAACATCGGCGCTTCGATGCCCAGCGACATCGACAAGAATCTGGCCGTGGTGCGCGGCGACACCACGTTCACGAACGAGGACCGCGAATTGCTGGCCGACTTTTCGTCGCGCCTGTACGAGACTGACCCCGTCAAGGCCATGCGCGTCACCTGACGTCCAGCAGACTCGTCGGTCGGCGCGACCGACGTCCGACCGCCGCATGCTGCCACGAAATATGCGGCCCAATGGGTCACGCGCCGTCGCCCGCCGTCGACGCTGGTCAATTGACAATTGACCCTCGCGCGATACGATTGGCGTGAGACGATGCATGTTCGTTTGACCACTTACAGATGCCTGCAAGCCAATCTCGCAGGGGCGACCAGCGGGAGTCCCGGAAACCTCGATGCCACGGCCAGGACTCGGCGAACATTGTCATTACAGGTATCAATAGTCCATCGCAAGCCGCGTTGGGAAGGCCAGCTTGCGGTTCTCACGGAGGTGTTTACTCAACCATGACTCAAATCGAAATGGCCCGCGGCGGTGCTGTCACGCCGGAAATGGAATACGTCGCCAAGCGAGAAGGACTCGACGCCGAACTGATCCGCGGCGAGGTAGCCCGCGGGCGGATGGTGATTCCGGCCAACAAGGTGCACTTGCAAAAGCGACTCGAGCCGATGTGTATTGGCATCGCCGCCCGCACGAAGATCAACGCCAATATCGGCAATTCGGCGGTCACGAGCGACATCCAAGGCGAGCTGGAAAAGCTGCACACCTCGGTGCATTTCGGGGCCGACACCGTGATGGACCTTTCAACGGGCCGCGACATCGACGCCATCCGCCAGGCGATCATCGACGCCTCGCCGGTGCCGATCGGCACGGTTCCCTTGTACCAGATGGTGCAACAGTTGGACGACATCTGCGACATGACGCCGCAACACTTCTTGGACATGGTCGAGCACCAGGCCCAACAAGGCGTCGACTACATGACGGTTCATGCCGGCATCCTGTTCGAGCATCTGCACCTCACGACCGGCCGCGTCACGGGCATCGTCAGCCGAGGCGGCTCGCTGATCGCGAAGTGGATGATGCACCATCGCCAGCAGAATCCGCTCTACACGCACTTCGAGGATTTGTGCGACATCATGCACCAGTACGACGTCACGTGGAGCCTGGGCGACAGCTTGCGGCCCGGCTCGATCGCCGACGCCAGCGACGCCGCGCAGTTTGCCGAGCTCGACGTGCTGGGCGAGCTGACCGCCCGGGCCTGGGCCAAGAACACGCAGGTGATGGTGGAAGGTCCCGGGCACATTCCGATGGACCAGATCGACATGAACGTCAAGCGGCAAATGAAAGTTTGCCAGGAGGCGCCGTTTTACGTGCTGGGGCCGCTGGTGACCGATATTGCGCCGGGTTACGACCACATCACAAGCGCGATCGGCGCAGCGCTTGCCGGCTGGAGCGGCGCGGCCATGTTGTGTTACGTAACGCCCAAAGAGCACCTGGGCCTGCCGGAAAACGAGGACGTGAAGCAGGGCGTGATCGCCTACAAGATCGCCGCCCACGCTGCCGATCTGGCCCGTCATCGCCCGAAAGTGCGCGAGCGCGACGACGCGCTTTCCAAGGCCCGCTTCGACTTTGATTGGAACGAGCAGTTTCGCCTGGCGCTCGATCCGGAAACGGCGCGCCGCATGCACGACGAAACGCTGCCGCAAGACACGTTCAAAAGCGCGCACTTTTGCAGCATGTGCGGCCCTAAGTTCTGCTCGATGAAGATCACCGAAGACATCCGCAAGATGGAAGCCGAGCAGCCCCTGCCGACGGTCGCGACCAAGAGCTAGCGCGACGGCGTGATGTAAATGCAAAGCGCCAGGACGCCGACGAGCAGGATCGCCAGTCCCGCGACAACGATCCAGGCTCGCTCATTCATCTCCAAGTCGTCCGGCACAATCGCGAGGGGCAACTGACGGCCGTCGGCAAAACGGTGTCCACACCATTCGCACTGGGCGGCAAACTGCGGCACAAAGGGCTCGTCGCAAATTCCACACAGCAGCAGTCTTGGCGATGAGACGCCCGCGAGGCGCTCGGCGGCCTGCGCCGCGCCGGGCGGCAGGAAACCGCGCGGAAAGCTGGTGCCCGCCGTGCCGCATACAGGACAACTGGTGTGCCGCGGGCGATGGCACGAAGGACACAGCGGCCATGGCTCATCCTGCTCGGCAGCGTCTTGGGTTTCCAATTCGTCGCGAGGATTTGGTTCTCGCCAGGTCCGTTCGAAGTCGAGCGCAATCTGGCGCGCCTCCTCGGCCTCCGATTCGCCCACCACGACTCGCGGCGCGGTCGGCAGACCCGAGGGCACTTTTCCCGCGATGACTTGCAGCGGATCGTTGGACACGAAGGCCCGGATCCCTTGCTCCAGCAAGGCGTTTTTCAGCAAGTGGGCCTGCTGGGTCGATGCCGCGACATAGATTACGCGTTGATCTTCAGCCATTGAACTCCCTTCGACGCCCCCGCAGGCGCGTCCGGCACTCGCAATTTACGGTACTTATATCTTTGACTCATCAGACGACTAGTCGCTCTCGGCAGCCAATGAGTTCCGGCTGTCGCCTTAGCCGTCCCTTTTTCGGTTCCGCTTCTTGTCACGGAGCCGCTTCCGCATCGCCTTGTACTTGCGCTCTTCGGCGTCCACTTCGGCCTTGGGGACGCGAACCAGACGACGCAGCGCATCGTCAAATGCGCCGTCAGCAAGGGCTTGCGCTGAACCCGACGTCTTTTTTCATCTGCGTTTGCTCTAACGTGTTATGTGGTATATAATTGCGCTGTGTCGAATATCTAATTGAAACCACCAGTGAGGCCGTGTACGCTCATGTGACGATCGACTCTGCCGAGCAACTGGGCGGCTGTAGTGGAAAATCAACCCGTCAAACGAGCTGAGGCGGCGGACTATCGAAAGCATCCCGTAGTAAAAAAGTGGACAAGGTGGGTAGTTGCCGCGACGAAGAATGGTGAAGCAGTCTTCAAACCCGGCCTCCCAATGACGCCAAAAGAATACGCATTGCTGTACGGCAATCAGAAAATAAGTAATCCGATTCCGGCCGGAAGCGCGCCAGACGATGTTGGGCTCTACTGGGTAAAAATGAACTATGACGTCGGAGCGAGTAACGGCATCGAAACGCCATTTATTCTCATAAAACGCGACGGTGGGAAGGTCCATGCAAGGCCCATTTCCATGCACGAATTGCGCCACACCTTTAAGGTACAGGTGCTAAAACCATGAGCACGATTTTTCCTCTTCACCTGCCACGGCAAGCCAAGGTCACGGGCGCCCTTCGCACCCGCGACAACGTTCGCAACCTAGTTCAGGACATGCTCCAGATTGAACTCGGCAATGTGGTGATCGACGTCGGCTGGTATCCCGACTGGAATCCCAACGGTGAGTACCGCGTTACTGTGTTTCGGGACTCCTACAGCGATCCAATCGAGCCACAATTGCGCACACGGGATGTCACGCAAGTCTCGGATGCAATCTATCGTTATGTTGAGAAATACTCTCCGCGTGTGCTTGCTCGCGGAAGTCGGACGACTTTTTCCACAACGCAAGTATTCTCAACTGGGCGAAGGCTAATTGACGCGGATGCTATCGGCTCATCCGTAAGTGAGCGAGAGGTAATCGCGTAATGGCGCGCCCCCTTTATATGCTTTGCTGCTTGTCCGGTAGTGTTGACAAGGAGACAAAGCAGATTAGTCATTTCAATGTCATCGAAAAACTCGAAGTCCACCTACAGCGACTGCCGGTGGCGAAGGAGCCTGCGCCCACTTTGGTGTTCGCCCCGCTCACGTTCCAGATAGTGGCAACATGGTCGCCGGGGCCGGACGATCGGCCAAGCGATACATACGAAGCCCAAATTCTCTTCCAGAGGCCGGAGGAATCCGGCAAGAAGATTGTCCATCGATCTACATTCGATTTTGCCGGAGGTGGAAACCACCGGTTCATTGTCAATTTCACGCTCTTGCCCAGAGATGACTTTAAGACTGGTGTTTTGTGGTTTGCATGCCGAATCCGAAAGACGGGCACAACGAAATGGATTCGCCAAGAGTACTCGATTCCAGTAATCGTAACAATTATCGCCGATGCGCATGAATCGAAAAAGAACGGGAAGAAGAAAATCAAGCGCCACCGGTCAACTCCTTAAACGTTAGTCGCTTTCCCACGACGGAAAGCATCGCTTCCATGAACCGCGTCTTGTCGGTTCCCTTCCGCTTGTTGTAGCGAAATGTTTGCTCGTCCAAGTAGCGGTCAAGGTGGAACGGTGCGACGGCAACGTAGGTGCCGTGAAGGTACCGCTTGAAAATCGGGCCCACCCGGTAAAGTCCCTGGTAATCGCCTAGCGCAACCCCTAAGCTAAACGCGAGCTCTGATTATACTGCGATCGCTGCAATTTCCCCCCCCGGTTTTCTCCACCCACGAGTCATCACCATGGTCCATCCCGGTTCGGCTGGCTTTCGAAGCGCCGCGACGGCGGTTCTTGTCCTGTTGTTGCTCGCAGCCCAAAATGTTGGGGCTCAATCGCCGCGGGTGCTTCCCGAGGGCCAGGTGCCCAAGGACAAGCGCCTCGGCAAGTTGCAGGACCTCAACAGCTATTTTCCCTTCGAGCCGAGCAAGTCAAAGGACCAGTGGACCGCGCGGGCCCAGGAAGTGCGCCGCCGCATTTTCGTAGCCGCCGGCTTATGGCCCATGCCGGCCAGGACGCCCGCCCGCGCCGTCGTGCATGGCAAAGTCGACCGCCCGGAATACACCGTGGAACGGGTTTACCTGGAAAGCTACCCGGGCCATTTCGTAACCGGCAGCTTGTATCGCCCGAAGGGCAAAAGCGGAAAGCTGCCCGGCGTGCTGTGCCCGCACGGGCATTGGGCGAACGGCCGCTTTACCGACGCCGGAGAGGAAGCCGCCAAGAAACAGATTGTCGAGGGCGCCGAGCGGTTTGTAAACGGCGGCCGTTCTCCGTTGCAAGCCAGATGCGTCCAACTGGCGCGCATGGGTTGCGTCGTGTTTCACTACGACATGGTCGGTTATGCCGACAGCATCCAGATTCCGTTCGAGCTGGCGCATGGATTTGCCAAGCAGCGGCCCGACTTCGACACGCCCGAAAATTGGGGATTCTTCAGCACGCAAGCTGAACTGCGTCAGCAGAGCATCATGGGGCTGCAAACCTACAATTCCATGCGCGCGTTGGACTGGCTCAGCGAGTTACATGACGTCGATTCGTCGCGGATCGGCGTGACCGGGGCCAGCGGCGGCGGCACGCAAACGTTCATCCTCTGTGCGATCGATTCGCGGCCGATCGCGGCCTTTCCGGCGGTGATGGTTTCCACCGGAATGCAGGGGGGCTGCACTTGCGAAAACTGCTGTAACTTGCGCGTGGGCACGGGCAATATCGAGTTCGCCGCCATGATCGCTCCGCGCCCCCTGGGCATGACCGGCGCGAACGACTGGACCAAGGAATTGGCCACCAAGGGATTTCCAGAATTGAAACAGCAGTACGCGCTGCTCGGCGTGCCCGATTTGGTGATGGCCAAGGTGATGCCGCAGTTCGGCCACAACTACAACTTCGTCAGCCGCGAAGTGATGTACCACTGGTTCAATAAGCATCTATCGCTGGGGATCGCGGAGCCGATCATCGAAGAAGACTTCGGCAAGCTTTCGACCGAGGAAATGAGCGTCTGGGACAGCAGCCACCCCAAGCCCGCCGGCGGCGGCGATTACGAACGGTCGCTGCTCAAATACATGACCGACGACGCGGACCGCCAGATATCCGCCCTGGCGCCGAGCGATTCGACGTCACTGGCCCGATTCCGGGAAGTCTTGGGCGGGGGAGTGGACGTCATTATTGGCCGCTCTCTGCCGCCCAGCGAAGCCCTCGAATACCAGCGCGTCGCCGCAGATCCACGACCGGAATACGTCCAACAAGCTTCGCTATTGCGCAACGTGCCCCAGGGCGAGGAAATTCCACTCGTGGTGCTACATCCCAAAAAATGGGACAAGCGGATCGTCATTTGGCTGCACGAATCGGGCAAAGCCGGGTTATACGGTCCCGGCGGCGAACTTGCTCCGGCGATCGTCCAATTGCTTAACTCGGGCGCGGCCGTCGTGGGCGCGGACCTGCTCTACCAAGGCGAGTTTCTATCCGATGGGAAACCCCTGACCCAGACGCGGCGTGTGGACAATCCGCGCGAGTTTGCCGGATACACGCTGGGCTATAACTCCTCGCTGTTTGCGCAACGAGTCCATGACGTTCTGACTCTCATTGCGTTCTGTCGCAACTATGGTGGTGAAAAACCGCGCGTGGATCTGGCCGGTTTCGGCGCGGCCGGGGCCTGGGCCGCTGCCGCCCGCGCGCAAGCCGGCACCGCTGTTGGCCGCGCGGCGATCGATACCGGAGCTTTCCGGTTTGCGAAATTGCGGTCCACCGGCGACATCAGCTTTCTGCCGGGCGGCGCCAAGTATGGCGACCTGCCGGGAATGCTCGCGCTGGGCGCACCCGGTGATTTATGGCTGGCTGGAGAGGGGTCGATGGCGCCCGGGCTGGTCAGCGCCGCCTATACGGCGGCGGGTGCCAGCGGGATGCTGCAATCGTTCGAGGGATCAGGCGACCAGACGCTGAGTGCCGCGGTCAAGTGGCTCATGCGGCCCTGAGCGAATCGCTGCGGCTGCCTGTTGAAAAATTGGGACGGGCACCTCGCGGGCCTGGTTTTTCACGCGTTTCGGGCGATCTGGCTGGGAGCCAGTCCGCCAGTCCCATTTTTACCGGCCTGTTAAGCGGTGACCGCCGCGCGATCGTGTTGAGCCGAAGTGGCCCGGCTTACCGCCCAAAGCGTCGCTGGGCAAGCTCCGAGCGATTTGCGTTGGGGGCCGCCGTGTGAATCCACAGCGCAACCAATTGAGCCAACTGTTCGTCCATCCAACGGTCAAAGTCGGCGAAGCACTTCAACTCGGCCGCAACGATCGCCGGGTCCTCTCTGCGGGACGTCGAACCGGATGAGAAATCGTGGGCCATGGTAGGTGCCTCCCCTCGCTTTCCTCGAGGCTGTTTAGCCTCTAGTAGCTTAGTCGCAATCTCGACGGCATTTATTGCAAATGCCGGTCCATTTCCCACTGAATTTTTTTGCGCTCGACGCTTTTTAATACGTGACACATCGTGCCGGGGTTCTGGTTCGCGCGGTTTTACAAGCGGCATCGTCACTTACGTCGTCCGACGGCAACAGCGGCCACCGGCAAAATCCACTGAAAAAACCGCTGCGGCGGCCTGCCGCGTTTGCTACAACTCAACGCCCGCGTCTCACAAACGGATTGCGCGTCCAATTTTCGGACGTGCCGAGTTAAACGCTTTTACCGAGTCCAGCGGCCTTTTGAACTAAGCGACCAACACGGCGGAGCGTTAATTAATTGCGACGTGGCTGACGAGATTTTGCGCATGGCGCCGCAATTGCTGGGCACGAATGTCCGCCCGGAATGCCGATAGGGCTTCGACCGAGGCTAGAGAAGGCCGCACTTCCCGCGCGGCGCCAAGCGGTGGATTCGATTCGCCTACTTGTCGCGCGGCGGACGAGGCCTTTGCGACATGATTTCTTCGGCCGTCACCGTGCCATCGCCGTTTTTGTCCAGCTTGCGGATCACGTCGGCCGCTGCCGAAATTTCGCCGCTGCTGAGCTTGCCATCGTGATCGGCATCCAGCGCAACGAACAAACCCGCGATGCCCGCACCGAACGGCGGCCTTCTTGGGTTGTCCGGGTCGGGCGGTTCCTGGCCGGGCCGCTCCGGACGGCTGGCGATGAACTCCTCCAGCGAGAGCGCTTTGTCCTGGTCTTTGTCGCCCCGGCGTATGAGCCGTTCCACAAGTGCCCGGCGCTCTTCGGGCACTTCATCGGCCGTCAGCTTGCCGTCGCCGTTCCTGTCGAGTCGCGCGAAAAATTGCTTCGGATCGCCACGCCCTTCGCGAGGCTTTGCTTGTGGCGGCTGTCCGTTCGCCGCGGGCGAGCCGGCAAATGCCTGCTTGAATTCCGCCGAGCTCAACGCTCCGTCGCCATCTTTGTCGCCGCGGGCGATCAATTGCTTGAAACCCTCCTTGCGCGGTTCGGGCACTTCGTCGAGCGATACTTTGCCATCGCCGTTGGCATCGAGTCGGCGAAATATCCTCTGCGGGCCCGGGCGTTCGTCGGGCCGCCGCCCCTCGGGTCCGCGCGGCGCGGCTTCTGCGTGGGTTCGTTCCGCGGGCTTCAAACCCGCCGCGAATTCGTCGGCGTCGAGCTTGGAGTCGCGGTTTTTGTCGGCGGTGCGCAACAATCGCTCGAAGAGCCGTTTTCGATCCTCCGGGATTTCGTCGCTGGTCAACTGGCCGTCTTTGTTCGCGTCCAGTTGCTGGAACAAGGCGCTCGGATCGGGACCATCCGCGGCAGGATTTTCATCGGCCCGCGCGGCTGATATCAACAAAACCGCTGCCATCGCGGCAAAGGATCGGACGTGCGTAGACACTGCGATTCTCCTTCCCAAAAGACAGCGGGGGCCGTCCAAACGTGTGGGTTACGGCGCTGCTAAGCATATAACCGTGGGCATAGCCCCGAGTTTCGCGCGAAAAAGATCAAATGGACGATTCTTTCGGTCGCGACATCCGCGCCCCCGTTCCGGTCCCTCTAAACCGTTGTGCCGTCCGATCCTCCGAAAGCTGGCTCAATCGGTTGCTAGCGAGCTGCCTTCGGAGACTGCGCTGCCGGCTGCAATTGACAGGGATCGGGGCGTTTCTATAATCCTCGCCGCGACGCGCCCGGCGGCTGCGGCTTGCAAGCAGGTAGATTATCGCGGGCTGCGAATGGGCGTGGCGAAAAGGCAACCGTGGTGGCAAAAGCTGTGCGCGATCAGGGCCGAATGTCAGCGCGTTTGAACGGCAAAATGAGAGTCCTTCGCACGGTCCGCTACAGGTCCTACAGGCACTAACGCAACCCATGACAAGACAGTGGAGGGCTTGAAGTTTCGTTCATTGTCGGCCGCCGGTTTGGTCGATGCTTAGAGTGCTCACTTCCGCGCTCGCGAGGTCGATCCCCTGACATGGAATGCGGCGCCGGCAAGCAAATGTAATTGAGTGGACGCTTAGATCGGTTCCAGCAGCGTGCTGATTCCAAGAGGTTCGTTGGGCCCAAAAAACCATTCCTTCGCCTTTTCAGGCTAAGGCCCCCCGAACAAGCGAATCAGAACTGTCCGATCGAAACGCTCCAGTCAACCGGCGAAATTCCAGGTATCTCGTTGATTGGCAAATTCGTGCTTCCGTTGAGATGGGCCCTTTCCGGTCGCTCTCGAGCGAAGTAGTATTTGCCAGGGGAGAAAATCATGCAGATTTACGGACCATCGCAGATTCACGGCTCGCAGGGAATCAACGCGCCGCACTCGACGCGCGCGGCCGGGCCCACTTCGTCTCCGCCCGCCTCGAGCGTCGGCGACCGTCTCGACATTTCAGAAGCTGGACAGATCGCTGATCGCCTGGCCGATGTGCCCGATATTCGCGCTGAGCGCGTGCAGGAACTTCGCAGCGCGATCCTCAACGGCACCTACGAGACGGAAGACAAGCTCAACACGGCGATTGACCGGTTATTGGACGAAATCGCATAAGGGTGCCCGGGGCGGATTGCCACGAGTGGCTTGTCCAAACGTAGGGATGCGTCGAGCGAAGCGACGACGCACCAAATCTCTAAACTCCAAGCCCGATTGTTACTTTTTAACCCTGCGGCGGCGACTTGCAATCGCAAGCGTTTCCTCTAGAATCAATAATCATTATCAATTCTGCGCCCGAGCCGTCTGCATTCGCCCCTCGGGCGAAATCACTTTTGCGCGCCCGCCACGAAGTGGCAGGCCATGGTTCGACAATGGATCAAGATTTTTCACTGGGAACCGTGCAGGTCGCGCTGGCGCCGCGGGAACGGTTTGAAGAATTCTTGCAAAGCCGCGGCAAGCGCATCACGCAGCAGCGGCGCATCATCGTCGAGGAAGTTTTTCGCCGCCACGATCACTTTGACGCCGAAGACCTGATGCTCCACTTGAGCAGCGTGGCGGCGGGGCGCCGCGTCAGTCGCCCCACCGTTTATCGCACGCTGAGCGAACTGGTCGACGCCGGGTTGCTGCGAAGCATGACGCTCGGCGGCCGAACCGTCTACGAGCACGATTACGGCTACCCGCAGCACGACCACATGCACTGTCAAAAGTGCAACAAGCTGATCGAGTTTCACAGCGACGAAGTCGCCCAAATCGGCGAAGCGCTCGCGCAGCAGCACCAGTTCCGCGTCACGGGCCATCGCTTGATTTTCACGGGCATCTGCGCCGATTGCCGAGTGCAAAAGCGACCGACGCGAAAGCTTGACCTGGTCTAGCAAGTGGTCGAAAAATGGGACTGGCTCCGAGCCAGATTGCCCGGAACCCGCGAAGAACCATGTCCGCGACGTGCCTGTCCCAATTTTTCGACATGCCGTTGGTGACGGCGGTTGCAGGTGCACGCTTTGCCGGCCGCGGCGAGCGTCACACGCGGACTTCGGCTTTTTGCTCGAGCGCCTTGGGGTAACGTTGGCGAATCGGCCCGATGACTTCGGACACAAACTCGTCGACTTGCTCCGCCGCGCGGCCGATGAATTTCGCCGGATCCAGCGCCTCGCCCAAGTCAATGCCGGCCAGCGCCGGGTCGCCCGCCAGCCGCTCCAGCAGGTCGTTGGCGCCGCCTTGCTCTTTGACGACCGCGGCGGCAGCCTGGCTGTGACGGCGAATCCGCTCGTGCAAATCCTGGCGGTCGCCGCCGCCAGCCACCGCCGCCATCAACACCGCCTCGCTGGCCATGAACGGCAGCTCTTCCTGCAAATGGCGGGCGATCACTTTCGGATAGACGACCAGGCCCGAGGCAATGTTCTGATACAGCATCAAAATCGCGTCGACCGCCAAAAACGCTTGCGGAATCACCAGGCGGCGATTGGCGCTGTCGTCGAGCGTGCGCTCCATCCATTGCGTCGCCAGCGTGGCCGCCGTGCTCGATTGCAGGCTGATGACGAATCGAGCCAAGCCGCACATCCGTTCGGCGCGCATTGGATTGCGCTTGTAAGCCATGGCCGAAGACCCGACTTGGTCGGTCTCAAAGGGCTCTTCGATTTCCTTGCGGCCTTGCAGCAGCCGCAAATCCGTGCCGGCTTTGTGCGCGCTCGCGCTGATGCCGGCCAGCACGTCGACGACTTGCGCGTCGACTTTGCGCGAATAGGTTTGGCCGGTGACCGGATAGCTGGCGGCAAAGCCCATCTTTTCGGCGACGAGTTGGTCGAGCCGGCGAACTTTGGCGTGATCGCCGTCGAAGAGCTGCAGGAAACTGGCTTGCGTGCCGGTCGTGCCCTTGGCGCCTCGGGCTTTGAGTTGGCCGATGCGATGTTCCAATTCGCCCAGGTCTTGCACGAGATCATAAATCCACAAGCAGGTCCGTTTGCCGACCGTGGTGGGCTGCGCCGGCTGCAAGTGGGTGAAACCCAGGCAGGCCAGGCTGCGATGCGCCTGGGCAAACGCGGCCAGGCTGTCGATGACGCCCACCAGGCGATCGCGCAGCCGCGCGAGCCCTTCGCGCATCAAAATGAGGTCCGTGTTATCGGTGACGTAACAACTAGTCGCGCCCAGGTGGATAATCCCCCGGGCCGCGGGACAAACGTCGCCGTAGGCGTGCACGTGGGCCATCACGTCGTGCCGCAGCTTGCGCTCGTACTCGGCCGCCTTGTCGAAATCGATGTCGTCGACGTGCGCGCGCAGTTGGTCGAGCTGCTTTTTTGAAATCGGCAGACCCAGTTCGGCCTCGGCCTCGGCCAGCGCTACCCACAACCGCCGCCAGGTGCTGAATTTTCGCTGCGGCCCCCACAGAGCCGCCATCTCGGGCGAGGCGTAGCGGTCGACGAGCGGGTTGTCGTAGAAGGTATAATCGGGCATATTTCGAACCTGAGCGTCTCACGGACAAACGATAGTGGCTGAGCGCAGGCCC
This sequence comes from Planctomycetia bacterium, assembly GCA_041497975.1. Taxonomy (GTDB): domain Bacteria; phylum Planctomycetota; class Planctomycetia; order Pirellulales; family PALSA-1355; genus PALSA-1355. The sequence continues at coordinate 1,699 of JBGQHN010000083.1, read as the reverse complement.
GCCAGGCGACATGATACGGTTCGAGGCCGATATTCCGCCAGCCGCTCGACAATATTTCATGTCGAACGTCCGACTTAGACAGGACGCTTTGGCGGCGGAATCGGTTCGGGATTCAGGTTGGGTTTTGCGCAAACACCGACGTCCCGCGGCGATTTGGCATTTCGCCCGTGCCGGCCTATGTGCTCATCGACGTCGAGGGCCAGATCGCGGCCCAAGAGTATTCGCTGGAGAACATCGCCGCGAAGCTCGAATCGTTGAAGCCGCCGACGGGAAAGTAGAAATGTTTGCGCCCCAAGCAAGCCGAGCGAAGGCCTTCCCTGGGCTTATCGAGCGCTAGCAACCCCGCAATCACATGTTCGTCAAATCGTCGCTCCCGCCGGGGCCAATTAAGGCATCTAGCGCCGCGGCTAATTGCCCGGCGTATGACTCGTCCTGCGCATAAATCCGGCAAATGCGATGGCTCAAAGGCATCTGCCGGAATAACTGATCGTCCGTTAGGGGCCGAGGTTCATCGCGGGCCGGGTCCCAGAGAAAATTCTGACCCATGATCGGCCCACGCGTGTCGGGGCGATGAATATGTCGCGCCAAATCGACGCGCAACGGCAAGTCGGCCAGCGACGCGGGCAAATTGGCCCGCAAGGCCCGCTCGACGAAGTCGGCGTGGCTGAAGATGCTGCTGCGCTCGGCCTCGCCTGCGCCAAACACGAGATTCCGCTGGCAGGCCATTTTCCAGGGGATCTGCCGATTCAAAAATGCCCGCCACCTGTCGCCCAATGCCCGCTTGCGCGCGTCGGAGCTTTCCTTCCAGCGGGCCACGTCGACCAACAGCGACCACTCGGTAAAGCGCAGATACTCGTCCATGTGCTCGCGCGGATTGCCGGGGAACAAAAACTCCTTGGCGTCGGCGAACAAATCGGCCAGCGTCAAGTCGATCGCACGCACGGTGCGATGAAAGTAGATCGTGCGGAACAAGTCGGCCCGCACGCTCATGAAGCTGACCAGGGCGGCCATGCCGCGCGCGTGAATGGTGAGCCCCTGGCGAGTGAAAAAACTGTAATGCAACAGCCGCTCCATATCGAACGCCCGCGCGTTGTAGCCTGACATGTACGCGTCGCGCAATACGAAATCCATGTTGTCGATCGTGTAGATTCCGCTGAACAGGCTGCGCAACAGTTGCAACCAACGCGGCGCTTCGTCCGGCTTCTCCTGGGGCTTGGGCCGCGCGATCAGAAACGCGATCTCGCGCGGATCGAGTCGCTCGCCCGCTTCGAGCCGGCTGTTCGGATTTCGGCGAATGCGGCGCAACGAGTCGCCCAGGATGTCGCAAATGATCGCGCCGCCGAGCGTTTCGTGGCTCAGGCCGTAGCCGCGCAAAAAATGATCGTCGAAAAAGTGCCCAAACGGCCCATGGCCGACGTCGTGCAACAAGCCAGCCATCCGCACCAGCGACTCGACGTATCCGCGGCTGGGAACATCGCCGCAGACCTCGCGCAGACTATCGTACAGGGCGGCCACGGCCCGGCTGCCCAGGTGCATTACGCCGATGACGTGTTGAAAACGCGTGTGCTCCGCGGTGGGAAAGACCCACCAGGCCGTCTGCAATTGGTGAATCTGGCGGAGCCGCTGAACCCAAGGATGGTCGATGATCTGGCGTTCCGCGACCTCGTCGGCGTCGACGCCTGCGCGCACGAAAGGGATG
>JBGQHN010000082.1:0-14861 GCA_041497975.1 Planctomycetia bacterium | reverse complement strand
TTGTGCATCCGTACCCGCTATAACGAGATCATGTTTAGCTCCTGGCACGGTCGAGTTGCGTATCTGATCTTTGCCGCGTTGGCGCTCGGGCTTACGGCTCGGCTGACGCGACCGGGCTTGGAGGAAACACTCAATCGCCCGATAGTTCGTGGTTTTGGGCCGCCATGTAGCCTCTGGCAAGCTTGGAAGCTGTTCTGCGGCTTCTTCTGGGAACAAATGCTGTTGGCTGGCGTGGTTGTGTCATGTTCGATACGCGTGGCGCTGGGCCAATGGCACCCAACGGATTTATTGATCGCGGCAGGGGTCGTCGTGGTTTTTCCATTTCAGGAATATCTGAGCCACAAGTATTTGCTTCACCGTCCCCCTAAGGTTCTTAATCGGAGCCGCGAATCGCTCGTTGCGCTGGTGCACCGCGCTCATCATCGCGACCCCTGGCATATGGAGCGCGCCATCAATCCTCCCGTGGCTGTCATTCTCTATGCCGTCGGACTGCCGATGATCTTCTTTCCGTTGCTCGCCCGACCTCAGGCGATGACTGGAGTGGCCGCTTCCTGGCTCGTGCTACTTTGGTACGAGTGGGTTCATCTTTTGATCCATACTTCTCACGTTCCGCGAAATGCCTTGTTCAAGCGCATTTGGCGCAATCATCGGTTGCACCACTTCAAAAACGAACACTTCTGGTACAACGTGAGCACGTATGGTGTCGACTCGCTTCTTCACACGAAGCCTCATCCCGCATCCGTGCCAACGTCGCAATCGTGTTTAACGCTCGACGACAGCGAGGCGAACGTATCGTACACGGATGATCCTATCGCGATACGAACCGACGACACATGACGCCGAGCTATGGGGACGGCAGATTCATGCCGCTAGGGCTAGAATGCCCGGCGCGAAAACAGCCCGTTGACAACGGGTGTCAACGGGCTGCAAGAGTGGAGCGGAAGGGAGTCGAACCCTCGACCTCTGCATTGCGAACGCAGCGCTCTCCCAATTGAGCTACCGCCCCATATTCGCAAAAAAAACGCCAACCAGCCAACCAGCGGGCGGCCGGCGGATGTGCCATTCTAAAAACGCCACCGCGAATTGTCCAGGCGGACGCGTGTTCAAGGAGTCCCTATTATCTTCGACATTATCTTCGACGCCTTTGGCGTCGGGGAAGTTGACCCCCGCCACGGACTGCAGTATCGGACAGCAGTCGGACAAGCCCGCAGGGGCCCAATTTGAAAAATCGAACAGTTCTGGTGTTCATCCAGCGTTCAATTTTGCGCGCCGCAACTCGCTTCGCGACGAGCGAACCGTTGTCACTGACGCTTGAAACAGAGCGGGACGACCGATTACGGTTCGAGGCCCAGGCTTTGTCGATAGGCCTTGCGCTGGGCATCGAGGCCGACTTCGGCCGTGATCTTCTTCCATTGTTCGGCCGCTTCCGACAGGGCGCCCTGCGGGGACTTTTGGTCGCTGACGGCCTGCTGCACGGCCGCGTCCAATGCGGCCAGATATTTTTCTTGCCCGAAAATGCGCGGGGCCGACAAATAAGCTTGCCGGCCCAGCGCGTCTTGCACCGCGCCGGCGTATTGCCGCGCCGCTTGTTGGTCGGTCAGCGGATCGAGCCAAGGTTGCGGCGAGCGGACTTGCGATCGCCGATACAGCGTCGTGGCGGGGCTGGCGCTACCGACCGTGGCACCCCACTCGCGGCCCGCCAGCCAGGCCAGCAGTTGAAACGCGCCATCGGCATGCGGCGACTCGGAGACCACCGAGCCCAGGCGACCCGAAAAACCCAACAACGGGACATGAGGGCTTTCGTCCGACTTGCGATTCTCCCAAGTTCCGCCGGCAAAGTTATAGACCTTCTGCGAGCCCGGCAACTCGGCAAATCCCGTGGGCGGCCCGGCGGCGGCCTGGTCGGCTTTTAGGTCGCCCGCGGCCGAGTGCCCCGGCACGCTCAGAGCCATGGCCGCATGCCCGGCCAGAAATTCGCGGCGCGCGGCGTCGAGATCGGTTTGCAAGGGATTGAGCGGGCCCAGCTCGGCATCGGCGACCAGCTCTTCCAACGCGCGGACAAAGGGCGCCGTGGCGACGAGCGGCTCCATGGTGTCGATATTGAACAGCGTGGAATAGTGGTCGCGGTGCCTGGCATAGGCGGCGGCGCGCGCCAGCAGCACGCGGCCGGCCCAGCCTTCGGCCAGCGGTTCGATGCAACCAAACCACCGGATTTCCTCGGAGGGAGCCGCATCGCCCAGGTTTTCGCGGCGCGCGAAGAACTGCGCCAGCTCGCGATACTCCGACCACGTTTGCGGCGGACGCTTGTGAAATTTTTCGAACAAGTCGGCGCGGTAATAACAAGTCAACACCGCCGAGCCGAATGGAACCGCATACGGTATTTGACCCCAGCGGGTCTCGGCGATCTGCAGCAGTTCGAACGTGTCGGACCAGGCCAGCTCGCGATGATTCATGTACTGGGCCGGCAAGCGCGCGATCCAACCGCGCTCGACCAGCAGTCCCAGGTGCCCGCTAGGATAAATAATCGCATCGGCGCCTTGGCACGGAGTTTCCGCAGCGACAAGCTCTGCGTCGGTCTTTTGTTCGATCGAGAGCGTGACGCCGGCGCGGGCATTCCATTCGGCCCGCAGTCGGTCGATGGCCGCGGCCATGCGCGAGTCGTCGACAACGAGCAGTTTTAGCTGGATAGCGCTCGGCTTGGCGTCGCTGGTTGTGGAAACGGGTTTCTCGTTCGAGGAACAACCCACTGCCGCGGCGGCGGCCAGCAACCAGCCCAGCCAACAGCGGCAATCAATGCACCTTGGCATATCTCTCCCACGCGCTTAACAGATCGGCGGAAATCAAGGAAAATACGACGAACTGCGGACGTCCACCTGAATCGTAGGGTCCGGCGTCGCTTCCGGTCAACCGCCGCCAACCGCTGTCCGCCCGGCGGTTGCCAGCGGCTTGGCGGTCGGGGTACAATCCGCACGCTAATGCGCGAGTTCTCGCATTCCCCGATTGTCAGACTTTCCAGCCGGCGCACCATGAGTATTTTTCTGGGCATCGACATTGGCACCTCGGGCACCAAAACACTCGCCATCGACGAACGGGGAAAGATTCTTGCTGAAGCGACCAGCCTGTACCCCTCGTATCACCCCAAGCCGCTATGGAGCGAGCAAGATCCGGAAGACTGGTGGCGGGCGACGGTCAAGACGGTGCGCGCGGTGGTCAAGCAGGCCCGGCTCAAGCCGGCGGAGGTCAAATCCATCGGGCTGTCGGGGCAGATGCACGGGTCGGTTTTTCTCGACAAGCGCAATCGCGTGATTCGCCGGGCCTTGTTGTGGAACGACCAGCGGACGGCGGCCGAGTGCGAGGAGATGGAGCGCCGCGCCGGGGGCCGCGCGGAGCTGATTCGCATGGTGGCCAACCCGGCGCTGACGGGTTTCACGGCCCCCAAGATCCTCTGGCTGCGCAACCGTGAGCCGCGGCACTTCGAAAAGACCGTCAAGGTGCTGCTGCCCAAGGACGACGTGCGGCGGCGGATGACGGGCGAATTCGCCACCGACGTCAGCGACGCCAGCGGCATGTTGCTGCTCGACGTGGCGCGGCGCGACTGGTCGCGCGAGCTCTTGGATAAGCTCGAACTGGACCGCTCGCTGCTGGCCGACTGTTTCGAGAGCGAGGAAGTCACGGGCCACTTGACCAAGGAAGCGGCCGCGGCGCTGGGACTGTCGACGACCTGCGCCGTGGTCGGCGGGGCTGGCGATTGCGCCGCCGGCGCCGTGGGCAACGGAGTCGTGAGCCGCGGAACGCTTTCCACGTCGATCGGCACCTCGGGCATCATGTTCGTCCACAGCGATACCGTCGAGGTCGACCCGGCCGGACGTTTGCACACGTTCTGCCACGCGGTGCACGGCAAGTGGCACATGATGGGCGTCAGCCTGTCAGGCGGCGGCTGCTTGCAATGGTTTCGCAACCGCTTGTGTCAGGCCGAATTCGCGGCGGCGAAGAAATCGAAGGTCGACCCGTACGAGATTCTTACCGCCGAGGCCGCCAAAATACCGCCCGGCAGCGAAGGATTGCTCTTCCTTCCATACCTTTCCGGCGAACGAACGCCGCACGCCGACCCCGACGCGCGGGCCTGTTTTGTCGGCTTGACGTTGGCCCATACCCGCGGGCACATGGTCCGAGCCATTCTGGAAGGCGTCAGCTACGCGATGCGCGACAGCCTGGTCATCATCCAAGGGTTGGGCGTTCCGGTGCGACAGATACGCGCTTCGGGCGGCGGTTCCAAAAGTCCCCTGTGGCGACAGATCCAAGCCGACGTGTTCGGGCAGAAAGTCGTCACGCTCAACGCCGAGGAGGGGCCCGCCTACGGCGTGGCCTTGCTGGCGGCCGTCGGCGCCGGGGCCTTCAAAAATGTCGAAGAGGCATGCCGCGCAACGATTCGCGTCGTCGGCGAAACGCCCAACAACAAACGCGCAACCAAATACCACGACCAGGCCTTCGGCATCTACCAAAACCTGTATCGGGCACTCAAGGACGAGTTCAAGAACATCTCGGCGATCGAAAACCAGTAGAATGATGGCGAGCGAGCGTGGCAGTCGGGGCAACGGAGCATCCTTGCGAGTCGGATCATGACGGCCATTTATCTCACCGAAGCCGACGTCGAGCGGTTGCTCAATATCGAGATCGCGATCGAAGTCTGCGAAGAAGCCTTTCGCCGGTTGGCCAGCGGCGAAGCCGATAACATTCCGCGCAATCGGGTGCAAGCGCCGGGGATCATTTTGCACTCGATGAGCGCCTCGGCCGCTTACTTGGGGTTGGTTGGTTGGAAGTGCTATACGACGACCCGCGCGAAGGCCCTGTTTCACGTGGGACTTTACGACACGTCGGGCGCACTGGTTGCCATGATCGAAGCCGACAAGCTGGGCCAGCTTCGCACTGGCGCCACCACCGGCGTGGCGGTCGAGGCCATGGCCGATCCGCAGGCCACTGAAATGGGCCTGTTTGGCGCTGGCTGGCAAGCGCAAAGCCAACTGGCGGCGGTCGCCCGAGTGCGGTCGATCAACGTGGCCTACGTCTATAGCCGCAATGAGAAGAAGCGAAACGATTTTGCCGAGCGGATGTCGGCCCAGTTGGGCATCGACGTGCGCCCGGTGGATCGGCCGCAGGAAGCCACCCAAGACCTGCCGATCGTGGTCACCGCCACGTCCAGCCGCGAGCCGGTTTTCGACGGGAACTGGCTGTCCGAAGGAACGCTGGTATGTGCCGTCGGATCGAATTGGTTGACCAAGGCCGAAATCGACAGCACCGTGATCCGCCGGGCCGACAACATCGTGTGCGACAGCGCCAAGGCCTGCCAGGCGGAGGCCGGCGATTTCGGCGACGCCCTCGAGAAAGGGGTTTTCGATTGGTCGCGGGCCGTCGACCTGGCCGACGTCGTCGCCGGCCGCGCCACCGGCCGCAACACGCGCGAGAGCATTGCGCTGTTCAAATCCGTTGGTCTGGCGATTGAAGACGTCGCGCTGGGAGGAAAGCTCTTGCAGTTGGCCCGCGAGCAAGGCATCGGCCGCGAATTGCCGTTTTGAGACCGCGCTGCTCTCGTGTCCGAGCGCGGGCACGAACGAAGCTCGCGCCGAGGCTAGCTGCGTGTTGAAAGATTGGGACAGGCACCTCGCGGACCAGGTCTTTCGCGAATCTCGCGCGGTCTGGCTCGGAGCCAGTCCCATTTTTCAACGGTCTGCTAACGCTTCTCGATGGGGACAAATTTTCTAGGCGCGGGACCGGTGTAGTTGGCGCGCGGCCGAATCAACCGGTTGTTGTCGAGCTGCTCGATCACGTGCGCGCTCCAGCCCACCACGCGGCTGAGCACGAACAGTGGCGTGTACAGATCGACGTCCAGGCCCATGTAGTAATACAGGCGGGCACTAGGCCAATCGAGATTGGGCGGCAGCTTCTTTTCGCTTTGCACGATGCTCTCGATCGTGTCGGCCATGGCTTCCATGTCCTGGTTGCCGGTCTCGGCCGCCAGTTCACGACACAACGTGCGCAAGTACGCGGCCCGCGGATCGCCGGTCTTGTACACCCGGTGGCCGAAACCCATGATCCGCCGCTTTTGCTTGAGGGCCTCGCGAATCCAGGCCTCGGCCCGCTGGGCGGTGCCCACTTCCTTGAGCACTTCCATCACCGCTTCGTTGGCGCCGCCGTGCAGCGGACCCTTGAGTGCGCCGATGGCCGCGGTGATCGCGGAGTGCAGGTCGGACAGCGTTGAGCTGACCACGCGCGCGGCAAACGTCGAGGCGTTGTACTCGTGCTCGGCGTACAGAATGAGCGACACGTCCATCGCTTTGGTCAGCCGCTCGGTAGGGGCTTTGTCGAACAACATCCACAAGATATTGCCCGCCAGAGACAGCTTAGGGTTGTAGGCCACCGGCCGCTGGCCTTTGGCCAATCGAAAGCGGGCCGCCATGACGATCGGCAACTGGACGAGCAGGTGTTCGGCCTTGCGCAGGTTGGCTTCATGGCTGTTGTCGGGGGCGTCGGGATCCCAATGCGCAAGCGCGCTTGCGCCTGTGCGCAGGATGTCCATCATCGGCACGCCGGCGGGAATCTTGCCTAGAAAATCGACCATGGCCGGCGGAATCGAAGCGCTCGCGGCCAGCCGATTTCGGAAAGCGGCCAGGGCCCGCGCGTCGGGAACCTCGCCGTGCAACAGCAAGTATGCGACTTCCTCGAACGTAGCGTGTGCGGCCAGGTCTTCGATCGAGTACCCGCGGTATTGCAGGCCGCCGGTAATGGTGCTGATGGCGGTTTCGCCCGCGATGACGCCTTCCAAGCCAGGACTATAGATCGGTTCGACCATGGAGATCCTCTTTGCTGTGTACGCGCCGTGAACGGCTCAGCCGCGCGTGGCCGCCCAACGTCAGCTCGGCGGCTTGCCGGAAAAATTCGCCCGGTCGCGAGCTTCGTAGTCGCTATATCCTAGCAAATCGTACAGCTCCTGGCGGGACTGCATCAGGTCGAGCAACTCCGCCTGGGTGCCCTCGTCGGCGATTACCGCCAGGGCCGCTTCGATCGCTTTCATGGCGGTGCGCAACAGCGTGACCGGGTAGAGCACGACGGCATAGCCCATCTCGGCCAGCTCGTCGAGCGAAAGCAGCGGGCTCTTGCCGAATTCGGTCATGTTGGCCACCAGCGGCGCGTCGATCGCCGCGGCGAATTGTTCGAATTCCTTGGCGTCGGCCAGTGCCTCGGGAAAAATCCAATCCGCGCCGGCGTCGAGATAGCGCTTTGCCCGCTGGATCGCCTCGTCGAGCCCCAGCGCGTCGCGGGCGTCGGTTCGCGCCAGCAGCACCAGGTTCGAGTCGCTTCGCGCGGCCACCGCGGCCCGCAGCTTGGCGCACATCGCCTCGGGCTCGACCAGGCTTTTTCCCGACAGGTGTCCGCAACGCTTGGGCAGCACCTGGTCCTCGAGCTGGATGGCCGCGGCGCCGGCCGCCTCCAGCTCGGCCACTGTTCGCTCGACGTTGCACGCCTCGCCAAAACCAGTGTCGGCGTCGACGATGACCGGCAGCTTCACGCGGCGGGTCAAATATGCGGTGTGCTGGGCCAACTCCGTCAAAGTGAATAATCCCACGTCGGGCATGGCCAGCGTGCCGGCTGAAAATGCCGCGCCAGAGAAGTAGATCGCGTCGTAGCCGGCCTGTTCGATGAGCCGCCCGGCCAGCGCGTTGAACGCGCCGGGCACTTGGATGGTCGTATCCGCGACCGCGTCGCGCAGAAGCTTTCCAGGCGAGGGAGCCGTCATCAATTGCACCCGCGAGTCAGGAGGAATTGAGCCTTTGGGAATATAGGCGTCGAACGAAGCCCGACGCAAGGGGTCGCCTGAACACACTGGTTATTGCCGCCGGGCCCAGCTAGGCTGAACTGCGATATGTGCAATTCGGCCATTGACGATTCCCAGCGTTTCCGCTCGTCTCGCCCGTGGGCCGCGTGCGAAGTCGGCCTCATCTTTCTGGTGTTCTTCATCCAAGGCGCCTGGGCAGCGCCCGAGGTGAACGAGCCGCACTACCTGAGCAAGGCCAGGCACTATTGGGACCCCGCCTGGTGCGCGAACGACTTTTTCTGCGGCACCGCCGACGCCCAACAAGTTTTTTATTGGACGTTTGGATGGCTGTCGCGGTGGATGTCGTTTCCGGCGATGGCCTGGTGCGGCCGGATCTTGACCTGGGGACTGTTGGCCTGGGCCTGGCGCCGCCTGAGCGTCGCGCTGGTGCCCGGTCGCATGTACGCCGTGCTTTCGGCCGCGCTGTTCGTGGCAATGAACGAGCGGTTGCACATGGCCGGCGAGTGGGTGATCGGGGGCGTCGAGGCCAAAGGCTTCGCCTACGTGCTCGTGCTGTTGGGACTTGAGTCGCTGGTGCGCGACCGGTGGCGCGGGGCCGTGCTCTTGTTTGGCGCCGCCTCGTCGTTTCACGTGATTATCGGCGGCTGGTCGGTCGTCGCCGCGCTGGTCGCCTGGCTGTCGCGCCGTGAGGCGCCGTCGTTCTGGAGACTTATGCCAGCCTTGGCCGGCGGGCTGCTGCTGGCGCTGCCCGGCCTGGTGCCCGCGCTCGAACTCACTTGGGGCGCGCCGGCCGAGGTCGTTCGCGAGGCAAACCGCATCTACGTGTTCGAGCGTCTCTACCATCATCTGTCGCCGGCGCAGTTTCCGCCGCAGTTTATCGCGCGACATCTATTGCTGATCGCGGCTTTGGCGGGGCTCGTCTATGTCGCTCCGCCTGGCGGCGAGTTTGCGCGATTGCGGGCGCTGGTGGCCGCGGCCATCGGAATCGCGGCCGTGGGCATGGCCATCAGCCTGCTGGTGCCGCTGGATGCCGACCTGGCGGCCGCCCTGTTGCGATATTACTGGTTCCGCTTGAGTGATGTGATGGCAAGCGTCGGAGCGGCGCTTGCAGCCTGTTTGATTTTGTACGGGTGGCAGACAGCGCGGCCGCGTTGGCACACCTTGGGGTTGATCGCGGCCATGGCCGTCGCGGGTTGCCACCTGGGCGACATTCTGTGGCGGCGGCATCTCGATCCGCGGCCCCCGGCTGACGCGAGCATTGTGAATCTCGAAGCCTGGCGAGAGATGTGCCGATGGGCGGCTCGCGAAACCGCGCCGGAGGCCGTCTTTTTGACGCCTCGATTGTCGCAAACGTTTCGCTGGTACGCCGGACGGGCGGAGGTCGTCAACCGCAAGGACATTCCCCAGGACGCCGAAAGCATCGTCCGCTGGTGGCAACGGTTAACGAAGATCCACGCCGCGCCGCCCGGCAGCCCAACCAGATGGCGCGAGAGCCTTGCCGAGCTGGGATCGCGCCGGCTCGAAGCGCTCGGCGCCGAGTTTGGCGCCGACTACGTGCTTACGTCGGCTTATCCCGCGCTCAATCTCGAACGCGTGGGGCCGATCAATTCCAGCTGTGCCATCTATCGTTTAAAGCGCGCCGCGACGCCAGGTCCAAGCGCGAGTGAGCGAGATTCGACACGCCCGTGAAGCACTCGAGGCAATTGTGTTGTCAAAGCCGGTTGTCATTTCCCTCGCGAGCGCGGCGGGTTAATATGGCGCGGCGGGATTCCGTGCGGCTGATGCCCGATGTTGGTGTTTCTGATCGAGCGAAGATGTCAACTCTCGACGCCGAGCTACCTGAGCGATTGGCCGCCCGACTTCGGCAACCGTTGCCCGGCTGGGTCGCGCAGGCTCGCTATCAGCCGGAATTGAGTTTTGGGCGACATCTGGGTCCGGCCCCTTCGCACGCCCGGCCGGCCGCCGTGCTGGTTCTGTTGTACCCGAGCCTCGGTCAGTGGCACGTCCCGCTCACCTTGCGAACCGTTCACATGCCGGACCACGCCGGACAGGTCAGCCTTCCCGGCGGCTTGATCGAGCCAGGCGAGAACAGCCGCGAGGCGGCACTGCGCGAGTTTAGCGAAGAGCTTGGCGCGCCGGCCGACGACATCGACGTGCTGGGGCAGCTCTCGACTCTCTATTTGTTTGCCAGCAACTACCAGGTCATTCCCTGGGTGGGCGCGGTCAAGGCTGCGCCCCTCTGGAACCCCAGCCGGCGGGAGGTGGACCGCCTGCTGGAAGTGCCGCTCGCGCATCTGGCAGATCCGGCCAATACCGGCCGCACGGAACGCTCGCAGCGAGGCCTGCGGTTCTTTGCCCCCTGTTTTTGCTGGCAATCGCAGCGCATTTGGGGGGCCACGAGCATGATCCTGGCCGAACTGATCTCGTCCCTGGCCGATTGCTCGGCGTGACCGCCAGCCCCGGCGCCTCCGGTTACGTCGAACGTTCGCAAGAATCACCCGACGGCAAGGGCAAAAAAATGCCATGCTTGCGCCGGGACTTCTACGCAGGCGCTGGACGGCACTTTCATGGGTCACATGGTTGTCAAACGGCTGGAATCGTTGGACGCGCTCGGCCGGGTCGCGCCAGCGTGGGACGATCTGTGGCGGCGCAGCGAGATCACGCTGCCCACGGCGCGGGCCGAACTGCTAACGCTGTGGTGCGAATGCTTCGCCGCCGAGCGACCGTTCACGGCGCTCGTCGTGGAACACGACGGCCAATGGGTAGGCGCCTTGCCGCTCGTCGAGCGATCCGCATTCGGGTGTAAGCTCGGCGGTCTGCCAACGAATGCCTGGTCGCCTGCGGGCGACCTGCTGTTGGATCCCCAGTCCGACGTCGAGACGGTTTGCGAATTGCTATGGAAGGCCGCCGGGCAATGCGGCTGGCGGCTATTATGGTTCGACGCATTGCTCGGCGGGGCAAGTCGCTGGCAAGCGTTTCTGCTGGCCGGCAGGCGCCTAGGCCGAGCGGTCGCGGCCCGCGAGAGATTCGCGATCGATCTGGTTCAAATTGAACGCGGCTGGAGCGAATACCTGGCCAACCGGTCGGCCAACCACCGTCGTCAACTGCGCAAGGCAAGCGCGCGCGCCGAACAAAGTGGGCCGACAAGACTGGTGCGCTTCGATAACTTGTCGCCCCAGCACGTGGCGCCGATCTTGAGAGAGTGTTTCGAAATAGAAGCCGGCGGGTGGAAAGGTCGGGCACAAGGCGACGTGTTCAGAACGCCTGGCGTATGGGAGTTCTACCTGAGTCAATCGCGTCAATTGGCGGCCTGGGGCCAGTTGAGCCTGACTTTGCTCGAGCACGGCGGGCGGCCGATTGCCTTCGAATACGGTTGGGTGGCAAAGGGCGTGTACTCGTCGCTCAAGGTGGGCTATGACGAAACGTTCCGCCGGTTTTCGCCGGGACAAATGCTCCGATATCATTTGTTCGAGCAATTCCACGCGGAATCCCAGATCGAGTGGGTCGATTTCCTGGGACCCGCGACCCGGGCGACCTCGAGTTGGGCAACCCACCAGTACTCGGTCAACCGGATTGTCGCTTCGAATCGCGGAATCTTGGGACGCTCTTTCGTGAGGGCGTACGGCCAGGCTGGAACGCTCGTGCGTCGAGTGCGGCGCGGCGCCAACGACTCCTCGGGCCATCGGCCGCCGCGACTTGGCCAGGCGCCCGGCTGTCCGCCGTGCAGCCAACCGCTTCCTGCCGGCACCTGGGGATAGGGCCAGCGCGGGCCTGCCCTTGGCGGTCACGATACCGGCACCGTAAACTGACTCTTGGCCGGTTTTGGCTTCTTCGACCGCGCGTGAACCGCAGCCTGGCATGTCCCAACCCACCCGACCACGAGCCGTTGTGTTCGATCTCGACGGCTTGATGTTCAATACCGAAGACTTGTACCAGGAAGTCGGCGGCGAGATCCTGCGGCGGCGCGGCAAGTTGTTCACGCCCGAGCTGCTCGACGCGATGATGGGCCGGCCGGCGGACGTCGCCTTGCAATTGATGATCGACGCCCACGCGCTAAAGTCGTCCGTCGCAGAATTATCGGACGAGACCGACGAAATCTTCGCCACGCTGCTCAACGAGCGACTCGAGGTCATGCCCGGCCTTCACGAGTTGCTGGCCGAGTTGGAACGCGCGGCCATTCCCAAGGCGATTGCCACCAGTAGCGGTCCCAGTTTCGCCGCTACCGTGCTGGGAAGATTCGAATTGGCGCCGCGATTTTCCTTCATGCTTACCTGCGACGACATCCGCCAAGGAAAACCGCACCCGGAAATCTATCTCTTGGCCGCCCGCCGATTCGGTCTTGCGCCGCGAGAATTGTTGGTCCTCGAAGATAGCCAGAACGGGTGTCGCGCGGCGGTGGCGGCCGGCACCATCGCGGTGGCGGTTCCGGCGGGCCATAGCCGGCGGCACGATTTCGCCGGGGCGGCGCTGGTTGCCGACAGCCTGGCCGACCCACGGCTGTATGACCTCTTGGGGCTGCCGGCGGGCGGCCGATAAGGACCACCCAGCGGCGTACCGCTCGATCTTCCGCGCTTTTGTCCGATGCAGCGTCAGGCCGCGACTTTGTGCCCTCTGGCCGAGCGGTCGGCGGCCCGCCAACGATCGCGCCAGCCGCGTTCGGCTTGTTCGGCGAACTGGTTGAGCCCCTCGCGCAATAGCGGCGTCGCCATTTCCAACAAGCGCCGCGCGCGACGACTGTTGAGCGACGTTTCGTCGTGCCAGGCCAGCGGTTGCCGCGGTGCTTCCTGGCGGCTGAGCGGCTCGCTCAGCCCGCACGCGGCGGCCAATTGCGACACGAACCCGCAGCAACTCGTCCGCTCCGCGCCCGCTAAATGGTACAGCCCCTGCGCGCGCAGCTCGTAGGCGCGCCACAACAGCTCGGCAAGGTCGGTGGCCAGGACCGGCGTGGCGTGCCGCCGGCCATCGGCGCTGGGCAGGATCCCCGCCGCCAGCGATTCGAACGCCAGCTCGGCAAAACCGGCGTGCGCCGGCACGGGACTCCAACCGTAGGCATGCGTTCGCACGACCAGCGCGCCTGCCTGCTCCGCCACGCGCTCCATGGCACGCACCGGGATCGCACGCGGCGAGGGACTGTTGGCCGGGGCATTCTCATCGTGAAACATGCGCGGCCCGGCGAACATGACGTCGCTGGAAATGACCGTCAGCCTGGCCGCCGCCGCTCGCGACACTTCCACCAGCCGCTCAACTGCTCCTGGCTCCTCATCCGCCGGGGCCGCGCGGTCGAGCGCGTCCCAGCTCGATGCCGACAGCGCCGAACAGTGAATGACCCATTGCGGCTGCCAGCCGTGAATCAGTCGGTCGAGCGCGTCGCCGTCGCGGGCGTCCCAATGAGCCGTTGCGAAACCTGAGCATTCGACGGCGTGCCGATGGTACAGACCCAATACGTCGCAGCGGTCGGCCAGCTTCAGCGCCAGGTTGGCGCCGACCGGGTAGTCGACTCCCGTCACCAGTAAACGTTCCACCTTCGGCCTCCTTGCCTGAGTGAACCATGAAGTCGCTCTGCCGTGCTATCACTTGAGCGTCGAGCGACGGGCGGCGAATTGTAGCGGCCCGGCCATGGCGGACCAAGACAGATTCGGCTGCCACGTCCGCGCAAAATCGTTATCGCCGGCGCGCCAGTGCCGCACGATCGCGGCAAACTCAGGCTCTTGTCCAGCGAGCCCGCTCTTGTATTGACGCTCTGCGACGATCCTTGCTAGACTCCCCGCGCCAGGCGCCCAAAAGCGCCGCTAGCACGCGCTTGCTCAGGATGGAACCGAGGCAGTCAAAATGCTCAATACGTTGGGAATCGTCGAAGTCTGCTTCGACGCGGGACATATCGATTCGAAAGTCGGCCGCAAGCTGGGCGGCAAGTCGCTCTTGGAATGGGTCGTTCGCCGCGTCACCGATTGCCAGCGTCTGGACGGCGTGGTCGTGTTGCTCTGCGGCCCGCATCGGGGCGACGGCATTCGCCAGCTCGTGCCGCCCGACGTGACCGTGTTCGCCCCGGCCGGACGCGATCCCCTGGCCCGCTTTGCCGCCGCGCTGGATGATTTCGACGCGCGGGCCGTGGTCCGCGTGTGTGCCGACCATCCCTTCGTGGACCCGGTCCTGATCGATCGCCTGGTCAGCACCGCCGACGCGCACCCCAATTGCGACTATATCAGCTATTGCCGCGGCGACGGCCGGCCAGCCATCTTGACGCAAGTGGGCTTGCTGGCCGAATGGTGCTCGGTCGAGGCGCTGCGCCGGGCCAACCACGAGGCCCGGCGCGCCGCGGACCGCAAGCACGTCACCGGATATTTGTATGGCCATCCCGAGCTGTTCAACGTGCGGCTGATTCCCTTGCCCCCCGAACTCGACCGGGAAGACTTGCGGTTGAAAGTCGATTTCGAGGAAGACTGGGAACACGCCCAGGTCATCTACGAGGCCTTGGGTCCACACGAATGGGATTGGCAACGGATTGCCGACCTTTTAGACAACCAACCCGATTTGCGCAAGCGCATGGCGGTTCTCAACCGCGCGAAAGCGCCCATCTAGCGGCCACGCTTGAAAAGCCCCGGCCGGCCGTGCGCCGCGTCAAACGCGTCGATGGCAGAAAGGATTCTGGAAACTCCATGGGCGCCCTGCGGTCCGCCTTCGACGTCGACGGCCCTATCGGGCCGCACGCAGCTCGCGCGCGTGAGGGGCCGGCGGCCGCGCCGCTCATCGCTGCGCCCGTGCGCGCCATCGTCTTCGACGCGGCCGACGTGCTGTACGATGCCACGCTCGGGCGGCGGCGGCTGTTGCAGCTCGTTCACCAAATGGGCGTACCGGCCGAATACGCCAGCTTTTACCGCGACTGGGACCGCCATTACCTGGCCGACGTGCATTGTGGCCGGCGCGAGTATACCGAGGCACTCGAGTCGTACCTGCTGGCTTGCGGGCTCACCTGGGCCCAGATCGACGAGATTGAGGCCGCCAGCCGCATCCTGAGCGAAACTCTCGAGCT
>JBGQHN010000081.1:0-14918 GCA_041497975.1 Planctomycetia bacterium | reverse complement strand
GGGAACTTGACCTGCAAGTAGTTGGCGGCAACATACGAAGCGCCGCCCATTCCCAACCCAATCACCAGCATCGTCACGCGGCGCAGAGTCTGGTCGCCCGAAGTACCTTCCCACAGCTTGGCGGGAATCAGAATTGCCCACGCGCCCACGACGCTGACCAGGGTGAGCCAGGCGTATTGTTCCTGTTCGATCGCATCACCGCGCAGCACGACACCCACGAGGCTCATCACAGCGCCGATCGCGGCGGCCAGGATCATGGAACCGGCCAGATCGGCGACGCGTTCGCGCGGCGATTTGACCACCAACGCCGCCGCGGCCTGTTCGCGCCAGCGCCGGCCCGAGCCGCGTTTCCAATGGCGTTGCGACGCCTTGCGCCAATCGCCGGCCGCGGCGCCTGGAGTGGCAGTGTATTCGGTCGCTGGCCGATACGTCGTCAGTTGCAAATTCGCCGCCTGAGCCGGCTGGGCCGCTTGCTCGCGATCCGTCGAACGCGCGGCTTGCGGTTGGCGAGCATCGGGATTGCCGGCGGCGATTTGCGCGGCGGCCTTAGTGCGCGCTTCATGCTGCAAAACCACGGAGCGGACGATCCGGTAGACCACGTAGAGCAAAACCGCGGGCGTCCCGATTTCCAGCAGCAACGAGGCGTTGGTCACCAGCGCGATAAACGCCACGCTGGCCACGATCACCTTGACGGGCGTGTTGAAACCGTCCCACGAATCGCGCACGCTTCGCCAGCCGTCGCGAATCGCCCGCCAGATCGGTTCGTCGTCGACCACGGCGGCGGCGGCCATCGCGGTGGCGCCGGTAAAAATGTTCTGCGCGCCAGGCGACGGCGGCGGAGGGGGCGGCGGCGAAGGGGGGTTCTCCGCGGCCGCGGCCGCGGCCATTTCGGCTTCGTTGGCAGCGCGGGTTTCCTTGATCGGCGGCCGGTATCCGATCGTGGCCGCCAGCGGCGGCAAGGCATTCATCATCTCGCCCACGCTCGCAAAACGCCGCAGCGGATCCTTGGCCAGCGCTCGCGCGATCACGTCGCGATAAGGCTGGGGCACCTCGGTTAGCGAGGGCTCGGCGGTGAGATGTTTCATCAATACTTCGCCGACGCTTTCGCCTTCGAACGGCACGTGTCCGGTGAGCATCTCGTACAGGATGATGCCCAGCGCGTAGATGTCGATCTCTTTGCCGTAACGGCCGTTGGCCACTTCGGGCGCCATGTAGTGGACCGTGCCGATGCTTTCGGTTTGTCCGCTGCGGCGGCTGCACGAGATAAACTTCGAGAGTCCGTAGTCACCCAGCTTCACCTGGCCGTCGTCGCGAAAGATATTGCCCGGCTTCAGGTCACGATGCACGATACCGTGGTCGTGAAGATACGCCACGCCGGCCGCGATGCCTTGCATCCAATCGATGGCCTGGTCGTCCGCAAGTCCGTTGGGATGGCGGCGAATGACATCTTCGAGCGACTCGCCGGTCGCGTATTCCATCACCACCCAGCTACTGCCCTGCTCATCCTGCTTGACGTCGTACAAAGCGATCAAGTTGGGATGCTTCAGGTTCAAACAGTGCGTGACGCCGCGCAGCTCGACGTCGAGATTGTGGCGGATCAGTTTGATCGCCACTTCCTTGCCTCCGTCGCTGACGGCGAAATAGACTTCGCCAAAACCGCCGCGGCCGATACCCCGCTTGATGGTATAGCCGGCCAGCGGCTTGGCACCGTTGGCATACGTGAACTTCAACGGTGCGCCGCGGGGCGATTCGCTTTCGGCTTGTGTCGCATGAGGGTCCATCGGTTCGTCAACCACTTCTAGCGTAAAGGCCGAGTTTTCCATTCGCGAGAGCATTTTTAGAGACTCTATCAAAGCCAGTTGATATTACCACGGCGCCAAAACTGAGCCAGCGGCGCCCGATGGCTGGCCCTAAACGGCCGAACACGTCAATCCCGACTGCTTCTGGACACTCTAAAACCGCCTCTTTCCCTCTGGCTATACCCGGGCCAGGCCCGGGTAAGTTTTCCTGCGGCCGTGAAAGGTCATCGTAGTTCATGTTCACAGCCGGCAATTTGGTGGTAGCGCCCCGTCTGGCAAGCCAATTTCTCCCCGCACTGAGATTATGACACGACGCCCCCTCACCCTAAACTCAGATTTCCTCCAAACTGAACGAAAACTGCTCCCCGATCACGCGAGACCGCGGCGTCAAGGGCCCGCATTGGCCGCAGCGGCGACCGTCCACTTCCAGCGGGCTGTTGCTGCGGCAAATCAATCCGCCGTGTTGCCGGTGCAGCACGACGTCGTGCGGCCAATCGCGGCAGACCACGTGGTTATTCGCGCCTGGCCCCAGCACGCACGTGTCGGCCATCAACAGCACCGCCGCCGCCGAGGGCTGAGTGCGGTGGTTGCTGACAAAATCCAATCGCGCCGTGGCGCTCAGCGGGTGCGGTCGGCGAAATCGCAACTGTAAAGCGGGTCCCAGTTCAATCAGGCTTCCATCGTTGATCCAGCTTATCGAGTCGATCTTTTGATGATTGAGCCACACGTCGCGCAAGGGCTCGATCGTATAGCCCTCCTCGTCACGGCGGATCGTGGCATGGTGCCGCGACAGATCGGCCAGCAGGGGCACTTCCACCGTGGCATCCGGCACGGCTTGCCCCAGGCGGATTTCGCTGTCCTGACAGACGAAAAAACCGCCCACTGCGTCGACCCACAACAGCAGACGCGTTTTGCTACCTGGATTCTTCACGGCACTTTCGATCCATGGTACGTAAGATGCCGAATCAGTCGTCAGGGGTCTGGCCGAGTCGAACATGATCTGGTTTCCTGCCTCGCGTGTACAACCACGCCGCACTTGGGCGACCTGGTTCCACAGATCCGCGGCGGCCCGGGGCACTGCCGGCCAAACGCCACGAATGTATTGCCAAACCGTACCCCACGTCGCCGCCATTGCTCTCTCGTTCCATCGCGCACGCGCGTCTCGATCGCCCATCCGACCGCTTCTTCACGGCACTGCTCGAATAATCAGCCGCGGCGCGCTCCCTGCTGTTGCCCGCGTTGCGACTCACTCGCGCTTCACGTTTAGTGCGCCGTGCCTGGCTGCGCATCAGCCACTTGCGCTTCGGGCTTTGGACCATCGAAGTATTCAGTGACTTGATCGACAATGTTTTCCGATTCGGGCGCCGAGACTGGAATGTCACCCTCGATCGCTATTTGTGAGTTGGCCAGCCGTTCGGTGACGCTCAGCCGGGCACGCACGTCAGCGATAAGGTCCTTCACTCGCCCCAACTGACTGTCGTCGATATTGCGGTCGCTCATGGTCTGGGCGACTTCCACCATCTTAAACCGGGCTTCGAGTTGCTCCACGTCCACTTCGAGCTTGCGCCGGTTATCGAGCATGCCGTCCAGTTTCTGGCGGGCGGCGTCCAGGCTCTTGCGACGGACGGCCTGAAGATCCTTCAAACTGGCCAGCGTGGCATCCTGAGCCTTGTAGCGCTCGAAACGATTGGCCAACTCGACTTTCACGTGCTGGATCGGGTAGCTACGGCCCCCGTAATTGTAGACGGGCTGAACCGTGGCCAAATCGGTCTTCAGCTTCATGATCTCGATCTTGTCACGGTCCAGTTTAGCCGTGGTTTGAACGATCTGCTTGTCCAGTCGCTCGATCTCAACTTCTTCCTGGGCAATGACATGCATGTTCTTGCGGATGTCCGGCACCAGGTCTTTCACCATCCGGCGGGCTCGCTCAATCTGGAACTCGATCGGTACTTGCGACTTGACCGAGTCAGTTACCCACCCCACCGATGTGCCGATGTAACTGGCGGCGTCTCGGCCGAAAAACAGCACCGACAGCAAGGCCAGGCCTGCCGCGGCCACCAACGTCTTCTTAATCATGGCTCAATCCTCCCAAACGTGGGTCAACGAATAGGTTCTCGACGGAAAACAGACACCGCCGCTCCTGTGGGTATTCGCCAGTGATTGGTCGCCCTTGGGCCGCTTTTGAATATTTTTCAAAGACAGCCCGATTTCCCTGACGACAGGGATGCTCCTGGCCGCCAGGCGTCTTGCGCCCAGCCGAATTGAGAGCCCCGAAACCGCTGCGGTAGGATACACTGGGCCCTCGGTTGTTTTTGAATGCCATAGGAAAACCAGAGCGTGCCGAGCGTTACGCAAGAACAATTGGCCCAACAAGTTCACGCCGCCGGCACGCGGTTGGTGATCGCGCTTACCGGCGGCGGGACCGGCGCCATCCCTGCGCTCGTCGGCGTGCCGGGCGCTTCGCGATCCATCTTGGCTGCCGCGGTCCCCTATGCCGCCCAGGCACTGGCCGAATGGCTCGGTGGCAAACCGGACGACTTCTGTTCCCCGCGGACGGCGCGGGCAATGGCCATGGTGGCCTACATGAAGGCTCAAACATACGATCCGCAATCGCTTACCTGCGGCGTGGCTTGTACCGCCAGCCTGGCCAGCGACCGGCAGAAGCGAGGTTCCCATCGGGCCCATCTGGCATGGCAAAGCGCCAGCACCACCGCGACCGTTTCCCTGGAACTCGAAAAGGGGCACCGCACGCGGGCCGAAGAGGAAGCGGTCGTCGCGGCACTGGTGCTCAACCTGGTGGCCGAAGCCTGCGGCACGCCAGGGCGACTCGAAATGCCGCTCGGCGAAAGCGAACAATTGCACTCGGCGCGGATCGTCGCGCCGCTCGACCAACAAGATTTGTTGGCCGGTCGAGTCGCCGCCATCTCGGTGCGTCCTCAGAATGCTCGAGAGAAACCGCGGGCTCTGTTGCCCGGTGCATTCAATCCCCTGCACGAAGGCCATCAAACCATGGCCCGCCTGGCCAGCCAGATCCTGGACGTCAACGTGGCTTTCGAGATTTCAATTCTCAACGTCGACAAGCCGCCCTTGGACTTTATCGAAATCGACCGCCGCACGCGGCAATTTGCTGGCGACCAGACCCTCTGGCTTTCGCGCGCCAGCCTGTTCACCCAAAAGGCCGAAATCTTTCCCGGTGCGACCTTTGTAGTCGGAGCCGACACGATCGCCCGGATCGGCGATCCGCGCTATTACGCGGGCCAGGAAGCCGTAATGGACGCGGCGCTGGCGCAAATCGCATCGGCGGGCTGCAGTTTTCTGGTATTCGGCCGCAATTTGGCTGGGAAGTTTCGCACGCTGTCGGATCTGCGAATTCCTGAGCCCCTCGTGCAGCTGTGCCAGGAAGTGCGGGAAAGCGTGTTTCGCGTCGATCGCTCATCAACCGAACTGCGCGCAGCGGCCCACGCACCGTAGGGCCCGGCTCAACCCTACTTCCAGCGGGGGACAGCTGTCAGGTCCCTTGCTTTCCAGGGCGGGGCGCCTCGCGCCGCGGAACTTTTGGCCTTCGCCGGTGATAAAACACGCTGTCGCGCCGATTTGTTTGACGCACCCCATCCGGGCTGCCAAGATACCGGCAAATGCGCAGCACGGTTCCGCGCGCGGCGCGGGGCCGCTTGGGCCGCTTGAGCGCATCACTTGCATTGGAGGAAGCACGAACCATGATTCGACGTACGACCCTTCTGAAATTGTCTTTCGCGGCCGCTTTGGCGCTCGTGGCCCTGACGTCCACTTCCAGCGCCGCCGCCGATCCCAATGGAAACTGGAAGGTGGCGTTTACCACGCCCAACGGCCAGGAGATTGAACTGTTGCTGACTCTCAAGGCGGATGGCGACAAACTCACCGGCAAAGTGACTCGCAATGATCGGAGCACGGATATCACCGACGGCACGTTCAAGAATGACGAGGTGTCCTTCAACGTAGTGCGCGAGCGAGACGGCCAGAAGTTTACGTCCAAGTACCAGGGCAAGGTCGAGGCCGACTCAATCAAGGGCAAAATAGAAGTCGAGTTCGGCGGAGACAGCTTGAGTTTTGATTGGGTCGCTACGCGCGAGAAGTAATACAGTGGGTCCCGCTGCGCTGCTTTGCAGCGCCGGCGTCTAACTTTCCTTGAGCATCCTTAGATGGAGGATCACGCCCGATGACAGGAAACTTCGGTTTTGCAAAAGCGATTGCGGCCGCTTGCGTGGCATTGGGCTTTCTGGCCGCCACGGCTCATGCGGCAGCCGACGCCAATGGCACCTGGAAATGGAAATTCACGACTCAAAACGGCCAGGAGTTCGAGCTTTCGATGACGCTCAAGCAGGAGGGCGAAAAACTGACCGGTTCGATCACTCTGCCGATGGGACAGACTATCGACGTCAAGGAGGGCACGTTCAAGAACGACGAAGCCAGCTTTCAGACCGTCTTCGAACGTGACGGAAATTCCTTCGTTACCAAGTACAAAGGCAAGGTCGACGGCGACACGATCAAGGGCACGACCGAGCGCGAGCGCAACGGCCAAACCGTGACCCGCGATTGGGAAGCCAAGCGCGAGAAAAAATAAGTGCTCCGAATGACTACCCGGGGGCGATAAGAACACCTCACTCAGGAGCTCAGCCATGATGAAACGCGTAAGCGCATTGACGGCTTTTGCAGCCGCCTCGCTCGTGCTTGCCTCCGCGGCCGCGGCACACGCCGCCGACGCGGCCGGCACCTGGAAATGGAAATTCACGACTCAAAACGGGCAAGAGATCGAATTCACGCTCACGCTCAAGCAAGACGGCGACAAGCTGACCGGCGCGCTCGCTCGCGGAGCCAGCGGTCGCAGCTCGGAGATTTCCGACGGAGCGATCAAAGACGGCGAAGTCAGCTTCACGACCGTCGTCGAGCGCAACGGCAATAACTTCACCACCAAGTACAAAGGCAAAGTGGACGGCGACACGATCAAAGGCACCACCGAGCGTGAGCGCAACGGCCAGGCCGTGACCCGCGATTGGGAAGCCAAGCGTGAGAAAAAATAGCCACTTGGCGCGTGCAAACTAAATCAGGACCCAGGTTTTTCAGCCAATAGGAGGACACCATGTCGACGCGAACTTTGTTTTTCATGGCCGCTGTTCTGGCAGCTGCGCTCGCCCCGCTCGGCCACGCGGCCGACCTGACGGCCGGCATGCAGAAGGGCACGCCGGATCTGAAATCGGCCGGTCCGGCCACTTTTGCTCCCCAGGGAATTTTGCTGGTCGGCGACACGCAAGGCGCCACGATCTTCGCCATTGCCACCGGCGACAAGCCCGGCGGATCGCCGAGCCAACCCTTGAAGGTCGAAAAAATCGACGAAAAAATCGCCTCCCTGTTGGGCACGACTCCCAAGGGCATCTTGATTAATGACATGGCCGTGAATCCGGAGACGGGCAACACGTTTCTGACCGTTTCCCGCGGCACGGGTCCGGACGCCAAGCCGGTGATCATCCGCGTCGAGTCAAACGGCAAGCTCGGCGAGTTCGCGCTCAAAGACGTGCTGTTCTCGAAGGCGGCCATCCCCAACGCGCCAACCGAGAAAGGACGGCAAGACGTGACCACCGACTTGCAGTTCACCGACGGTCAGGTGATCGTGGCCGGGCTGTCGAATGAAGAATTCGCCTCGCAACTGCGCGTGCTGCCGTTCCCGTTCGCTACGGTCGACAAGGGCACGAGCGTGGAAATCTTCCACGGTGCTCACGGCAAGCTGGAAACTCAAGCCCCGATCCGCACTCTGGCGGTGTTCGACATCGCCGGAAAGCCCAACGTGCTGGCCGCTTATACCTGCACGCCGCTGGTGAAGTTCCCGCTGTCGGATCTCAAGCCCGGTGCGAAGGTCAAGGGCACGACCGTGGCCGAGTTGGGAAATCGCAATCGCCCGCTGGACATGATCGTCTACAAAAAGGACGGTAAGGATTACCTGTTGATGGCCAACAGCGCCCGCGGCGTCATGAAGGTCAACGTCGAGATGATCGACAAAACCGAGGGCATCAGCAAACCCATCAACGGCACCGCTGGACTGCCCTACGACACGATCGCGGATCTGAAGGGCGTCATGCAACTCGACAAGTTGGACAAAGACCACGCGCTCGTACTGGTACTGTCCGATTCCGGTTCGCTGAACCTGCAATCGATTCAGCTGCCCTAATCGTTCGAAGTACGTCCTGAGGGCCGTCACGGGTGGCCGCGCTTGGCCACCCGTGACGCGCGCCCATATTAGCGGTCGAGAGACTCCGGCCATGCGCAACTCGGTCCTCCGATTTCTCGCGCTGGCGGCCTGCTGTGGGTGCGCGAGGCAGGACGGATTTTCCGCCGCCGATGCTGTCGACGCCGCAGGTGGCCCCAAGATTGAACTGAACGCTGCCGCCGAACGCCACGCTGCTTTCGAAGTGCTTGGGCTAAGCAAGGCCGAACTGGAAGCCGTCAAACAACTCGATGCCGATCAACAAGCCGCGGTGTTCGAGGTGCACGTCGCCGACAGCGAGCCCGACGCACCCGCGATGCTTGGCGCCACGTCGATCGTTGAGGGCCGATTGCAATTCACGCCCCGCTATGGGCTAGAGCCCGGCTTACGCTATCGGGCCGTGCTGCATCGAACGAAACTGCCCGCACGCGGCGCGCCGGGGGACGACGTCACGACCGATTTTGCAATCCCCGCGGCCGCCGCCCAGTCGCCAACCAATTTGACACACATTTATCCCACCAGCGATCGGCTGCCCGAAAACCAATTGAAGTTCTATCTCCATTTTTCGTCCCCGATGAGCCGCGGCGAGGCCTACCGGCACATCCACCTTCTCGATGCCGAGGGCAAGGAGGTTGAGGCGGCGTTCCTCGAATTGGGCGAAGAGCTTTGGGACCGCGATCAAAAGCGGTTTACGTTGCTGTGCGATCCTGGTCGCGTGAAACGCGGGCTCAAGCCGCGAGAAGAGCTCGGCCCGGTGTTGCATGAAGGCGGCAGCTATACGCTCGTCGTCGACGGCCAGTGGCGCGACGCCACCGGCGGCGAGCTTGCTCACTCAGCCCGCAAGTCGTTTTCCGTTTCGCCGCCGGACGAAACGGCGATCGACATAGCCGCCTGGAAGTTGGAGCCGCCGAAAGCGGAAACGATTGAGCCGCTGACGGTGCGATTTCCCGAGCCGCTGGATCATTCGCTCTTGGGACGAGTGCTGTGGGTCACAGGCGCCGCGGGCGAACGGCTCGACGGCTCGATCGAAATCACCGATGCCGAAACGTGCTGGCGCTTCAAGCCTCGCCAGGCATGGACGCCGGGCGAATATCAGTTGGTCGCTCAAACCACGCTGGAAGACCTGGCCGGCAATGCCATCGGCCGCACGTTCGAGGTCGACGAATTTGGTCCCGTGCAGAAATCGATCAAGAGCGAAACGATCTCGCTCCCGTTTCAGGTCGCGCCAGCCGCCGGCAAGTGATCGCGTGGATCATTTCTTTTTTTCATGCCCGCGCGTCGCCAGCAGGGCCAGAGTTGACCATCCGGTCGTCGACAGTTGCTGGGCATAACTATCGACCCCGTGGGGGCGGGTCGTGGCCGGCCAACTACCGTCGGCGGCTTGCGTGGCGATCAAGTACTTTCGGCCGCGGGCGATCATCGTACTCAGCTCCGATTGCTCTTGCTCGACAGCTAGCGCCAACACGACCAAGGCCGTATCGAAGACTTCGCTTGGCGAATTGAGAAACGGCCCCCACCCACCATCTGACGATTCGCCGCGGCGAATCAGCCGCACGCACTCGCCTCGCTTGTGCTTGGCCGCGGAACCCTCGATCGCGGCCAGCGCCCACAGCGTGCTCGCGGCATCGAGAACGCTCTTGGCCTCGGTCGTCTCAAACCAGTTGCAAGCTGCCGCAATGGCTGCCCGGTATTTCGCTCGATCGGCCGACTGTAACACGCGCACGGCCATGGCGGTGGCCAGCGGGCGCCCGTATGTCACCGGAGATCCGACAGTGCCGGGCGCATCGGTTTCCCAACTACCGTCGGCTGTTTGCAGCTCGGACACAAGTGCCGCGGCCAGCTCGAGCGGGCCGCGGTCGACTATTGCCCGCGCTCGACTGGCGTCGACCAGCGCGGCGGCGAATTGAATCCGCGCCAGTTTTTTGTCTTTGAAGGGACCCTCGGGCCCGTTTTCGTCCCAGCTCTGCGGGGTCGCCAGAAACTTGAGCGTGTCGTCGAGCGGCTTGCGGCTTTTAAGATCGCCTGCCGCCCAGGCCGCCACGAGCGCCCGCGCCGCGTCGCCATTGTTGTGACACGAATAGCAGGCGTTTTCCTTGGCCCACTTGGGCACTTCGACCGCCAGATATGCGACCGCGCGCTCTTCGGCGGTCGCGCGAGCGCGATCCTCGGCCGGCGCGCTTGCGCAGGCGGCAAAAACCCCGGCCAGCATGGCAACCGAGCAACCGATCGCGCTGGGTACGCGACGTTTCATAAATGCTGCCAGGTCAGATTCGCTCGATGATCGTGGCGGTCGCCATGCCGTGGCCGATGCACATCGTCTGCAGGCCCAGGGTGCCGCCCGTCGCTTCCAGACCAACCAGCATTTTGGCGAACAAGCTCGCTCCCGTTGCTCCCAGGGGGTGTCCGTGAGCGATCGCGCCGCCCCAGCGGTTTACCTTTTCCAGGTTGGCTTTGAGCTCCTTGGACCAGGCCAGCACGACCGAGGCGAAAGCCTCGTTGATCTCGACCCAATCGATGTCGTTGATGGTCAGTCGGGCCCGCTTGAGAGCCTTGAGCGTGGCGGGAATGACTCCGGCCAACTGCAGCGTCGGGTCATCGCCCACCGCGACCCGGGCCAGAAACCGGGCCCGCGGCCGCAGGCCATCGCTGACGGCCACTTCGCGATCGACGATCAGCACCGCGGCGGCACCGTCGGAAATCTGGCTCGAGTTGGCCGCCGTCACCACACCGTTGCCGTCGGGCCGAAATATGGTCGGCAGCGAGGCGATCTTGGCCGGATCGAGCGTATCACGAATTCCTTCGTCGCGCACAAACGTCGCGGCAATACCCGCCGCGTCGAGGCCCGAGGTCGGCAGAATCTCGCTATTGCGTTTGTCGCGGGCCGCGGCACTGGCGCGGCGATGGCTCTCCATCGAAAACTCGTCCACGTCCCGCCGGGTGATCTTGTATTTCTCGGCCAGCCGCTCGGCGCTTTCTCCCTGGTGAATCAATTTGAACTTTGCCAGTTGCGGATTGAGCTTGTCGAGCGACCCAACGTCGCTGAACATCGGCACGCGGGACATGTGCTCGACTCCGGCGCCGATCGTGTAGTATGCGTCACCGGCCGCGATCTCCTGGGCGGCGAAATGAACTGCTTGCTGGCTCGATCCGCACATGCGATTGAGCGTTACCGCCGGTACTTCGACGGGAAAGCCCGCCAGCAGAACGGCCAGTCGGCCAATGTTGGCCCCTTGTTCGCCGGCTTGCGACACGCAGCCGGTCACGACGTCTTCGATCTTGGCGGGCGGCACCGCGGAGCGCTGGCACAAGCCGGCCAGCGCGCCGGCCAGCAGAGAGTCGGGTCGCACTTCGCGAAACGCGCCGCCCTTGCGGCCGAACGGGGTCCGCACCGCTTCGATAACAACCGGTTGTGGCATGGTGTCTTCCTTGTCGAAAAAATCGCGAACTAGACGTTCATTGTTTTCCGATGGCTCGTTACCCGGTGAGAAGGCTCGCCGGCTTGTCGACGGTGAGGTCGTTGTGCACGTTTCCGGTGTTGAGCGTGCCGGCCGGCTCGAAGAGCAGCACGTGCACTTCCTCGTCCGCACTCGGCCGGTGTTCAGTGCCCCGAGGAACGATCATGAATTCGCCCGCGTTCAGGTCGATGCTCCGCTCCTGTCCTCCAGGGTCGCGATAGGCCATGGAAAGCGAACCGCGTAGCACGAGGAACATTTCGTCCTCGGCCGCATGGTGGTGCCAGACAAACTCGCCGCGGAACTTGACGAGCTTTACTTGTTGTCCGTTGAGCTCGCCGACTATTCTTGGATTCCAATAGTCGTCGAACTGAGCCAGCTTATCGGCAATCCGGACTTTCTGCATGTTTGCGTGTCCTGGCGACACGAGCGTTGTCTCGATTTCAACCCGCCGTGCGCTCGTAATAGTCGCCGTATTTTTCCCGCAGTGCCGACTTCAAAAACTTGCCGGCCGAGGTGCGGGGGATTTCGGAGGCAAACTCGATCGCGTCGGGCAGCCACCACTTGGCAAAGTGCGGCTGAATAAACTCGATCAGTTCCTCGGGCGTCGCGCTGCGCGATTTCTTCAACACCACGATCGCCAGCGGCCGTTCGGCCCACTTGGGATGCGCGGCCGGGATCACCGCGGCTTCGGCCACCGCTGGATGCCCCATCAGGGCGTTTTCGAGCGCCACCGAGCTGATCCATTCACCGCCGGACTTAATAACGTCTTTGGCCCGATCTTGCAGATGCAAGCAGCCGTACTTGTCGATCGACACGATGTCTCCGGTGCGGAACCAGCCATCCTCGGTGAACGACGTTTGGGCGTCGGGCCGATGGTAATACCCGCTGGCGATCCACGGCCCGCGCACCTCGAGCTCGCCCATCGACTGGCCGTCCCAGGGGATGATCCCGTTTTCGTTGCGGGCTCGAATTTCGACCAGGGCGCAGGGCCGACCTTGTTTGGCGCGGAACGAAATCTGTTCTTGCACCGGGGCATTGGCCAGCCGGTGCGGGATGCTGCCGATGGTGCCGATGGGGCACAGCTCCGTCATGCCCCAGGAATGCACGATGCGCAAATTGTGCCGCTCGAGATAACCTTCGATCATGCTTCGCGGCGCCGCCGAACCGCCGGTGATGATCGCGCGCAGGCTCGAAAGATCGTAGCGCCCGGGATGCTCGTCGAGGATTTGCAGAATGCCCAGCCAGATCGTGGGCACGCCGCCGGTCACGGTCACCCGCTCGGAGACCAACAGGTCGAGCAGGCTGGGCGGGTCGAGAAACGGTCCGGGAAACACCTGCTTGGCGCCGACCAGCAGGCACGTGAACGGCAAACCCCACGCGTTGGCGTGGAACATCGGCACGACGGCCATTACCGTGTCGACCTCGCTGAGTCCCAGCGTGTCGGCCATGCTGCTGGCCATCGAGTGCAGCACGATGGCCCGGTGCGAAGCCAGGACCCCCTTGGGCAAGCCCGTGGTGCCGGACGTGTAGCACATCGCGGCCGCTTGTCGCTCGTCGAGGTCCCTGAAGACGAACCTGGATGGGTCGGCGGCGGCCAACAATTCTTCATAGTCGAGCGTGCCCGATGGCAGCGGCTTGTCGTTGGAGCGCACGACGATGACGTGCTTGAATCCGCCCTTCTCGCGAAACTTTTCGAACAGCTCCCACAAGACGTCGTCGACAATCGCCACTTTGTCGCCAGCATGACTGGCGATGTAGGTCAGGTCGTTCTCGTGCAACCGCAGGTTGAGCGTGTGCAGCACGGCGCCCGAGCAGGGAATAGCCAGGTAGGCTTCGAGATGCCGGTAGTGGTTCCAACAGAACGTCGCCACGCGGTCGCCGTCCTCAACGCCCAGCTTCGCAAGTGCCACGGACAGCCGCTTGGCCCGCTCGATCATGTCGCCATAGGTGTAGCGATGAATCGAGCGGTCGTTCTGCCGCGTGACCAGCTCGCGATCGAAGTGCAATTGCTCGGCCCGGCGGAGCAGTGCGGGAATCGTCAACTGGAAATCCATGATCAAACCATGCATGGTTTGCCGCCCTCAAAGGATCGCGAAGCGAAAAGGTTAGTGGACCACATTGCTGTTGATTTTTCGTGCCGGCCGCCCTGAACTCTCAGGGGGTCGAACCGGCGATGCACGGACGTGCCGCCGAGCGTTGATTGTAGTCCAGCCTTTGGCCCCGCAATACCCCGGCGCGCGAGCGGTGGCGGCCAGAATCATCCGCGCGCCGGCACCAGGCGAACCGCGGCCAGCGGCAGGCGATTTTTCGCGGCCCACGCCTCCCAGTGCTGGGCGGTTTGCGTCAGAAAGACGGCCTTCATCTCCTCGTACGTGCCGCTGTCGAGCTGCAACAGTGTCTTGAGTTTGGCCCAGAAGTGCGGCTCTAGCGCCGCCACGGCCAGCCACCCGTCGAGCGTGGGGTAGATGTTGTAATAGGCCACGGCCCCGCCCAGGCGGCCTCCGGGAACTGTCAACTCGTGACGCAACGGCAAGGTGAAAAAGTCCAAGGCGTCAGCGATCGGCACGAAGCTGAACGTGCCAAGGCCGCTTCGCGACCGCTCGGCCAGCACGGCCAAGGCATGGCTCACCGCCGTCTGCGCTCCGGCCATGTCGGCTAACAGGGTCCGCGGCATGGCCGGCGGACTGAGCAGGCCGACGCTGGCCTGATACGTCAAATCGTGCCCCGTCAGCTCTTCGCGCGGCGGGGCGTGTCCCACGATCGCCACCTGGCAGAGCCGAGGAAATTGCGCGTGCAAATCGTCCCAAGCCAAACCCAATCGCGCCAGGGATGAAGGCAGCGTTGAGGTGATTAACAAGTCGGCCTCGGCCAGGTGCGAGTCCAGCTCTCGGCGGTCGGCCTGCTGCTTGAGATCGAGCCGGAAAACCCGCTGATTTCCCACCAGATGACGATACAAATCCGGGCAGTTCAGCGCCAGGGGATCGCCGCCGGGCGGTTCGACCTTGACCACGTCGGCCCCCCAGCGGTGCAACTGCGACACGGCCGCGGGCCCAGGCATGTTGAAGGCGATCGTGACGATTTTGGTTCCTGCAAGCGGCTGCATGGTGGGCACGAGTCGGGTTATTCGATCGGAACGCGAACCTGACGCACGTCCATCATCAGCGACCCGGCGGCCCTCGTGCAAGAGCTGGCGTCCGTCCGGCGGCTTGATTTTCGCGGCAGGTCGTGACAGATTGGTGACTCGCCAACCGTCCATACTTCCGCGCGATTGCGCGCTTGACCGCCAGCACCAACATCGGAGATGACGCGTGTCCCTGCAAGACGTCGGTCTACCCGCCGGACTGGTCAAGCCTGACGCGAAAGCCAAGGTGGCGGCCAGCGTTTGTTTTTTGGAAGGACCGGCCTGGCATGCCAGCGGCGACCTTTACT
>JBGQHN010000080.1:0-14947 GCA_041497975.1 Planctomycetia bacterium | reverse complement strand
GGCTGCCGTCCTGGCTGGCCAAATAGGCCATGTTGGCGCCGCCCATGCCGCCGACTCCGCCGCCGGCCATGTTGTAAGCTTCGCCCAGCGCGCCGGCCAGGCCCATGCGCCCGTTGGGAACGAAGTTGGGAATCGGAATCACCAGGTCCGCCACGTTGTACGTATGCGTATAGACTTCGCCGTCGCGCAATTGCTCGCTGGTGATCTTCAGCACCTCGTCCTTGATGACATAGCTCAAATGCAGCGGCTCGAGAATCAGGTGCAGCGCGCTTTTCAACGAGATGTCCAACGTCAGGTCGATGGTGACGGGCGTGTCGCTGGCGACGCCTTCTTCATCCAACCCCTTGGAGTCCAAATGCACGTTGACGGCCGCGAGTTTTCCCAATTGCTCGACCACTTCGCTCAGCGGGCGGTTACGAAACTTGCACGAGACCGGGGTCTTCAGGTTCCGCTCGATTTCCAGCTCGCGTTCCGTGCGCCGCGAGCGTTGTTCAGCAAGCTGCTTGGAACGGGTCTTCGTCAAGTCGGCCCATTTCGTGGCGTCCGGCATTTGATAGGGCTTGCGATCGTCGGCCGGGATCAGCGACTCCTCGACGCTCTCGAGCGCGTTGACGACGCCCTGCT
The DNA here is from genome assembly GCA_041497975.1 of Planctomycetia bacterium. Taxonomy (GTDB): domain Bacteria; phylum Planctomycetota; class Planctomycetia; order Pirellulales; family PALSA-1355; genus PALSA-1355. The sequence goes on along the minus strand of JBGQHN010000080.1, from coordinate 14,323 downwards.
CCTTGCGCTCGATGATGCTCTGGTTACGCTGCACTCGCGAGACAAACTTGCTGTTCCAAATGAGCTGCTGGACCACCGGATTGTCAGGATCCAGTTCTCGCGCGCGCTTGGCCAGCACGTCGGCCTCGGGATAGCGCTGTTCGTCCATCAGTTTCTGAAATTCATCGACCAGCTTGGCCAGCTTTTCATCGACCTCGACCTTGGCGTTCTTCCGGCGGTCGACTTCCTTGAGCACGTCCTTGTTGGCGGCATCCAGCTCAATCTGAGCGCGGTGGTCGTTGATGTATTTGTCGAGCTCGGCAACCTTGCGATCGACGCGTCGTAGCAATTGCGCTCGGGATTCGGCTTCGACCCCCGCCGCTTCGACCATCGCCCGCGCGTCCTTGAGGATTTGCATCGCTTGTTTGGGGTCCTTTTCGCGGACCTTGCCGGCGGCTATTTCCTTTTGCGCCACGTCGGCTGAAAGTTGCCTGACCTGCAACTGCTGGGCCGATGCCGCCTTGTCGATGAGCGTGCCCGGCTTGGCGCCGCCCCGCGCGCCGGCCGGCGGAGCCGACAGCATTTGCAGGTGGTCTTGCACCTTCTGGGCGCTGGCCGCGTCCAGTTGATCGCGGAGACTGTAGGCCTGCTGGAAATACTCCAGCGCCTTCGGCACGTCACGATTCTTGAGGGCTTGCTCTCCCTGCCGGAACAACCGCATGCCACTGGAAAGGTCTTCCGGGATGCGTCGAGGCTCGGGCAACCCTTCGGGTCGTTCGGCGGGCGCCTCGACATCCGTCGGGTCGCCGGGCTGCTGCGCGCCGGAACGCTGGTTGCGCGTCGCATCGCGATCGCGATCGAAAAGCGCCTGCGTCGAGGGATAATCGCGGTTCTTCGACTTGCCGCCCGCAACGTTCGTCTCCGGGCGTTCGCCCGGAGGCGCGGGCGCGTCATCCGCGCGGCGATTTTTCCCTGCCTGGCCCCGCGCCTCGGTTATTTTTTCTAGCAAGGCGTCCGGCTTGGCCTCGAAGGGGCCGAAGTTGACGCGCAGGCCCTTGACGTGCTGCACCAACCGCTCAGCCTCCTCATAGTCCTTCCAGCGCAGCAACTGCTGCGCTTGGTCCATCAGCACGTCGGCCAGTTGATGGCGCGTGGCTTCGTCGTGGCGGCCGCCGGCGGCCTCGGTGACCTGGCGATATTTGCGAATCGCGGCATCGACCTTGTCGGGAGTGTCGTCGTGGTGGCCATATTCCACGCCAAACTTTCGAGCCGCTTCCACCGCGGCGGCTGCCCGTCGCACGTCGCCCACTGCCAGGGCCCGGCGCGCCGCCAACAGTTGGGCGGCGCCTTGGCGGCGCGAAGATCCTTCGCCTTCAGAAGCGAGAAGATGCTCGTGCAGCGGCGATGGAACTTGTGTCGCGCCCGCCGAGTCTTCGTCGGGCGACGCGGCACGTTGCGTGGGGGCCGATTGCTGCAGCCGACCGTCGCTCTGCGGCACGACCAAGGGCGATTCGTCCAGCGAATCGCGCGGTTCGTCGGCGTCCTTGCCGTCCGCCGATTTGATAAATGGGTTGGCCTGGTCCTTTTCGGCGGACTTTTCAACCGGCGTTTCCGGCTTGAACTTTCGGCTTGGGCGCTCGTTGGCGCCTTTCTTGCCGCCACGTTTGGCGGCGCTCAGATCGGCGCGCAGTTTCTTGGGCGTATCGCCCAGATGGAAGAAGCTGTATTCGACCTTCAGTTTTTCGGCCCGCGAAATAAGCGCATCGGCCGCGTCCAGGTCGCCCTCTTTGATCGCCGCTCGCGCACGGCCCAACAGGCTCTCAACTTCCTGGCGATCCGAGGCCGCCTTGGCCTTGTTGGCTTGCCCCACGACTTCCATCAACGCCACAAGGTTCACGCCCTGGTGCCCGAATGCGACCGCAGGAAGAGCGGACGCACAACCAATCGCCAGCACCAACGCTGGGAGCGATTTCGACGCGTTCAAAACGATTCTCCTTGTGAGACTCGCGGCATTCGACCGCCCAGGTCCGGCGACAAATGCCTCAGGTTCGGCCGACGGCCCGCGCTGACTGTGCCGCGAAACGAAATCAGGCACTGCCCGCAACCGGTCAGCCCACTCCAGGTGACTCAATGTTTAGCCTCGAACTTGCGCAAGACGTGCCTCGGTGCGCGCGATCCTTTGACGCCTTCGAGAATTGCTTAAAGATGAGAGCGGGATAAATATCGGCGAGCCTGAAACTGGTCAAGATCACTTGCCGGGGTTTTGCTTTCACACCCCCCCAAGGCCCCCAGCCGCTCGTGCAGTGCGCCGCGCGTTGCTCCGGCGAGGGGCGCCCCAGCTAGCACCGAAATCCTTGAAAGAGCACCTGCCAGACGCGGCACGGCGGCATAGACGGCGCGGGAACAAGCCCGCGAGAATCGTGATGTCTGCGCGCGGCAGGCAGACAACCAGCACGCAAGCCCGCGACGACTCGCTTCAGAAAACACCAGAGGCAAAGTGATTACTTCTTCGCCGTGTCGGTGTCGTCGGGCGGCTGCCGGTTTTCGAATTGCGTGAGGTCGTCCAGGTCGTTGTGGACAACCAGTCCGCCCTGGGCGTCCCACAGCAATACTTCACCGGGCGCGGTCATCGGCTTTTCCTTGTTCTTGGCCGTGGAAACCGTTTTTCCGCCGTAGATGTCGAGCACGACCATGCCGGTCTTAAAATCGACATCCTGGATCGCGACGATTTGCAAATTGCGAGGATCGGTGGCGTTCACCTTCGACTCTTTCTTGTTGGCGACGCTGCCGCGGTACAGTCTCACTTTCGTGGAGACCGGAATTCCGTTTTCACCGTCAACCGCGGTCAACAGCAGGTTCACCACCGGCTCGGCCCCCTTCGGCTCCACCGTGCCGGCCAGCACATCAAAACCGTTGGGAATCGCCACGACGTCCGTCGGGTCGCTCCATTGATCGGCGACCCGAAACTCTTGTTTGTTCGAGGGCGCTTCCGGCTTTTTGAGGAACCTGGGGTTCAGCTTGTAATTTGGATTCTGCAATTCCAACTTTACCCGATAGCGGTACCTGGTGTTCGGCTTGACCGAGTAGTCGAAAACTCGCAGAAGCTTATAGCTCGTTGTGCTGGGACGGGCGGCAACCGGAGCGCTGGCGGTGGGTGGGGCAGCCGGAGCGCGACGAACGCGTCCCCCCGACGCGGCCTCGGCTGCGTCGGCGGCAACCGTATTCGCTTTGGCGCTTGCAGCGGTCGCGGCGGCGGCCGTGATTTCTGCTTGACGCTCGGTCACCCACATCGGCGGAATCTTCGGATGAGCGACCGACTCGCCCCAAGCCGCGCCTACCAGCGGACCCAATGGGCTCGTGAGCTCGGGATCAACGTAGATCGGCAAGACAATCTCGTCGCCGCGCACTTCCCATTGCGCTTCAAACGTCGCCATGGCGTCAACCGGCGTCCAATCCAGCTTGTCGGGATTCGCCGGATCGATCTGGGCGCGTTCAAATATCGCTCCCGAGTAGCGCGGCACGTCACGTTCCGCCGACTCTCCCATGGCTCGCGAAAAGACCCGCGAATACTCCTTGGCCTGTTTGTCGGTGGGGACCAGCGCGGTGACAACCGCCCAAGCCTGGGCCTTCAGCTTCGATGACGAGGTCGGTCGAATGCCCTGTCCCTGCTTTCCGCCCGCGGGTTTTCCGCCGCTCCCGGCCGACACGTTGTCCCCCCTCAAAGCAAACGTGCCGATTCCGGCGCTGGCCCGAAGTTCCTCGGCGTTGAAGATTTCCGGATCGTCGCGTTTGCCCTTGGGGTCGATCAGGGGAGTGCTCAGGGGAACATTGATCGGAAACTTTTCGTGCGGCACGCTTTCGCGCTTGGCGCGCTGCTGGTAGTCGACAATTTGCACTCCCGTCCTTTTTTCATCCCATTTCGAGTCGGCAACGTGGCTGGTTACCTGATTCGCGACTTGCTGCAACTTGTCGGGTTGCTTGGTTGCTTCGAGCACTTCGCGCTTCGCGGCCGAATACATGAACATCAGAAAGACAAGCACCATCAAGCCGAACGCCAGCTTTTCGCCGTGTTCGAAGATCCAGGTCTTGATGCTGGCCAGATCGAATTTGACTTTGACTTTCATGGCCGTCACTGCACCTCTTCAACCTGACTCGTTCGCCGTCTTCCGCTCGACCGAGCGGTGAACAGCCAGCGCCTCTTCGTCACTGGCCACCCGCGGACGAAGCGGCGGGCTGCCCGCCCAGCTTTGCCGCGTCCGGCGGATTGTAAATGTAAATAATGCCGGCCAACTCAATGGGCACTTCGTACGACTCGCTTTCGGTAGGGGGGCCCTGCTCCGTGCCGCGATTGGTGGTCGAAGACGGTTGTCTCGTGACTGAAGTACCGCCGCCGCTTTTCGTGGCGGCGATTCTCAGTTGGCGAACTTCGACCGGCAAGGACGAATTGGCGCATTCGACCAATAGCTTGTTGATCTCGCGCTGATCGATCGCCAGTCTCAGGAAAATCGGCATCCGCTTGAATTGCTTCGAGGCCGCCTCGCCAGGGGGCAGCGGTTTGCCTTCGGGATCCAGGTAGCGCCCCTCGTCGATCGGCTTGACCACCGCTTCGCCGTCGGGCGGCAGTGCGGGCGGTGCAGGCCCCTCGGCCGCGGTGGGCGCCACGGCTTTCAGGTGTTCAACGTGCTCGCCCGTCATGCCGGCTTGAAACTGGGCAGCCGCACGCTGGCCGATCGAGATTTCCGAAATGCGTCTCACGCTCGCAATGTAGCGCTCCTCATTCATGGCTCGAATGATCGTCAGCAGCGCCCAATAGGCCCAAATGTCCTCCTGGGCTTGTCGAACCTGTTCGGAGCTGGGCACCTGTTCAAAGTACAGCGACTTCTCGACTTCTTGTTGGCTTGACGCGTCCCACACGACTTTATATTCGTGTTGGGGCTCTTCCGCCTTGGCCGCGCCGGGTCGCTTGCGGTCCACCGCCTCCGGCGACGCCTTCTTCGCGTTGTGCGCCTCCGCATCGACAATTTCCAGCAACCGCGGAAACTCCGTCTTGATGATCAAGTCCTGGTACTTCCTGCACAAATCCTCCCGAATCTCGGCGGTGTGCGGTTGCTTGTTCACGAAGTTCAAAAACTCCTCGCCCAGCTCGGGTGGCCATTCGAGATGCTTTTTCTGTTCGTCGTACACCGCCGTCCAGGCGTTGCGTACAATCTCCCTCTCCTTGCCCGTAAGTTTTCCGATCTCCTTGGTCCACTCACTGTTTGGGTGATGTTCGATTGCAAGGATGCCTTGCAGCGCAGTGAACTTGGCGACGATGTCCGCCTTGTTCTTGGTGTAAGCGGCTGACAGCGAATTGCGAGCCATGAACCAGCCGACCATGCCCGCGATCATGGTCGCCACGCACAGCAACCAAAAATGGTGCTTTTGCACGTGCGTCAAGATGACTTTCAGTTGGTCCATGTTACTGATTAGCCGGAGGAGATTCGGCCAATGCCCCAGATTGTCGCGCCTTGGCGCGCTCGTCTCGCGACTCAATCCGCTTGCTCAGCGGAGTCGGCTTCCAGGCGAACTGCAGCACGAAATCGAACCGCCTCAGCGAAATGTTTTTGCGCTGTCCCTCGATGTCGCTCTTGGCCGAGGGATCGAAGTTCGGGTCGGCAATCTCCTCGTCGATGATCCGGCCGCTCTGTTGGACGACAGCCGGGTAGCCGATCCCCAAGTCCTTCATGGTCAGCTTTTCGGCCTGGCCGTCTTTACCCACCAAGTCGATTTGGGCCTCGCGCAGATTCTTAATCAACGTTTCGCGAACGAAGCTTACGCCTTCCGACTTTTTGTTGTGATAATGATGGCCCCGCAATTGAATCACCCAGCCGGCTCCGGTGGGGCCGGTGTCTACTGCCGGCGGCGCCGGGGGAGTTGCAGCGGCGGGGGGCGCCGCGCCGTCAGCCGGCGGTTGCGCGGGGTCGCCTGCCGCCGGCGCAGGCGCGGGCGCGGCGGCCGACGGGGCCGCCATCTCGGCCTGCATCTTTTTGATCTTCTCGGCAATGCCGGATTGATACCACGCCCCGAGATCGGGGAACCACTCGCACTCCAGCTCCCGAATGTGGATCTCGTTGCGATCCATGATGTCGTCGGGGCGCTTGTCGGGCGGATCCGACGGCAAACATTTTCCCAGTGCCGTCATCATTTCCAACCACAACAAGCGTCCGTCAACGTTGCCCACCAGTCCTTCGCCAATCTCGGCGGTCTGCTTGAACTCGCTCAGTGCCGTTTCGTAGCCCGAAGTTTCAGCCTTGGCGGCTTGCTCGACGCTGGAAGCCTGTGCCAGCTCGCGCTTGAACTTGTTCACGTCGACCGAGTTCCAGGCCCGCCAATGACCAAAAAAGTTGACGGCACATCCCAACAACAGCGCCACGACGATGGCGACGGCCCAGGGTTTTTTCTCGCGAATCAGCCGATCGGTAACGATTTCATGGGGCAGCAAGTTCGTCGACAGCTTGGCATGGCCCATTCCCTGCAATACCAGCCCATAACAGACCGCGAAGCTAAGCAGGTTTTCCTTGAAGGCCCCCGCGCCCACCACCGTCTCGCCGGCAATGCCGCGGTACTTTTGCACGTCGGCAACCGGATAGCCCAGGTTCTGCGACAAGTATTTCTGCAGGCCGGGCAGTTTCATGGCATTGCCCAGGGCGATCACGCGGCCGATTTTGGCCCCCCGGTCAATGCTGGTGAAGTAGCCGATGGACCGCTGGATTTGGGTCAAGAGGTCGTTGAAAACCGGCCGCATCGCCTGGAACACCGCCCTGGGATCCTCGGCCTTCGAGGCGTTCTTTTTCAAATGCTCGGCCTTGGCGAACGTGAGCCGCAGCTCCTTGGTCAAGGCCTTGGTGAAGTGGCTGCCGCCCAGCGGCACGCTGCGCTGCCAAACGCGATATCCGTTGGTGATCACCAGGTCGGTCGTATCCGTGCCCAGCGACAACACCACCACCGACTCCGGCGGATTGTCCGGATCATATTGGTCGGCCGGCGGCAAATCCTGCATCTGGTCGAAGACCGTGTAGTTGTAAATCGTCAGCGGCGTGAGCTGGACGATATCCACCTCAATCCCCGCGTCGTCGAAGGGCTTGAGCGCCCGGTCTACCTGGTCGCGCTTCATCGCGAACAAGCCGACCTCGGTCTCCAGCGCGAAGCCGTCCTCCTCGCTACCCCCGGCCATCTGCTGGTAATCCCAGACGACGTCCTCGAGCGCAAAGGGAATTTGCTGACGGGCCTCGTATTTGACGATGTCGGGGATCTTTTTCGATTCGACCGGCGGCAGCTTGATAAAACGCGCCAAGCCGCTCTGCCCCGACACCGAAATGGCGACCTTGTCGCCGCGGACGGTATTTCGCGAGAGGAACAGCTCCAGGGCCTCGCGCACCAATTCCGCCGGATCGGCGTCCGGCTGGCTGAGGATCTTGGGGTATTCGATGTAATCGAATGCGTCGGCCGTGATCACATCATCTTGTTCGTGGGGGTGGCAACGGAGCGCCTTAATGGCGCATTGGCCAATATCAATACCCCACACCGCGCTGCTTTTCGCCATCGCGCTGTCCCTGTTCCAGCCTGCGCTGGCCGAGCGCCCCATCGCCGGCCATCCGCTCTCAACCCCGTACCACGAAAAGGTTATTCAGAGATGATTACAACCAGGGTTGCCGCCTCACTCTTGCTGTTCTATTCAATTTAGACCTGCCGGGGACGCGATGTCAATGAAGGCCGGCCACAGCGGACGGTTATTCACTTTTTGAGCTGGAAAAACGCGAGCAAGAAGGCAACCCCACTGGCCGCCGCCGCTCGATTGTCACGTGTGAACTCGCGGTGCCAGAAGCGCACTGCCGCGATGAGGTAGCGAGGCACCATTCAACCACAAGTTCGCGGACCAAGCTGCCTTGCGCTTCACTCGAGCGCCCGTCGTTTCGGCGGCACTCGCGCCGCGCGCCCTCGAACGTCGGTCGCCTCGACTTGCCAACTGCCAGGGGGTATCGTGGACTGGTTCCAGTGCCACCAGAGAGCGGTGTGACACGAAGCTTCGCAAGCGTGCACTCAAGCATGGTGTTGAAAAATGGGACTGGCTCCGAGCCAGAACGCCCACGACGCGTGAAAATCCATGTCGGCGAGGTGCCTGTCCCACTTTTCAACAGGCGGCCAGGTGTGTTCGGCAATGAAATTTACAGAATTAACGGTTCTACTGCCTTGCCACAGCCTGGAGGACTTTCCGGTTTATCACGAGGGGTCGCAAGCCGACGAGCTGCTGGCCGCCTGGTGTGTCTTGTGGCATCCGGCGCTGGTGGCGAGCGCGGCGGCCGTGCCCGGTTGGCAGCGGGTCGATATGCTGCCCGAAACGCTCTCCGGCCGCCTGATTGCAATTCCTCCGTTTTGCCTCGACCGCCTGCCGGCCGGTTGGCTCGCGCGAGCGAAAAACGAGGGCGCGTGGCTGGTGCATGAACAGAGCCGCGACGCCGCGGTGACCGCCGCCCTGGCCGGCCTGGATGGCGGCTCGGCGGGCGTCGACGCCCAACTGGCCGCCGACTTTCTGGCCCTGGGCTTCTGCCGCCTGCAAATTGAGTTGCTCACGCGGCAGATGCGCTATTCGACCAACATCGACGAGACGCATTTTGGACGCGAGGCGGTGGCGGCCGCCGAAGCCGCCGTGTCGCACGACGTCGAGTCCGCATACGCGCATCTGCAGCAATGCTTCGACACGCTCAACGAAGCCCGCAAGCACTTCTACCCGGTCGACGTGTACCTGATCGACCTGACGCTCTTGGCCGCCACCACCTTGGGCGCGGGCCTCCACAACGAGCTGACCGCCGCCAACCCCACCAATCTCGTTGCGCCCACCGGATTGTTGCGGCAGATTTCACAAGACGCCGCGACCTGGTCGCAATTGCTCTCGGCCATCGACGCCGGCAAGCTCTCGGTCTTGGGCGGCGAACATGAAGAGCGCGAATTGCCGTTACTCCCCCTGGAAACGGCCCTGGCCAGCTTGCGCGCAGGCGTGGACGAGTACGAAGCGCTGCTGGGTCGCAGGCCGCAAGTCTACGCCCGACGCCGAGCCGGGCTGTGGCCGGCGCTGCCGCAGTTGTTGACGAAATTGGCCTATCAGGGCGCGCTGCACTTCACGCTGGACGACGGCCGATTTCCGCTCGGCCCGCAGTCGAAAACCCGCTGGGAAGGTCTCGACTCGAGCGTCGTCGACGTGTTGGCGCGCTTGCCGTGCGATGCGTCCCGGCCCGAGACGTTCCTAAGCCTGTCGCGCAAGCTGGCAGATTCGATGGACACGGACCACGTGGCCACGTTGTCGCTTGCGCATTGGCCGGCCTCGACCAGCCCCTGGTACGATGATTTGCGGCGCGTTGCCCGGCTGAGTCCCGTGCTCGGCAAGTTCATGTTGCTCGACGACTACTTCGCCCACACCGACATGCCCGGCCGGCTTTCCAAGTTCGAGCCCGATGAATACCGGGCGCCCTATCTGAAACAGGCGATCATCCGCCGCCAGAGCGATCCTATCTCGACATTCGTTCGCGCCCACCGATCGCAGGCGGCCCAGGCCGCCGTTGAGGCCATTGGTACGCTTGGCGATCTGATCGTCGGCACGACCTGGGGCCAGTCGCGGTCGGGCGACAAGTGCGAGAAGACCGGCAGCCAATGTCACGCTCCCGACGTGAGCGCGACGCTCGGCCGACTGGCCAGCGTGTTGCCAAGAAGCGTCGGGGCCACTGGGTCGCGCTACTTGCTGGTCAATCCTTTGGGTCATTCGCGTCGCATGGGCGTCGAGTTGCCGCGACTGGAACATCCGCCGGAACCTCGGGCTGGCGTCGTCGCGGCCGACGTGGCGGCAGAACGCAAGTTCGCAGTGGTCGATGTGCCGGCAATGGGCTTTGCCTGGGTCGACGCCGGGGGCTCGCCGCCGGCGCCGTCGCGCGCCAAACCGATCGCCAAGGACAACGTGCTCGGCAATGAGTTTTTCGAGGCAACCATCAGCCGCGCCGCGGGCGGCATCCAGTCACTCTACAGCTTCCAGCAGCGGGGCAACCAGCTTTCGCAACAGCTTGCGATGCGCCTAAGCGGGTCCGCCGACGCCGACGCGATCTATAGCACGATGCGGGCCGAAAGCGTCGACACGACGGTCAGCAGCGCCGTGTTCGGCGAAATTGTCAGCCGCGGGGCGCTTGTCGACACCGATGGCCGGCGACTGGGAACCTTTCGCCAAACGACCCAAGCCTGGGCCGGCAGCCGCGTGTTGCGAATTCTCATCGAATTGGACGAAATCGAAGAACCCCGCGCCGACCCGTGGAATTCGTACTACGCGGCCCGGTTCGCGTGGCCCGACGAGACCGCCGACCTGTGGCGCGGCGTCGCCTTGGCCCGACAGAAGACCGAGGCCACGCGATTCGAGGCGCCGGAATACATCGATATCGACAACGGCTCGGGCACGATCTCGATTCTCACCGGCGGGCTGCCCTACCATCGCCGCAGCCAGGGGCGGATGCTCGATAGTCTGCTGGTGGTGCGCGGTGAAACGGCGCGGCGGTTTTCGCTGGCAATCGGTGTGGATGTGCCTCACCCGGCCGCGGCCGCGCTCGAATTCATCTCGCCCGACGCGATGCACTTCGATTCCGGGCCGCCGCCGGCCGCGACCAGCGGCTGGATGTTTCACCTAAGCGCCAAGAACGTCGTGGCCACGCACTGGCAGCCGCTCGCGGACGATCGACCCGGCGACCCGCCGGCCGGCGAAGCGCCGGCGCCGGTCCGCGGATTTCGCGCGCGGCTGCTGGAAACGGCCGGCCAATCGGGACGCGTGACGCTGCGCACTTTTCGCGGCGTGGCGACGGCGCGGCAGGTCGATTTTCTCGGCAACACGCTCGTTCAGCTGATTGTCGAGGATGATAAGATATCACTCGACTTCGCGGCCAACGAATGGATCGAAGTCGAGGCGGTTTGGAGTTGACCGACTGCGATGATCGTAACCATCGATGGCCCGGCCGGAGCCGGCAAGAGCACGATTGCCCGAGCCCTGGCTCGCCGGCTGGGCTTCCGCTTTCTCGATACCGGCGCGATGTACCGCGCGGTGGCCCTGGCGGCGAGCCAGCGTGGGCTCGACTGGAACGATCCGCCAAAGCTGGCCGAGCTGGCTCGGCGGCTCGACTTGCACGTAACCGAGGACTCGGTAAGCATCGACGGCCAGGACGTGACGCAAGCAATCCGGACGGCCGAAGTCACGGTCATGACGCATTACGCGGCCAACAATCCCGGCGTGCGCGAGCATCTGGTTCGCTTGCAGCGCGAGGCGGCCGGCCAGGACGACATAGTGACCGAAGGACGCGACCAGGGCACCGTCGTCTTTCCACACGCCGAGTGCAAAATCTATCTGACCGCCAGTCCCCAAGAACGGGCCCGCCGGCGAGCGCAGGAGCTAACCGACCGCGGCCAGCCCGCCTCGGTCGACGATGTGTTGCGCGATCAAAACCAACGAGACCAGCGCGACGCGACCCGCACCGTCGGGCCCATGGTGGCCGCCAGCGACGCCATTGAGGTGCCGACCGATGGGCTCTCGCCCGAGCAGGTGTTGGATCGGCTCGAGGCCCTCGTGCGACAAAAAATGAAAGACGCCGGGCGACGCTGAGCGCGTGACCATGCCTCGATCCCTTCCCAATCGCATGTGGCAGACGTTTCTCAAGTTTCTCGCCCGGCTCACGGCCGTGAGCGTGTTTCGCTTTCGCTGCCGCGGACGCGAGCTGATACCTGAGGGCGGCGGCGGGCTATTGCTCTCCAATCACCAAAGCAACCTGGATCCGATCCTGGTTGGACTGGCCTCCGATCGGCGGCTGAATTACGTGGCCCGGGAATCGTTGTTCAGCTTCGCTCCGTTTCGTTGGCTGGCGAACTCCGTGGATGCGATTCCGATCGATCGCGAAGGTACCGGCTTGACGGGACTCAAAGAGACGCTCAAGCGTCTGAAGCGCGGCGAGATGGTGCTGTTGTTTCCCGAGGGAACGCGCACTCGGGACGGCGAGGTACACGCGATCAAGCCGGGCTTCTGCTCGCTCGCTCGCCGCTCGGGCGTGCCGCTGGTGCCGGCGGCCGTGGATGGCGCCTTCGACGCCTGGCCCCGGCAGCGGCGGCTGCCCCGCCCGGCCGTGATCCACGTGCAATTCGGCGAGCCGATCCCGCCGGAGCTGGTCAAATCGATGAGCGACGAGCAACTGGTCGAAGAAGTCGAGCACCGCATCCGCGAGTGTCACGCCCAAGCGCGACAATCACGGGCCTTGGCCATGGGCAGGCGCGCATGTCGGCAAACTATGTTTGCCGTCGATTCGACCAACTCTTAGCACCGCTGGGTAGCACCAAAAACTTGCTTCCTTGCCTGCGAACGGATAACTTAACGAAGCTGAGCGCGTTGGGTGGCCCCGACAACTTGTTGTCGGGGTGCCGCAGGCACAAGAGGTTACTCGAGCCAGCCCACTTTCACGCCCACGGACTTGTTCAATTCGTCATGTCGCGCCGAACTAAAGCGCCAATGACAGGCATCGCGCACCGGCCCAGCCCGCACCGGATTCTGGTGCAAGTAAGTCAGCTTTTCCTCCATCTTGCGCCGGCTGTAGACGTTAAACACGTAGTACTTGGCTTGCCAAACAGTCGCGCTGGCGACATGGTCAGCGTACGCGATCAAGGTGCTGGTAAAAAGCTGTTGAATCCGACGGTGCTAGTTCTCTTCCACTGTTTCATGAACTCGCTCAATTGGCCACTTTCAGCAAACCAGACGATGGCATGCACGTGATTGGGCAACGACGAACCCGACGCATCGCCCGGCCAGGCGTCGCAGTTGCGCGCTCAGAGTCCCTAGCACGATGCGCTTTGCACGGTCGTCGTCGAGCAACCGTCGCCGTCGATAGCACGAATACGTAACAAAGTACGCGTGTCGATCTTGATCGTAGATTTTCCGTTTCGCCATGCGATCAGGGTAAGCGGTCGCTGCTAGGGTGGCAACCATCTGACAGCAAACCCGGGTACAATCCCTCCCATTGCTGCGCAACACCGACAACAAGTTGTCGGTGCCACCCTGCGAGCACCGCATCCGCGAGTGTCACGCCCAAGCGCGACAATCGCGGGCCTTGGCCATGGGCAGGCGCGCATGTCGGCAATCTATGTTTGCCGACTATTCGGCCAACTCTTAGCACCGCTGGGTAGCGTAGCAAAAACTTGCGTCTTGGCCTTGCAACGGATAGCTTAAGCGTGCCGAGCGCGCGTGCGCGGCCCCCCAGGCAGGTCACTCTCTCGCAAACGAGGTACGCGTGGTCATGTTCAAGCTCTTATTGCTAAGCGCGGCGGTGCTGCTGGCGTGCAGTGTTCAAGCCAGCCTGGCCGAGGAACTGGGTGAAGAAGGGTTCGCAGATTCCTCGGGCGTGAAAATCCATTACGTGACCGCGGGCAAGGGTCCGCTCGTGGTGCTGATCCACGGCTTTCCCGACTTCTGGTATTCGTGGCGCGCGCAAATGCCCGAGTTGGCCAAACACTTTCAAGTCGTGGCCGTCGATATGCGCGGCTACAACCTGAGCGATCAGCCGGTCGGCGTGGAAAACTACGCCCTGCCCAAATTGGTCGGCGACATCGACGCGGTGGTCAAGCATTTCAAGGCCGACAAGGCGATCATCGTGGGGCACGACTGGGGCGGGATCGTCGCCTGGACGTATGCCATGACGTTTCCGGACAAGACCGACAAGCTGGTGATCCTCAACCTGCCGCATCCCAAGGGTCTGGCGCGCGAGCTGGCCAACAATCCCGAGCAGCAGAAGAACTCGCAGTACGCCCGCAACTTCCAACAGGCAGACGCCGCGTCGAAGGTCATGCCCGAGATGCTCACCTTTTGGGTGAAAGACGCCGACGCCCGCAAGAAATACGTGGAAGCCTTCAAGCGTTCGAGCATGGAAGGCATGCTCAACTACTATAAGGCCAACTATCCGCGCGAACCTTACAAGTACTCGCCCGACGAGCCCAAGTACCCGCCGGTGAAGTGCCCGGTGCTGATGTTCCACGGCTTGAAGGACACGGCGCTGCTGCCTGGGGCGCTCAACGACACGTGGAACTGGCTGGAGAAGGATTTGACGCTGGTCACGATTCCCGGCGCCGGACACTTCGTGCAGCAGGACGCGGCCGAAAAAGTGACCAGGTGCATGGTGACCTGGCTTACCATGCAATAGCGGCCCGGGCGGCGGAGGTGAGGCCATGGCCCTGCTCGAGTTCAGCATCACCCCCTTGGGCGCCGGCGAAAGCGTCAGCAAGTACGTGGCCCGCGCGGTCGAGATCG
>JBGQHN010000079.1:0-14961 GCA_041497975.1 Planctomycetia bacterium | reverse complement strand
GTCAAACGTGGTAATCGCGGTGCTGCCCAGAACCCCTCCTTGAGCAGTCGTGAGTTGCGACCCGTCCGCGGTGTTAATTTGCAGATAGGTTCCGTTGACGCTGGCGTTGCCGTTGTCCGAAATCGGATAGGTCATCAACCGGCCGTCGCTGCGCATCGCAATGTCTAAATACGAGCGGTTATTGAAGTTTGGCAGCTCGATGTTGGGCCGACGCCCGGTGTTATCAGTGACGAGCGTTTGCACCTGCCCCGTAAACGGGTTGATCGTATACAACGAGCCGAATGTGTTCACGTAGGCCACGACGTCGGCCAGGCTAAAGGGCGTGGCGGCCGTGTTGAGTTGCCCCGGCGTGGTTCCCGGGAAGGCTTGCTGGCCGGTCGGCGTCGTGGCCGAACCGATCGAGTCGTCGAAGATGCGCGTGACCGAGTTGACCGGCTGCAAGCGCACCAGCGGATTGGTCGCGGTAGCCAGGAACGTGGCGTCGAGCACTTGCGGCAAGCGGTTGCTGGCGGACACGGCCAGGTAATAGGTAAACTGTTCGCTGCTGGTTTGGGAAGCGACCGGCGACCCGGCCGGCAGGTTGACGCTGCCGATGGTCGGATCCAAGGTGCCGAACGACCCGTGGCTGGTATTGGTCGTGTCGGTGCCCATCGACGAACGGGGCAGCGAATCGGGGTTGTCCGAATCGCGGCCGATGTAAATCAAGTTTCCGTCCTGGTCGAAGAGCGATAGCGTCGTGTCGGGCCGCGTCAGGCCGTCGGCGTAGTTGATCTGGAACAGCGTGGGGAACACCCGGCCTTTGTCGGTGAACCCGGCGATTGATTGGACCAGGTCGTAGTTCAAGTCAAACTTGTAAAAATCGATCTCGCCGCTAAGGCCCAGGTTGCCGGCCACGTTGATGGCGCCGGTGTCGCTGGCCAACAAATTTCCCAGGTTCTGGGCGTTGACGAACAGGTTGTGCGTCGTTGACGTCTCGGCGGTATCGCCCATGAGCGGCGAACGTTCGGGCTTGCCGATCACCTCGACGCCGGTGTCGGCAAAGCGGATATCGGCGCCGCGGACCACCGAACCGGGAAACATGTCGGTGTCCCGCAAGCGAAGCTGTAGCTGATAGGCGCCTTTGGTGACTCCGGCGTTGGGAGTGTTGAGCGTAGCGCTGTTGGCGCGAACGCGCACGAAATACGTGTTGACCGTCCCGGCGGCTCCCGGCAAATCGAGGCGCATGCCGGCATCCAGGGGATTCGTGCTGTAGAAATCCGGGCTTGCAAACGGAGCGGCGGTCGACGGATAACCGACCTGAAGGGGTCTGGCGATCAGCCCCACAAGCTGGCCAGGGTTCGCGGTTTCCGTCCAAGAGTTGTTCGAGCGAGCGACGACCGTGTTGCCGGCGTCGACGAGCTCGACGACCGTATCCAGCGACGAGCTGGTGCGATCGATGTCGAACCAGACCGTCGTGCCGGCGGTTCCCTTGAAGCTGTATACGTCGACATCGCCGCCGTAAGGCGAGCTGGCGACCGTTTGGCTGATGGAGCCGTGAATTTCAATTCCCAGGCGCAAAATGTCGTCGCCGCTCTTGAGATCCTTGGCCAGGCTGCCCACGAACTGCGCGGTAGCGGACAAGGCATTGGTGTCGCCCGTGGGAGCAAAGCCCTGCTCCAGTTCGTTCACCAGCTCGACGTTGGTATCGTTGCTGAAGGCGTCCAGCTTGACGCTGCGCCAGTCGCCGGGCGTGGCGATGTTGAGGCGCGGGCCGATGCCGCCGCCGCCAGGTCCCGAGCCCAACGTCACGACCGCTCCGGTGTTGGGATCGATGACCCACGGCTGCAAGCGGTTGAATCCCGGAGGCCCCACGAAACTGTTGTGCCAGGGCGTGCCGGCGATGAGCTCCTGATCCGTGATCGTGAAACCGGCCGCCGCCAACAGCGGCGTCTGCGCCAGCACGGTGCCGCCCGTATGCGCGATCGTAAACGTGTCGGGCAATTCCAGCCAGCCATAGGGTTGCGAGGCGACGTCCTCGGTCAATGCAACCAGGCCGCCGCCAAGGGTATTGACGAACGTCTGGACGTCCAGCTTGCGAGCGGTCAACAGTCCCAGATCGCCGTCGGAGATACCGCCGGGCGTATCGAATCCGTCGGAGGGCACGTAGATCACTTTGAACCGCGAGAAGTCGGCCGTCGAGATCTGCCCTCCGCTCACGATCGTGAGACTGAGTCCCAAGACATCGGCGACGTTGCGAATCGCGGCTTCGGCCCGAGTGGGATCAGCGGCCGTCTGCACGCCAATCGCCAGGATTCCGTCGCCGGCCGTGTTGAGCGAATTCGTATTGGCAAAGTTGACCGCTTGTTCGATGAATTTCCAACCCGCCTGATTCCCCTGGTTATTTCTGGAGCCGTGATCGTCGCGATCACCGCCGTCGAGAAACACGGGCCCGGAAGTCGTTGGAGGGGGCTGGCTGGAAGTCGACTTGGAGTTGGCCGTATCGTTCTGCGGCGAGCCGCTGGGAGTGAAGCCGGCGCCTACGGTGTTGTCGAACAGCGACGTAAGAACGACCGGATGATTCGGAACGCCCACGATCTGCACGGTCCCGCCAATACGATCGTTGATGTCCAGCGGCGTGCCGCCGGCGGTAAAGCCCGCGTCGGATCCCAAGAGCTTGACGACCAGGCTTTCAGTAGCCGTGCTTTGCAGCCGGAGGGTTCCGTCGACCGAAAACTGGTTGAGTGCCTTCACTTCGTCGAGGAGCACGTGCACGATGTCGGTATCGTCCCAGATGACGTTGGTCGAGACCGTTCCGCCGCGGACCAACAGGCCGTTGATCGGGTTATTGCCGAGCTGATTGCCGCGAATCAGCGGGCCCGTATTCGTCAGCGAGGGCGTCTGAATGGCGACTGGGCCAACGCTGCGCCCCCAATCGCTGACCTGGGCCGCGTTCAGCGAATTGAGATCGGCGCTGATGGCAGCGGTTTCGTTGATGGGCGCATTCGGATCCGTGGGCGGAGCCGTATCGTTGTTCTGGATGACGTTGTCGATCAGGACCGGTTGCGCGCCGCGCACGAAAATCACGGCACGCGTCGATGACGAACGGCCATTGCGGTCGCCGCCGCCGCCGGCCGCGTTGTTCTGGAGCGTGCTGTTGGCCAGCCGCACCTGGGCCTGGTGAATCTCGACGGCATTGAAGGTCCCAAACCCGCCCTCAATCGTCGTCCGCCCTCCGCCAAAGGTGATGAGCGCATGGTCCACGCTGCCCGTCGACAGCGGGCCAAAGAACAGACCGCCCCAGTTGCCTTCGCCGACCGGCTCCGGGGTCATGCCCGGCTTGTTGTCGTTGGTCGTGTCGAATACTCCTCCAGCGCCGTAGCGATCGTCCAATTCCGAGGTGAAGATAATGGGCCTGGCGGCCGTCCCTTCGGCGATCAACTGCGTGCCAAGCTGCGTCTCGATGCGGGCGCCGCCCAGCTTCACGATCACGCCCGGATCGATTGCCAGGCGAGCGTTGGTGCGGGTATGGAAGCCCGTTTCGTCAATGATCGAGCCGCCCGGCGAGCCGGCGATCAACAAATTCTCCTTGATCACGTACACCATGTCCGTGGTTGTGAAGCGGGCCGGGACAGTGAGCAGATCCAGGCTGGCGCCGTTCTCGGTGCGAATGCGCACGAAGAGCCCGTTGATGCTGTTATCCGACAGCGTGTTGCCGTGAACACTGGGACCGCTGCGGGTGTAATCGGTGGTGATCGTACCCACGAACGGAGCGAGGGGCATGGCGCGGATCTGTTGGAATTCCGACTCCAAAAAGCTGTTGGGATCGGCCGAGACCGCCGAATCGGCGCTGCGGGAGATGATGTTGAAGGAAACACTCGGGCGTGATGAAACGAGGTGAATCGGGGCGAACACCTGCGGGACCGAGTTGACAACGACCTCGCCGCCGCCGTAGCTGATATTGGCGTGGTTGACGGAATTCAGGAAGATTCCGGCCGATTCCAGATCCGAATCATGGCGAAAGACGAGGCCACCCCAGTTGCCCGCGGCGACCGGGTCTTTGGCGGTGCCCGCGTCGGTCCCGATGCCCGTGGTGTAATACGACGTGATATAGACCGCGCCCGCATCGTCGCGCAGCAGGGGATCCTGGGCATCGTTCCTGGTGCCGGTGACGGTTCCCAAGATCTGCAGCGCGCCGCCGTCACGAGGAAGGCCCACCTCCGATGTACCCACGTCGATATTGGCGGCGCGCAACTTGATGATGGCGCCGGCGTCGATCATCACGGTCATATGCGCGGGGATTTCGAAGGTTTCGCCGTCGGGCAGCGGGTTACCGAGATTATCGAAGCCGACGTTGTACGAGAGGTTGTCGGCGATCGTGGCCACGTTTCCATCCGCGCCGCCGTTGCCCACGATCCGCACGACGTTGCGAACGCCCGTGGGGTCCGTGGGGGCGTTCAGCGCGGCGGTGATGGTGGTGTAGGGGTTGGTAATCGATCCAAGCGCTCCGGTCCCCGCGGTGGCGACCTTGTCGACATAGAACGTGTGCGCGGTATCGGCGACTCGGAACCAGAAGTTGAAGATCCCGCCCCCCGAGCCATCACCATCGCCATCCAGCGGCGTTGGCGTACCGTCGGTGTCTCGGATTCCGGCCGGCGCCGTCGGCGTGAAGGTCAATTTCAGGTCGTAGCGGCCGTGCGTCGTGCCGCCGAAGCCGGTGTCCTCGATGTTGACGTCGAAGTTCGTGTTGCCCGTACTCGACACCGCGACATAGTAGGTGTTCCTGGTCAGAGCCAATTGCAGGAATGAATCGTTGCCGTAGTAATCGTCGTTGCGGGCCAGCAGCTTGCCGTTGATGTCGAAGAGCGAGATCACGCTATCCAGTTGGAACTCGGTGGGATTAAGATCGGCCAGGCGCTGGGCAATTGTCTCCAAGCTCAATACGCCGTCGCGGGGAAGCGAGAATTTGTACAAGTCGACGTCGTTGCCGACCGGCGGATGCAGGTATTGTCCCAAAAGAATATCGCTGTCACCGGGAAACACTGGCTCGCCGGTTCGCGAATCGGCGATCGCGACGCCGGTTCCTTGAACGGACCCTGGCAGCTCGTAGGTTTCACCCAGCCCCAGCAGATTGCCGATGAGGTGCATGGCAGTCTGAAAGAAGCTGCCGCCCGATTCGCTGTCGCCCCAATCGACGAAGGAGTTCATGACGGCAAGTTTGTTGGCGGCAAGACTGTTGCTGGCCAAACCCCGCACGGAAGTGGTGGGAACGTTCGGATCGACGGCGCGCGGGTCGCCGGTGGCGATCGTCCAGCCCTGGTCGGCCGTCTCCACGAATTGCATGCCCAGATAGTGAGAATAGTAGGAGAAGACTTCGCGCACCCGCTGTTTTTGCGCTTCGTTGTTGTCGATGTCGTTGAATGCCGGCGCGCCCAGGACCGTGCCGATTTCGTGTTTGAAATTGTATTGAATCGGCGCCACGTCGCCGGTGCCCGGCGTCAGGCCACCGTGGTCTTCGGCGTTGATAGTGCGGACCCCCGGTTCGTTGTTGCCGCCCGGATACAGGACCGTCACCGGCTTAGGGATGATCGTGCCGGTGATCGAGATGCTCTGCGTTCCCGTGGGGGGGCTGGGGAATTGGCCTCCCAAGTTTTGAGCGGTCGTCAAGCTCGAGCCGGCGTCGCCGTTTTCCGTGTCGGGTTCGGTGGGCAGCGGCAGCGGGTCGGCGTTGCCAATCCGCAAACGGTAAACGCCGGGCACGTTCAAATCCGTCGCGAGAAACGTCAGCACCGCCTTGCCGTCGCTGTACGAGACCGAAAACGGATTCTTGATTTGTTGCGGGATAGCCTGATCGCTGCCGTCGGTGGTGCGAATCAGCTCGTAAAACGTTTTATTCAAAACCGACGAGACGTCGAGCGTCTCTTTCTGATTGAAGTAAACGTCGATCCGGTTGAGCTGGATATCGTTGAGCCCGTGATTCAGCTTGCCGTTATCACCGCGCGTCACGGGCTGCGGAACGACAGCGACAACCTGTGGGGCCAGATCGAGCGTGAAATCCCGAGTCACGTCCTGACCGGCGTTGAAAGCCGCGCCGTTGGTGCCCCGGATCGGATTTGGGCCGCTGCCGACGATTCGAATCTGATATACGTCGTTGGGCATCGTGGGATCGAGCAACGGCGAATCCGGCAGCGGCGTGCCGTTGGGCAACGTGAAGGGCTGCCGAGCCGAGGCCTGCGCGAAACGGACGACCACTTCGTTGGCATGATCGCCGATCGCCATATACGACGGGACCACCAGGGGATCATCGCTGGTGCCGCGATTCCCATCGGGCCCGGTCCCCCGCCGAATCTGAATGCCCGGCAACTGCGGATTGCTCAATAGCGACAGCGGATCGATGTCGCTGTCAAAGCGAAACGTCAATTCGGTGGGCGCGCGGTCCAACGTCGTCTCTGGGCGAGGCGGATCCGCCAACACGAGGGCCGGGTTGGGAAGGATGGCAACCAGGTGCGGAGTGATCGCAAACAGCAGACGTTCCTCAAACGGCTCCAATCGCAGCGAGCGAAGGCTCAGATTGTGTGTCTTGCGCGAGGCGCTCGGTTTACGACGCGCAGCAGGGCTGCTGGCGCGCCGGAGCGGCGAACGTTGCCAAGGTGCCATAAGGGGGGCCTTCTCTCAATGCGGTGATTCGGGGAGCACTCGACCCGGTAAGGTGTTAGGGAAAAATCGATTATGGTTGCGGTCCATTCCGAAAGCAATTCGCCGGGCGATGGAAGGCCCGGCGTGCCAACGGGCGCAGGAAATCCCGTGGCGCAGCGCGCTTTTTACGGATAAACCCATCTGAAATCACAGCGGCATGAGAAGCTGCGCCGGTCCCTAGACGCAGCCGAAAGGCTCAATCCTTCCATATGCGCAGAAGAAGTCCTCTGTTTCAAGTCCCGCAG
Organism: Planctomycetia bacterium; assembly: GCA_041497975.1. GTDB lineage: Bacteria > Planctomycetota > Planctomycetia > Pirellulales > PALSA-1355 > PALSA-1355. The sequence goes on along the minus strand of JBGQHN010000079.1, from coordinate 8,044 downwards.
CCGTAAAATAAACCAAAAACGCCGAAAATATCGCCTATCTTCCGGCGCGAATTGGAGTGTGGAGAGCGGGCCGGGTCTGCGGGCAATCGAGGAGAGAAAATTGCGCGCTCATGACAGCGCTCCGCCTCTTCTGAACCATCCGCGACGCGCTAGCTTGCCCCACGAGCGCGCCTGGCCTGCCTCTCTCTTCCTTTCGCGATCCGCTTGCGCGGCATCTCGCAGTGTGTTCGCACCGCGGTACGTCAGTTATTCCCGGCACCGTCAGAAAAATTGACGCGACCAGACAATTCAACACCGCACGGTGACAAGGGTTCCGCGCGGGTTTGGGGAACGAGCGGAGTTTGGTTCACGCGCGCTCGGTCGTCCGGCACGGCCATCGACGTCGTGAAGGTCCCGGCGACTTCGCTCGGCGTACCTCATTGAGCCTGCGACTAGTTGCTCGCGGCGGCTGCGTCTTCTCGGTCCTGGTAATGGCCCAGCCAGCGAACGCCCTCGAAGGGACGGCCATCGACCTCCGCGACCGGCCCGTGCAAGATATTGATCGGCTCGCCGCGCTGCGGCGGTTCGAGGACGACGTCGCGTCCGTGACAAAAAGTGAGCCACGTGCTGCCCAGCGTGCCGAAGTAATAGTCGCGATCGTTGGGAAACTTGTCGGCGCGCGATGGGTCGAGCGGAATCCAACCTACGTCGGCCACCCAAAATCTCGCCCAACAGTGGCAGTAGCGGATTTCGCCCTCGGGCTTTTCCGGCGGCATCGGCAAGCCAAAGACATGGTCGGCCGGAATGCCGCGCCAGCGGCAGACGCCGATAAAGATCGAATTGTAATCGCTGCAGTCGCCCGTCTTGCTGTCGCAGGCCCACACCGCGTTTCCGACGCCGGCCCCGGGCGCCAGATAGTTGTAGACCATCGTATCAATCAGGTAATCGTAGATCTTGCGGCCGGCGCGCAGCGGCTCGCCCTCGGCAAGTTTGATGCCGTGAGCCAGCTCGGTAACGCGGCCCTTGATGGGAATCATCTTCGTGTCGCCCAGGTAGGGCGAAAACTGCGAATCGGGCGCAACTTGTTTGGTGGAAATCAACTGCTTGGCGGCGGGCACGCTGTGTTCGCGGACTTCAACATCGTACAGCAATTCCACTTTGATCGGCTCGCCGCGGGCGGTCGTGCCGTCGGCCGGCGCCGCCTCGAAGCGGCGATAGTACAAGCGGTTGCCGAACTTCTTGTCGGTCGTGATGCGGCCCTGGCCGAGCTCGCCCTCATTCAGCAGGCGAACCGTCTGGCGCTCGTTGTCCGAAGGCATGGGAATCCACAGGTCGACCGTCTTGGCGCCTGGCGGGACCTGGGCGATTTCGCAGGTGTACTTGAGTTTGACCCTCCTGAGCGCGGGCGCCGCGGCCAAGGCTTCGCCCGTCGACGCCAATGCAAACGCAACCAACAACCACTGCCACGAACGAGAGCGAGCCATCGCTTCAGTTCCTTTCTTGGGAAGTCTTGTCGTTGCACATCGCGGGGCAGCCGCGGGTCCAATCAACCCGGTGCGAGCGACCCCGGGGATCGTAACGTGAAAGTAGCGTTCCCGCCGGGCGCAGTCAAATTTTCTGTGACCGATTCGAGGCCACAGAGGCGAACGGACAAGGCACGGCACGGCCTGCCAGGCCTCAGTCGCTGGCCAGGCGCTCAAAAGCGATGAAAAATCGATCGCTCGTCCACTGAGCGAACCAAATTCCGAGGTTGCGCTCGAGCGTCGACCCACCAAATTCGGGCGATCGAATGACGTCCGCCAGGGCCCGCGACAGGCTTTGTCCTTCGATCAGTTGCTGGAGCAGCACAAACTGCGGCGGCGAAAGTTCATGCCGCTCGACCACGTAGTCGCGCCGATTGACGGCCAGGCAGGTGGGTCGAGGGTGCGGGGGCGAAGGCTGCTTTCCATCTTTTGCCGCGGCCCAATACTCGTGCACCGGATGGCCAAATCGTTGCAGCCGCAGGCAGGGGACCGGGAGGAGCCGCAAGCGGTCCCAGTCTTGGGCCGGGACAGCGGCCAGATCCGCGCCATCGAGCGCCTCGCGCCCTTCGCTGCCCGGCGCGTCGAACACGTCGCGCAGCAGTCGCTCGAAGGTTGTCAATTCGACGACAAAATCGCCCCACGTGGTAGCCGCCCCCTGGGGCGCTGCGCGCTCGTGCAGCCGCGATTCGCGCAGGTATTTTGGAAAGCTCGCGCCCAGTTGATTGAGCGTGTAACTGCGCGAGGGGTGCTCGCGCAGATAACCGAAGACAAGCGCGTCAAACAGCTCTTGGCCCAGCGCCGAAAGCGTGGCCGCGAACTCCTCCCGCAGGCACTCCATCAAGCGTTCGTAGTAGGCATCGACGTAAATCTCCAATCGCGACGCGGAGTCGAGCGAGCGCGAACGGGTGATCACGCTCTCGAGATCGTCGACCTCAAGATGCTGCCGCGCCTCGGGCGAGCTGATCGCTTCGGCCACGCCGCCAGGATGCATGATCACGCTTTGCATCCAGCGCTGGATCTGATCCAAACGGGCGGGTTTGTCACTCATGTGATTTCGGGGACGATGTAAGCGATCGGATTGGAGACGCCCGCCGCACGCTCGCTGGTTGCGATTGCGGCCCGCGCGGCCACAGGCTCGCCATCCACGGGCCCGCTCAGGTCATTCATGTACCGGCGCGCCTTGAGCACTTCGGCGTGAACCACTGGAAACTCGGGAATGTGGGCGTCCCATTCCAGCAACGTCGAGACCCCGCCGGTCCGCCGGTGGGCCAGCCGATACAACTCCCAAACCGGATCGGACACGTGATCGTCGTGCGTGTCGATCAGGTGCGTGCGGCAGTTGGCGTGGCCCGCCAAATGGCACTGCACGATCCGCTGGTGCGGCACGTTTTCGATGTATTCCCGCGGGTCGAAGTCGTGATTGACGCTCGACACGTAGACGTTGTTCACGTCCAACAGCAGGCCGCAGTCGGCCTCGTCGGCCATGCGGGTGAGAAACTCCCATTCGCTCATGGTCGAACAGGCGAAGGTGACGTACGTGCTGGGATTTTCGAGCACCAGGGGCCGCTCGAGAAAATCCTGCACGATGCGAATCCGCTCGACGACGTGCCGCAGCGTGTCCTCGCAGAGCGGAATCGGCAGCAAATCGTGGGCGTTCAGGCCCAGGACGCCGGTCCAACAAAGGTGATCCGATATCCAGCGGGGCTTGATTTCGCCAGCCAGTCGCTTGAGCTTCGCCAGGTACTCGAAATCCAGGGGGTCGGTGCTGCCAATCGACAGCGACACGCCGTGCATGACCGTGGGATAGCGCTCTGCGATTTGCTCGAGCACGTAACGGGGCCGGCCCTGCGAGTCCATGAAGTTTTCGGAGATGACCTCGAACCAATCGACTTGCGGCTGATGCCGCAGAATGTGAGAGAAGTGGACGGTGCGAAGTCCGACGCCCAAGCCGAGATGCGGGTGACCCAAGCGCGGCGGTAACATAACGCAAGCCCCTTTTGCGACGGCGCGAACTCGCGCGGCCGGATGATCGATGTGGGTGGCACTGGCGTCCCGCCAGTGGTCAGCTCAAGCGCAATTCGTCACCCTGAATCGGCACTGACAAGATGCCGCCAGTGCCACCAGGTGCGACTCACCCCGGTGTGTCGACTTGCCGACGTTTACTTCTTGGCGGGCGCGGGTCCGACCTTCTTGCCTTCCTTGGCCATCAGCTCCTCGAAGCGCGCGCGGGCTTTCTTCCAAGTCTTGGTCGCCATCGGCACCCCGCACTCGCCTTTGCCTTTGCAACTGTTTTCGCCCGGCTTGGCCCCGCAGCCGCCCTGGCCGCGGCATGCGTTGTCTGCATGGCAACTATGGGCCTTGGCCGTGGCGCACGCGCCCTGCCCGGCGCAGGCGTTGTCTTTCGACGAGCCGAGACCTTTGCACATATTAATGCCGCGGCAGACATGTGGTTCGCCGAGCATGGGATTCTTCTGAGGGTCCTTCTTAGGCGCCTCATCGGCGGCCGAGGCGGAAGAAGCAGCGGCAGCGCCAGCCAGCAGGCCCCCCATGGCAGCCGCCGTCAGACGCTGGAAATCACGACGATTCAATTCGGGTTCTTGCATGTCAGTTTTCCTAGGTTGTCAAAACGGGTGTAACTTTCGGGTCGCGGGACAGCCTCATTTCGCCCAATCGTTAACGTATCATCTCGCCCGGACATGGGCGAGCGCCTTAGAAATCAAATTGGCCGATGTTCTCACGGTCGAAAACCTTGGGCGGTCCGAGCAAGACCTCGTCGGGACTGACGCGGATGTTCGTCAACCGGCCGATCGTTTGTTCGCCCTCGGCAAGCTTCCCCTCGCGCAATCGCCGGGCCGCGTGCACGGTCAGATAACCCAGGTCGACCGGGCTCCAGAGCACGAACTTCTTGATCGTGCCGTCCGCTACGTACTCGCGCATCGTATTGGGCAGGCTCAACCCGGTGACGAAAATCTGATCGGCCTTGCCGGCATCGCGGACCGCCTTGGCCGCCCCGGGCAACGAGACCGAGGTGATCGCCCAAATGCCTTTCAAGTCGCCGTGCGCGTTGATCACGTCGCGCGTCAAACGCCATGCTTTGGATTGATCTTCGTCGCTGACGAGCGTTTCGAGCAGTTCGAGTTTCGGAAACTTTTCGGCGATTCGCTTGCGCATCGCTTTGATCCAGGCGTTCTGATTGGGCGACGTGGCCGACCCGGTCACGATCACCGTCTTGCCCTCGCCGCGCAGAGCCTCGCCCAGAATATCGACCAGCGTCGCGCCGATCTCTTCGACCGGTGCCTGGTTGACGAACCGTTCGCGGCCCGAGGCCTGGGGATTAGCGTCGGCGTCCCAGGTGAGCACGGTGATGCCAGCCTTCTTGGCGCGCCGTAGCGCCGGCGAGATCAGCTCGGGATCGTTGGCCGCGACGGCGATCATGTCGTAGCCCTGGGCGATCCAGCGGTCGATCATCTTGACCTGTTCTTCAGCGCTGTCGACGCTCGGTCCGTCGTAATCCAAGTCGACGCCAAGTTCGGCGGCGGCCTCGCGCGCACCGCGCTCGGAAGCGTTGAAATAGCTGATGCCGATCAGCTTGGGCATCAGGCCCATCTTCAGCCCGCCCTGGGGCGCATCCGAACCGCCGCGGCCGCAGCCGGATAGCACCGCGCAAGCTACGACGGTGCATAGTCCCAGGCAAAAACGAAAGGCGCGGGGCATCGATTCGGCTCGCAACATGCCTGGGACCGCCTGGCTGCCTGTTGAAAAATCGGGACAGGCACCTCGCGGACAATGGTTTTTCAAGCTTTTTCGGGCGATCTGGCTCGGAGCCAGTCCCATTTCAACGGCCTGCTAGCTCGGCAACTCGAGCCGACCAGTGCTGTCGCCCAACGAGTCGACGGAGCAGTCCATGCGGTCGAGCATCGACAAAAAGAGATTGTTCAGCGGCGTTTCTTTTTCGTACCTCACGTGCCGCCCGGTGACGATCGTGCCGCCGCCGCGCCCCGCCAGGAGGATCGGCAGGTTATCGTGATTGTGGGCGTTGCCGTCGCCCAAGCCGCTGCCATACAAGATCATCGAGTTGTCCAACAGCGAGCGCTGCCCCTCGGACGTTTTCTTGAGCTTTTCAAGAAAATAGGCCAGGTGCGTGACGTGAAAGCGGTTGATTTCGCGAATCTTCTTCTGCTTCTCTTCGTTGCCGCCGTGGTGCGACAAATCGTGGTGGCCATCGGGCACGCCGATAAACGGATAGGCCCGGTTGCTGCCTTCGTTGGCCACGACGAACGTCGCCACGCGCGTCAATCCGCCCTGGAATGCAAGCGCCAACAGGTCGTACATCAAGCGAATGTGCTCGGCGTAGTCCGCGGGAATGCCCGTGGGCTTGGGAAAATCCGGCAGCGGATCGTCGTCCGCGCGGGCCGTGGTGCTGACGCGCCGCTCCAGCTCGCGGACCGAAGCCAGATATTCGTCGAGTTTGAGCTTGTCCTTGGCGCCGAGTTTGGCTTGCAGGTCGTGGGCGTCTTCGAGGACGAAATCCAAAACGCTGCGGTTGAATTTCTCGCGCTTGGAGCGCGCTTCGGCCGCACCGCCAATCGAGAACATCCGCTCGAATGCCAGCTTCGGATCGACTTCCTTGGCTTGCGGCGTGGTGTCGGTGCGCCAGGAGATGTTCGTCGAGTACGAGCAGCTATAGCCCGAGTCGCAGTTTCCGGCCTGGGCGCCGCGATCGCAACCCAATTCCAGCGAAGGAAACTTGGTGCGCTGGCCGATCTTGCGCGCCGCGACCTGGTCGACCGACACGCCGACTTTAATATCGGCGCCGTGGGTCTTGCGCGCCTGCTGACCGGTCAAAAAGCTGGCCAAGGCGCGGGCGTGATCGCCGGGGCCGTCGCCGTGCGGGCGCCCGTGATCTTGCGCCAGGCCGCTGAGCACGAGCAACTGGTCCTTGACGCCGGCCAACGGCTCGAGCAGGTAGGGCAACTGGAAGTCGGCACCATCCGTCGCGGGCGTCCAATCCGGCATGTGCTTACCGTTGGGCACGTAGATGAACGCCATCCGCGTAGCGGAAAGATTCTTGTCGTCGGCCGCCAGCGCCAGGGCCGGCGACATGGCGTCGAGCAACGGCAGCGCCACGGCCGTACCGAGCCCGCGCAGCACCGTTCGTCGCGAAATCTGCCACGGTCTGTTCATACTTCGTCTACCTGCCTGTTGAAGAATTGGGACAGGCACCTCGCGGACATGGTTTTTTCACTCTTTTTCGGGCGATCCGGCTCGGAGCAGTCCCATTTTTCAACTGCCTGCTACCTTCCCCGCCGTTTCTGAAACGGATCGCTATGGACGATCGCAACCATCAAACTGGAGAATCGGTAGTCGTTTTGCTCGACGGCCTTGGCAATATCCGCCACGTGGCACTTGTCACTATACTCGACGCCCCGTCCCAGGCCATACGTGAGCATCTTTTCGGCCAGGCAACGGACAAAATCGTCGCGGCGAGCCTTGAGAATTGCCTTGAGTTCTCGTGGACCGCCGAACGCCTGGCCGCCGGGCAAGACACCTGACGGATCGATCTTGAACTTGCCGTCCTCGCTGCGCCAGGCCCCGATGCCATCGTAGTTCTCCAGGCCGAAGCCCAGCGGATCCATGCGGTTGTGGCACACCGCGCATTCGGCTTTGGCGCGATGCTGTTCCATTCGCTCGCGCAGCGAGCCGCTCGCCACGGCGGCGGCCTCTTCGGCCAGCGGCGGCACCTCGGCGGGCGGAGGCGGGGGAGGCGTCCCCAAGATGTTCTCCAAGACCCATTTGCCCCGCTTCACCGGCGACGTGCGGGTGGGGTTCGACGTGACCGTCAAAACGCTGGCATGTCCCAGCACGCCGCCGCGCTGTTGGCCCTCGGGCCGCTCGGGATCGAACTGGACCTTGCGGAATCCCTGGCCCTGGACTGAGTAGATTCCGTAGTGGCGTGCCAGCCGGTCGTTGAGGAACGTGTAGTCCGCGTCGATGAAGTCCAGGACGCTCTGGTCCTCCTTCATGATCGCGGCAAAAAACAGCTCGGTCTCTTTTTGCATCGCCGAGCGCAGCGATTCGTCGAAGCTCGGATACATCTGCTTGTCCGGCGCCGCGATCTTCAAGTTCCGCAGTTGCAGCCACTGCCCGGCGAAGTTCTCGACCAGGGCCTGCGCCTTGGGATCCGCCAGCATCCGCTTGATTTGCAGATCGAGGTTGTCGAGGGTTCTCAGCGTGCCCAGCCGGGCGTGCTCAAAAAGCTCATCGTCGGGCATGCTGCTCCACAAGAAATAGCTCAATCGCGTGGCCAATTCGTAATCGTTGATCGTGCGCACGGCCTGGGGGTTATGCGGCTCGGGATCCAACTCCACGCGAAACAGAAAATGGGGCGACACCAGAATCGCCTGCAATCCCAAGCCAATGCTGGCGTTGAAATTCTCCCCTTCGCGATCGGCCAATTCCACCAGCGCGAGCACGCGATCGACTTCTTCCGCCCGCGACGGCCGGCGGAACGCGCGGGTCACAAGCGCGTTGACGATCTCGCG
>JBGQHN010000078.1:0-15054 GCA_041497975.1 Planctomycetia bacterium | reverse complement strand
TCCGCTCCTGTTTCGTGGACACGTTCATCGAATTTCGAGGCATTCGTCGTGTTTCTCAAAAGCGGTTCCGTAATCCGGCGTCTCGCTTCCCTCCACTGGCTCCGGCCGGGGGCTGTTCGCCAGCTTCGTCAGTAATATCAAGACGCTATGACTTCCTGTCGTCCGTCCCGCCGCACTTCGTTGCCTTCGCTTGGCGGTACCTCGGTTGCACTCGCTCGGTTCGCTCCTCGACGGACGAGTGCGCCGCCGAGGCCTGGAGTTGTTCACCCGGTGGCTCCGGCCGGGACATTGCCGAGGAAATGACAGGATCTCCCAAGTTCCTGGGGAACCTCAATTGTCCGTTTGCACATGTTCAGTCGACTCCGGTAGGACTGCATACACCAGACCGTTCAAGGTGCGGCAGCGTGGCCCTTGGTATGTGAAACGCAAAGGCTCCCACGAAAGGTCTTTCGAAGCTCAATAGCATGGCGTTCGGACTGGCTGTCTACGCTTCGCAGTGCGGGTTTCCCAGCACCACGCAAGACTCGCTTCCGGCTGCTGGTCAAGCGCTACCGGACGGGCTTTCCACCCGCAGGACTCCACCGAAAGGTTTCAGAGCTGCATCCTTACATCTCGTCCTCCTTTCCCAAGCTTCTTGGCGCAATCACATCGACCGGAGCATTGAACAGCTGGACGAGCGCGCCAATTCTGCGTAGCACATTGGCGACTGCCGAACATTGAGCGCCGGACCCCTGTTATCTAGCCCTTGGACATTTGTGACCGTCCATCATCGTGCGGGCACGTCCGCCGTATCGGCGTCCACACCGTTCTTTCAAATCCGCCTACGTCCACCGCGTAGCCATGCCGAGTTTGGCTACATTTTGGCTACATCGGCCCGCTTTTCGTCCGCCGGCTTCGGCCTGATAGCGCAAGAGAAAAGCCCCGCAACTCTAGGCGGGGCTACTCGTTGTGGAAAGCGGAGGGCATGGGATTCGAACCCACAACCCCTTGCGGGGCACCTGATTTCGAGTCAGGCCGCTAGCCAGTTCGCTTACCCTCCTGGGCTATGCGCTTTAAGCTATTGCATGATTGGGTTTAGGTCAAGCTGGCTGTAGCGGTTGCGTGAGCCAAACACGCATGCGCAAAACGTTCGTGCGCCGCTGGGCGAGGCAATTCGCCGGCCGCGTCGGGGGAGAGCGGACATAATAGCGCTGCGCCTGCGGCCGGTTGATGGCGCGCTTGGATCACCGCTCCACGCCGGCTGCGCGAATCGGAAAGCTTGAGGAATCCTTGAAATGCCAGTTTTCGTTACGGTGTTGGTTGGTATCGCTCTGGTCGCCACGCTGTTTGGTTTAAAATTGAAAAGATCGTTGATCCTGAAACGAGTTTTGATCTCGCTGGGAGCCGGGCTTGTCGTGATGGGCTGTCTCGGCGCGATCCGCATGTCCAGCGCCATGGCGCGAATTCAGGACGTGCCTGGCATGCCGGAGGTTGCAAAACCGGCGGGGGAATACACAGAGACGGTATTGCTCAGCGAGGTTTGCATGGGCGTTCTCGGTATTCTCTTCGTCGGCGCGGGCATTTTCGATCGTCAAGTCTTCCCCCGACGACAAGGACATTCGCGCATTGCCGGCGAACTAGGGTCCCATGCGGATCCACCCGATCAATTGCGCAGCGGCGTCGCAAGCCGCACCAGCGACATGCTCGGAAAAACCGGCGGCCAAGGCCACCCTCCTGCCCTCGGAATTGCGCCAACTGCGCCCAGCCTGGCGCCGGCCGTACCGCCTTGCGCACCTCCGGCGCATGTGAGGATTCTTGCGGTCTGAATCGCTGTGTCGCCATGGCGAAAATGCTTGCCGCCATGGCGGTTGGCTCGCCGATATCCCTTGCGTATTGGCTTTCCGACATCGTCCCAGAGAGGAACCCTCGATCCATGGCGAAAGACACGTTTCGAATCGTTACGCGGGGCACGGATGGAGAGCTTCACATTCGCGATTACAGCAAGCAAGAGTCATTGTTGCGGGTGCACACTCAAATCGGCGTCGACGACTGCAGCACGGATCTGGGATTGCGCGGTCTGCCGGTCTTTCGCGGGTTGATTGGCCCGATGCCGGAGGGCAAGAACATCATTCGCTACGAGTCGCCCGAAGTTTTCGAAACGCTGACCAAAGAATGGGGCATATCCAAATCGCCGCGCCGAGCGCGGATGCACGCTCCGAGAGGTGTGCCTTCGAATTAGACGTCGCCGTTTCTGGTGTTTCTGCCAACGACAAACGCGGAGCAAAGTTGCTCCGCGTTTTGTTTTGTGTTCGGCCGCTTGTTTCAGGCCGCCCGGCGCCGGCGGCGTTTGCAAAAAAGCGTCTAGCGGCGCATCTCCAAGCCGCCGCGCAGGTCGGTCGAGCCTTCGCGCGGGGGGTCGCTGTCCAGTCTCGTGGAACTGGCCGACTCGCTGCGGGCCATCGTCGGCGTGCCATTGGCCACCGTGCCGATGGCAACGTGACGCACCGTTTCTTCCTCGGCGTACCGCGTGTTATAGACGGGCACCTGGTGCGTTTGCGTTTCCGGATAGACTTCGCGCTTCGTGATGGGGACACGCACCGTTTCAGTGCGCGTTTCCCAGCGCGTGACCGGCATCAATCGGTACGATAACACCGGCGGCGCCAGCAAATTCCACGTCCGCTGGTAGCCGGGCACCCACTGTTGCTCGGTGACGGGCACCTGGTAGGTTCGCTGTGTTTCATGCAAGTCGGTCGTGTACCGTTCACGATAGGCGGTGGTATCGCGCTGCTCGTAACGCAGTTCGGTAATCGGCCGTTGGTTCACCTGTCGAATCTTTTGATACCGAATGCCGTCCTTCTCGAAGTACGTGACCTCGTCGGCACGTGCCCCGGGCGCCGCGAAGGCGCCACAAATCAGCGTGGCCGCAATCCATTGAGCTCGCTTCATGATTAAGTCCCTCGACAGTGTTCCGTGACAGCCGCGCACGAATCGCAAGAACCGGCGCGGCTGCCCTGAAGAGTTACATTCCTAAGGGTCGCCTCCTCGTCCTATTATCGGAGGCACCGCTACAAGCCCTTGAGGTTGCGCTGAGAAAAACGGAAGAAAAAGCCGTCTAGGGGCCCTTGCAAAGGTGGCCTGAATGCGGCACTCTGGGGGCATCTGGATTTGCCGGCTTTCCGCCGGCGCGCCCCTTTTTCCACGGCAAAAACTCGCGAAGCTACGAATGATTCGCAACGAACTGCTGAAGATGCTGGTCTGTCCGGAAAACCAGTCGTCGCTCAACCGTGCCAGCACTGAGTTGATAGCCAAACTGAACCACGCAATTGCGCTGGGCCGACTGCAGAATAAGGCTGGCCAAAAGCTGGACAAACCTCTTGGCGACGGATTGCTGCGGGAAGATGAGCGGGTCCTTTATCCCATCGTGGACGACATTCCCATGATGCTCGTCGACGAGGGTATTCTGCTCGACCAGCCGGGATTGGAACCATAGTGGGCAGTTGAAAAATGGGACTGGCTCCGAGCCAGATTGCCACAAACGTGTGATAGACTATTTCCGCGAGGTGCCTGTCCCAGTTTTTCAACAGGCGCCCCGGGACGACTCGTGGGTGTTTTCCTTGGAGGCAATACGGCGTCGAGATGGCCGAGAAAACGATATTCAAACGCATTATTGACGGCGAAATACCGGCCCGCATTGCCTACCAGGACGAGCAGTGCCTGGCCTTTCACGATATTGCCCCCCAGGCCCCGACGCACGTGATCGTCATACCCAAGCGGGAGATTCCCTCGCTCAAGGAGGTCACCGACGAAGACGCGCCCTTGATGGGTCATCTGGTCGCGGTCATCGCGAACCTCGCGCGGCAATTGCAACTCGACCAGGGCTATCGCGTCATTGTCAATTGTGGACCGTACGCGGGCCAGTCGGTCGATCATTTGCACTTTCATCTCCTGGGCGGCCGGCCGATGAGTTGGCCGCCGGGCTGAAAGCGGGCCCGAGCCGCCCTGCCCTGCTACATCCGCAGACGCGGCAAGTAGTCCCTCAAATTTTCCAAGACGGTGGGCTTCTTCGGCGCCACCGGGGCGGCGCTCGGCGCGCGACTCTCGCGCAGGCGCTGCGCCACGGGCGTGTTGGCCTGTGTGAGCGGCACGTAATTGACGAGGAACTGCGGCCAGTATCCTTCCAGCAGTTGCGCGCAATCGGCCAGTTGGCCTTTTTCCAGCACGACGCTCGCCAGACTGATCAACTTGGACAGCTCGTAACGTTCGGCCTCGCTGAAAGCCAGATCGAAAATCTGCACGTCGTCGATCCATACCTCGCCGGCGCCCATCAATTCGAACCCCACGCGCAGGTTGCTCAGCCCTTCGCGCGGCAGATAATCGAGCGGGAAGCTATAGCGCACCCAATCGCCGGGCGCGTTGCCGCTGCTGCCCACGGCGGAGATGATGCCGTAAGGATCGAACTTTGCGTCGCGAAGTTCGCCTTCCACCGAAATGCGCAGAGCCGGCTGCTGCATGGCCCCGGTCGAACGCAACCAGACTTCGACTGCCAGGCGGCCGGTGCTGGGCGGGTCGAAGGCCGCGCTTGTGACTTTGACCGGCAGCCCCGCGCTGGCCAGCTTCAAGGATTGTCCACCGCTGCGCCTTTGCGTGGCATCCAGGGTAACACTCCCGTCCATGTTCGCCTCTGCCGTCCAACCGGGAATCGCGCCGTCGTCGAGCGGAAGTTCAAAACTCGCGTTCGTCAACATGCCGACCGGCTGTGGGTTGCCAAGCGCCGCCACACGCGCGCCAAGATCGCGGATCCTGCGTTGCAGCCCCAAGCGGACCTGTTCGGGCACCGCAACCTGGGTTTGGCGCAGCCGCACATTGGGGGCGGAAAATCGCGCCGCAACCAGGTCGTACGGCCGTAGCGTGACCTTCCACTGAGCCTCGGTCGCCGATCGCACAAGCTGCCCCACGCCGCGGCTCTCGCCCAACTTTTCCAGCTTGCACTCGCGCGGCGCATCGACGTGCGTCGAGACGGCGACCTCCCACGGCGAGTCGTTGACCAGGTAAACGTACGTTTGATGGTCGCGGACCAGCGAGCGAATCGTAATGGGTTGAAGCTCGCCCGCGACCATTTGGAAATGCTGGCGAGGCAATTGGCGATACACGCTCAAAATGTCGCGCAGCGAACCTTCCTGTCCGAGCGGCAACAACCATCCGCCGTCAAAGACTTCTTGAGCGTCGAGCGTTGCCAGACTGTGCACGAAACGTCGACGGTTGCGGTCGCCCGAAGGCGACATTTCCGAAACTAGCCAGGTGTAGGTATTGGCCGGTCCAAAGGGGCTCTTGACGTCGAAGCTGGCCAGTCGCGCCTTCTGCGGCTCGTGATAGAACAGGCTTCCCGAGCGCGGCGCGCCGGAAAACAGGCGATCGATTTCTCCGGGACCAAGATTGATTTCCCAATCGACGGCCGATGCCACGCTTGAAGGCGGCTTGAGATGCTGCGGCCGCAGCAACACGATGTCCTGGTCGGCTTGATACGATTGGACGCGGATGCCCAATTCGAGCATGGCCTCGTCGAGCTTGACGCGGCGGGGCAGCGTGGGGCGCAGGCGATATTGCGTTTGCCTGTTTTCGAGCATCGTGGCGCCGGCCAAATACAGTCGAGCGCCTTCATGCCGGCTGCCAACTTCCTCTTGCAGGCGACGGTGAAAATCGGCCACGATCCGGGCACGCCATTGCAACCACGCCGCGCGGCCCGGACCGCTCAGATACTTGGCCCGCATGGCGAACCGTTGCGGACCGGCGCCGGGCACGCGGGTTTGACTATCCCGCTCGAAATGGGCGATCGTCTGATCGTCATAGCCCCAATCTTCGCCCGGCAATTGGGCATAGCCTTCGGCCGACAACTGGAGAGCCAATCCGCCAAATGACTTGTGGGCCGCGTAGCGCGCGGTCACTTCGCGGGCCACGTCGAGCATCGCTTGTTGAACGCGAGGATTCAGCAAATTGTAGTACGGCGCCAGGCCCTGCCGCGAAGCATTGCTGGCCTGCCAGGGATTGCCGTCGGGGCCGATCCAGTCGATCCCGACAGCCGCCGGTCCGCCTTCGCGCAGCACGGCCTCGAGCTCAACCAGTGGCGAGGCAAATTGCAGTCCGGGGATCAAAATCAGCCCTTCACGGTCGAAAAGACGAAACAACATTTCGAGAACGTCTTTTCGCCGTGGATCCTGCCCGGTTGCAAAAAACACACCGGTGTCATAGCGCGGAGTCGGCTGCACGATCTGGCTGGGATAGATCGTGCTGCCGTCGGCAAAGGCCGACATCATCAGCCCGTTGTAGCCGACGTGCTTCAGATACTTCACCAACCGCACGCCGCCCTGATAGAACGTGTTCCAATCGTCGAGACTACGGTGGCTGGTCGTATCCAGCGCCTCGGGCGCTGAAAAGTTTTCGACGAACAGGGGGCGATCGAGATAGCCGGCCCACAAGCGCTCCGAGAGGCGATGATCGGCAAATGCCGGTGGCAGCACGCTGGTTGTCTCGGGTCTGGCCAGCGACGAGAGCACGGGGAACTGCGAATGCGCGCCACCGAGCACCGTGATCTTTCCGTACACCGCACGCGATCCCTGGCGGCGATTCGTGACCAACAACAGCGGGGTCTTGGTGCGCGGCCAGAAGACCACGCGGTGCTTGGCCATTTGCGGCGCGTTTTCGGCCTCTTCGTCGGAAACGTACACACCCGAGTCGAGCCCGATGGGCGTCACGGCTCCGGCGGCGTTGGGCTCCAACAGACTGATGCCCATCGCTTGCGGCACGTCGGTGGGATATTCGATTTCCAAGACGTGGGCCTGACCAGGCTGATTGATGGGTAGCGGGTAGGCTTCCCAACTGATGTTGGGTGCCGTGCCGCCGGGCCCTAGTTGGATCATTGGCCCCAACTGCGGATGTTCCCAGGTCGCCGCGTCACCGTTGCCCAGCGGACCTTTGCGCAAGCCAGGAACCAGCGGCAGGTTGGCAAACCGTTCCCACCATCGCGGGTTGACGGGGTTGATTTCCACGATTTTCGACAACGGCGCCTGCCCGGTTTCGTTCAGCGAACGCGTGTCGAGCACGACAAACTGCACTTTGCGCTCGGCCAACGGCCGCTTCAGGTTGAGCCGCGGACGCAAGCGAGTCGGCTGCGTGGCCGCGATCACGAGATCGTAAACGCCTTCGACGTCCGGAACTTTCAGCGTGATCGACGTCGCGGTCCCCTCGGGGCCCGTCTCGTATTCCTCCGACCACATGCGCTGACCGAGCGGGCTGCTGATGATTTGTGCTTGAAGACGGACTTTCGCATTGCCCTGGTCGACCATGTAAGGCTCGACTTGAAACGGAAACATTTCGCCCGGCGCGAAGATCAGCGTTTCACGCTCGATGTTGATTCGCAGTCGATCGCGGGGCGCGCGCGCAACGAGCAGCCGGTTTCCCACCTCGTCCAGTGTGCTGCTGTGTGACTGACCCACCAGAGTGCGCAGCGGAACTTCAATTTGCTTGATGGTCTCGCCCTGCTCGTCGGTCAGCACGATCGAGAGCTGGGCATCCAAGTCGGCCGTGGCTACGACGTCAACCCCGTCGTATGCACGCATGCTCCGCTGACGAATCTCAATGCCGTCGGCATCAAGCCACATCGAGCCGGGTTCATCGGCCTCGATGCCCAGAGGCTGCAGGTCCGACAGCTGGCCTTCGCTGAGCCGGATGGAGCCATGCCAAATGCGTTCCGCGCCGCCGCCCCAAGCGATGCGCAATTGCAATGCGGCTTCCGCCCCTAACGCTTGCGATGCGGCACAGCACACCAGAAATTGCCAGGCGAGCGCAGCACTACACAGCCAGGGCATCACCCGGACGACGAGCGCAAATACCGCGCGCGATGCTCTCGGACGTCCTTGTCCGACCATCGGTGCCTAGCGAGTTAAGTCGTTGATACTACGAGAGATTCCCCAAGAAGGGAGCGGGATTATATCGAGCCGCTCACCCGTCCCCTATGCCGGATTATTGCCTTGCAATTGTGACCCTCGGGCGCCAGCTCTTGACCAATCTGCAGTCAAGATCGAGTCGGCCGTCTGGCAAACTGCCCGCGGCGCGCGATATGAACAAGGTGCGAGGAATGGCGAGCGAGCGACAACTGCACAAGAATGCCGCGTGTCAATCCATTTCGATAACGAGCGCGTCGGCAAGCGGCCGCAGGATAGTATCTTCGCCAGCTTGCTCAAGTTCCGACATACCCGCTAGCAAACCCGCCACCACGTCCGGCATGAGGTTACTCACTTCGTTGACTTCCCAGCGATCGCTCGGTTTTGCATACAATTCCGGCGCGCCGCCCTCGGGCTGGCGCAGGTACCAGGCCGGCGTGCGGATCGCTCGGTCGTGACGCGAAACCATCAGCAAACGATCTCGAATCGACTCTGAGCGGCCGTCAATGATGCTCAACAAGCTGCTAGCATTTCCCGAGCCCAAGCAAGCGCGGTCCAGTGCGAGCCAATCCAAGAGCGTTCCGGGCAGATCGGCCGGCTGGACCAGGGCCTGGCTGCGGGCGAGACGTCCCAGTCCGTCTGGAAAGCGCATGAACCACGGCACTTGCACCAATTCGTTGTAGAGCGCCAGGTCGCACGGGCCGACGCGACGATGTTCGCCCAGCGGAAATCCACGCGCCGCGAGGAACGTCAATTGCGTGTTTGCCGCCGAGTTGCTCTGGGCGAGCGCTTGGCTAAAATCGCCGATGCACTGATCCAATAGGGCGATTTGCCCGGCGTAGGCGTGGGTGATTCCCAATAGCTCGTCGGGATCGCACGCTTCGCCAAGCATTCGGTCCGGCACGGCGGCGAATGAAGGCGGCTCGGGGTCCTCGTCTTCGGCGAACCGATTGCGAAATTCCCAGGGTGCGTCCCAAGGGCCGGCCATGCCGCGCGCGTGCGCCCACAAGCAAAACGGCTCTCGCGCCGTTTGCAACCACTCGGTGGCCGAGCGGAACAATCGCGCAAGCTGCGTATCGGAGCCATCTGGGGCCGTACGGTCTTCGCCCGGCGCATCGACGATTAGCCGCTCCGCGAAATCGGCCACCGCGGACAAATTCGCCACGTCGCCATCGTCGGTCACAAGCGCAGTGCGCAGGCCGGCCGCGCGCAACAACCGCGGAAAGCTCGATCCGTCGACACTCTGGCGGCCACCCCCGGTGGCCCGCGAACCAAACCACAACCCGCGATAGAGTTGATCGACGGCCGGGCTGGTGATAAACGCCTGATCGAACACGAACGACTCGCACGCCAGCCGATCCAGGCCGCGGGTCTGAACCCAGCTATTCCCGTATGCGCCAATCATGCCGGCGTGAACGCCATCGACAACGACGCAAATCAAGTTTCTTGGCTGCACTAACGGGACCAGCCTGTGGGATTGGTGCTTTGCATGTCTTGCGGGCCGCGCATCCGGCGCTCCATCGCGCGGCGTGCGCGACTCTCGTCAACCGCCGCGTGCGGCGCGGCCGGACGAAGCGGTTGTCAGACGACCGCCGTGATTGTACCGGCAAAGGGCGTATGAGTCAGCCGTTCGGATGAGCGGTCTGCAAACTGCGGCGACGCAGTTCGCTCTTTGCTTGTCGCCAGACCAGACGAGGAAAGATCCAGGCATCGCGCGCATAACGGCCCGACAGGCGGCGCGGCTCGCTGGCCACGCGGTGTAGCCACTCCAAGCCCGCGCCGCGCATCCAACACGGGGCTCGTTTCTTGTCTCCAGCCAGAAAATCGATCGTCGCGCCAAGGCACAGCGTCACAGACGCGACGATTTGGTCGCGATGGGCATCGACCCACAGCTCCTGCTTGGGCGCGCCGAGACCGACAATGAGCACGTCGGGATCGGCCTCGGCGATGCGGGTCAGAATCCTTTCATTCTCGGCCGGATCGCCCTCAAAACGCGCAGGCGGACTGTAGGTTCCGACCACCCCGACCATCGGCCAACGCGACGCGATCTCGGTCGCCGCTCGGTCGGCCACGCCGCGAGCGGCGCCCAACAGGTAAACGCGCAGCGGCCCGCGAGATTCCGCCGCGGCAAACAGCGCGGGCGCTAAATCGCTTCCCGCGACGCGTCCCGGCAACTGGTGGCCCAAGAGCCTGGCGGCGACGACCAGCGGCATGCCGTCGGCCAACACCAGCGAGGCATTCGCATAGGCTCGCCGCAGGCCGGCGTGCTGTTGGTAGAGCACGGCATGATCGACGTTGGGCGTGACCACGAAGCGACAATTCTTTTCTGGGCTGGCGACCCACTCGTAAATGGAATCGACTGCCTCGGCCATGTTGACGGCATCAAGCTCGAAGCCAAACAAACGCACCCGGCGGTATTGCTTGCGCTGCGCCAAGGGGCCATCGATCTGCATCAACATGCGAGCACCTTCCTGTAAACCTCGGCCACTCCGTGGGCCATGCTACGATCCGAAAAGCGTTCGGCTTGTCGCCGATGAGCGGCCTCGCGCAGCCGAGTCCAATCAACGTCGCCGCGGACATATTGAGCGATCGCGCGGGCCAGATCGACGGCATCGTTCGGTTCGGCGATCAGGCCTTCCAGCCCGTCGCGCACCGCTTCGGGCACGCCCTCGACGCGGGTGCCGACCGTCGGCACTCCGGCCGCCATGGCCTCGAGGATGACCATCGGCAACCCCTCGCCGAACAGGCTGGGAAGCACGAACAGGTCCATTCGCGCCAATTCGCCCGCCACGTCGCGCGTAAAGCCGACCCAGTCGACGAGGTCGACGATGGCCAGCCGCTCGACTTTCGATTTGATCTTCTGCTGATACTCACCGGTTTCGAACTCGCCCACGGCTCGAAGTCGGACGTTCAGCCCTTGAGATCGCAGCACAACCAGCGAGTCCAGCAACACCTCCAGCCCCTTGCGCGGCCGAAACAGCGCCACGGTCCCCACGGTCCATGCACGTCGCGGCGGTTGGCGATTGATAAGGGGTCCACGCGCCGGCACGCCGTTCGGCACGACGGTGATCCGCGCCGTGGCAATTCCTTGAGCCTGGGCATATCCCGACACGCTGCGAGACACCGCGATGACCGCGGACGCGCCGGCCAGGCTGTTGCGCTCGATCCAAGCGTTGATCCGATTCTGGCGACCCCGGGTCGAATCGCTGGCCGTGGGGCTGTGCAAGTGATGGACTAGGGGCACGCCGGTCAGGATCGCCGTCAAGCGCCCTACAAGGGCTGCGCGCGGCGTGTGCGTGTGCACCAGGGCATATTCCTCGTCGCGCACCAGGCGAGCCAATCCAAACACCGGCCGCAAATCGAATCGCGACCGCATCCGCAACTGCTCGACCGGCGCCCGCTGAGCTTGCCGCATTGCAGCAAAGCGTCCTGGTTTCAAGCACGCGAAACCCACTTCAAAGCCGAGCGAAGCGAGATTCAAGGCCAACAAGTCTTGCACGCGCTCGGCGCCCGAATAGTGCTCGCCGTTGACGACGTGCAACACTCGCACGCTTTGAGACGCGCCAACCGGCGCCACGGCCAGGAGCTTTGCGCTGTCAAGGCCGGACGAGGCCGGTTCGCAGATGACACTCATCACCTGGAATCCTCCGCTCCTCCTGGATGTTTGTGGACCGGTTTCAACATTGCTCCCAAAGCAAGACCGTCTCTACGATTTGAAATCGCTTCTAATAAGCCCCGCGCCTGCTGATGACGCTGCGCGGCGTCCGCGCGAGCAGCTTCACGTCGGTCCAAAAACTCTGGTTTCGCACATACCAAAGATCCATCCGCACCCAGCGAACGAACTCGATCTCGCTGCGCCCGCTAATCTGCCACAAGCACGTCAGACCGGGTTTCACGGCCAATCGCTGCCGCTGCCAGGGAGCGTATTGGACGACTTCCTTGGCCACGGGCGGCCGGGGGCCCACCAGCGACATGCTGCCCACCAGCACGTTGAACAACTGCGGCATTTCGTCAATACTCGAGCTGCGCAGGAACCGCCCGATCCGCGTTACCCGAGGATCGCGGCGGTTCTTGAAGATAGGGCCGTCCTTTTCGTTGGCCACCGCGTGCTGCAACTTGTCGGCGTCCAGGCGCATCGTGCGAAACTTGAGCATCCAAAAACGCCGCCCGCAAAATCCGATGCGTTCCTGCCGGAAAAGCGGGCGGCCCTTGGTCGTGATCGTTAACAGGACAAACGTCGCCAGCAGGATCGGAGCAAACAGCAGAATGAGCACCAGCGCCCCGCAGATATCGAACAGCCGTTTGGCCGCCAAGTAGCCCTGGTCGCGGTTTCCCAACGGATCGATCAGCTGTTGGCCGCGGTGAAACCGCTCTAACGCCAATGAAATCGATGACTCATCGAACCGCCGAACATCTGCTCGAGCATTGCGCGCCGACGAAGATACAGCGCGGGCCGCAGGAAACTCGAACGCAATGGCCTCGGGGAAGGCGACGGTGTTGCTCTGCACGGCGGAGTGGGCGGAACCCGGCAGGCCGCCGGCGTTTCTTCCGAAGACTCTGGGTTTCGTGGCACGCGACGTCGCGAACTGAGGTGGGAAGCCGTGCATGGAGACGTTTGGGGAAAGAAAGTCCAGATCACTTTGCGCGCCGCGTCGGCGACGCTTAAATTCGATTGCCCGCGACGCGTTGCAAGGCTTGCTTCAGCGTCAGGCCGGTGGCCCGATCAGCGAACTCTGAGACGCGGCGGGCAGCGACGCGCGGTTGTTCGAAGTGGGTTTGACCACTTGGGCGGATAGTGAGAAACACGATCGTCAATCCGATCAGCAATCCGCCGCCGAGGCCGGCCAATACGATGGTCGTGCGTCCAGGTCCGAGGGGCCGCGTGCCGGCGTCTGGGCTATCGATGAGGTTGATCAGGCTAGTGGCGCGGGCCGCCGCCTGGCTGGCCTGGGCCTCGGCCAAATCGTGCTCGACGGCCTTGAGCGACTCAGTTCGATGTTTTGTGGCGGTGACCAGGTTGGCATATTCGGCACGCACGGCGGCAAGTCGCCCCAGTCGGCCATGAATCGCGGCGCTTTGATTCTCCAGGTCGCGGATGCGATCACCATTGACCCGCAGGTCCGCTTCGATTCCCCGCACGGCCACCGCGATTTCGTCGTGGAGTTGTTGGCGAATGGCCGCTTCAGCGGCGTGTGCGCCCTTGGCCAAGGGGTGCTCGTCCCACATCGTGCCCAGCGCCTGACCGGTGCGCAACTGCGCGTCGACCAGGCCATCTTTCAGACGGCCCAGGGCCGGCTGCGATTTCAACAACACGCTGGGGCTGGCCAGCAGCATGTCGGGATCGACTTGTGCGGCTTTCAGGAGCTTGAGAAATTCTTCGTTCTCGGTTTGGATCGCGCGGTATGCACGCAGTTCCTTTTCCAGCTCGATGGCCGTCCGTCGTAGGTCGCTGTCGCCCGAGGGCAGCTCGTTGAGCATCCGCAGTTCGGCCAGGTCGCTGCCGACGCGCTGTTCCAGATTGGCGAGCGCGCGGGTGGCGCTAGCCAGGGCGTCGTTCGCCAAGCTGGCTGATTTCGAAAGTTCGTCGACCGTGCTGCGAGCTTTGGCCTCTCGCAATTCGGCAAATCGGTCCTGCAGATGTCGGCAAATGGCGCGCGTTAACAAGACCGCGCGCTCGTGGCTTTCATCCTGAACCTTGAGATAGAACACTTCGGTCTTGCCGAACTCGGCGCCTTTGGGTGGCGTGACTTTCACATTGGCTTGCAGAGCTTCGAGATCCTGCTCGCCGGGCCACTCTGTCCCCCGGTTCGCTGCCGGAGGGCCAACTTCGGTCAAGGCCCTCGAAAGCACGCCGCGACTGCGGGCCAGTTCCAGGATCGTTTCTTGCGACGTCTTCATCTCGTCGGTGTGCGTGAACTTACCCGGCCTGGTAAGCCGGTCGCCCGCCTCGTCGCGCACGACCAGGGCTTGCGAGGCTTCCCAAGTCGTCGGACGCAACAACGCATATGCCAGGGCCAACACGACGGCGATCAGCGTGGGCGCAATGATTTGCCATGGTTGGCGCGCGATGGCTCGCGTCACGTCACGAGGCCGAATCGATGATTGTGACATGCTTGGACTTGTCTGCTGGGGCGCGGGGAGATGAGGGGAGACGCCGCCAGCCACTGGCTTTGCAAACCCAATGCCCAAAGCGGACGACGGTCGGCGAAGCAGTCCACGCGTTCTTCAGAAGTCTTGTCGCTGGCGCTACTTGCAAGCGTAAATGCACGATCGCGGCCGGGCAGGAACCCGGGCGGTAAACTCCGCGCGTTGTATTCGGGCAACAGCGCGTTGAGTTTTTCGCACGCTGTCGCAACGGTGCATCGCGAGAAAAGCGTTTGCATATCCCTGGGAGTGACGGAGAGTTGAACAACCTATCGATTCCCGTTGGCGAAACTGGCCAAGACGCCGCCGGTGCGCTCGTGGTCTAGGCCAGGAGTCGGCAAAGGGCGATGCGCAAGCTCACGACGAAGCACAGCATGACGACGACACCCGAGATTGCGATCGAGCGGCTTTCGAGCGTCCACGCGCTAGCGCCGCTGCGCGCCGCCTGGAATGAGTTGACGCGCGGAGTGCCGTTTCGGAGCTTCGAATGGCTGGAAAGCTGGTGGCGCAGCTACGGTCAAGGTTGCCGCAAGGAGCTATTCGTGCTGGCGGCTTTCGATCCGGCTGGCCTGCTCATGGGCCTGGCGCCCTGGTACTTGGAACGTTCGGCCGCTGGCCGCGCGATCCGTTTCCTGGGTTCGGGCGAAGTGTGTTCCGACTATCTAACGGTCTTGTGCCGCTCGGGCCGCGAAGAAGAAGTGACGCTCGCGCTTGCCGATTGGCTGTGCGCGAGTCAGCAGCTTCCGGCTGCCGACTTCCCAAGCTGGGAACTGCTCGACTTAGGCGGCGCCGACGAACACGATGTCACGGTCAGGCGTTTGGTGGGCCATCTGGCGGCGCGGGGCAATCTTGTTCATCGTCGACCCCGTTCGAGCTGTTGGCGCGTGAACTTGCCGGCCGACTGGGAAACATACCTGGCTACGCTCTCCAAATCGCATCGCAAGCAAATCCGGCGGCTGGAAAGAACCTATTTCCAAACGAACCGGGCGCAGTT
>JBGQHN010000077.1:0-15320 GCA_041497975.1 Planctomycetia bacterium | reverse complement strand
GCCGGCCAACAGCGTGTCGGAGAATCCGACGAGCATGACCAGCACTTGCTCGGCCAGCACCGGCCACACCAAGCGCAACAGGGGACCGACCGTACCCGGCGTTTGAGAAATCGGTGCGCGCACGGCAGACCAAAAAAGGGCAGAAGGTGAAGGCACTTGACCCGCGCGCCGGCGCGGCGCTGGAAACCGGAGGCAAGGTAGACGGGATTGCCCGAGGCGTCAACGCGGCGCGTGGCGCCTCAAGTCGGGTGGCACGACAACAACAAACAAGGATTCACCTGGGTCTCAATAGACACGCCTTCGGCGAACTGTTATCCTGCTATGCTCACGCGTCTCTGTTCGTCCCCGCTTGCCAAGGCCGCGGACCGGAACCCCCTTCGGCTGTCGCGGGTTGTAACGTTTCCAAGTCTCTTGAATTGCGAGAAGTACCCCCTGCGATGAGAACCCGCCCGCATAGCGCCTTCGTACAAAAGCTTAAGGCTCTGCGCTGCCCAAAGTGTGGCGCCAAGCTGAATCCGCAGCGAAAGCGCTGCAAACGTTGCAGCAACGCCGTCACGAATCGGCCCAAGAAATAGCCCCACGTTCCCGCGGCGCTTAACTGCCTGTTGAAAAATTGGAACAGGCACCTCGCGGACATGGTTTTTTGCGGTCACTATGCGATCTGGCTCGGAGCCAGTCCAGCCAGTCCCATTTTTCAACGGCAAGGTTCGTTTCACGGCCGCCGACCGTCCCGCCGCGGCAATGCCTTTTTGGCCGTAACCGATTTATAATTATCGCCTTGCGCGCAATGGCTGGCTGGTTTGTTCGCATTGCCCAGGGGAGCTTAACTCCCTATACTTCCGCTGGTTGCAGCGACTTGTTGCCTTTGCCCTCCTTGCCAGTCCGTGCTCCCTATGGCCTACACCCGGCAGTTTGTTCCACTCGCTCAGGCGCGTCCCCCGTTTTTTGCCGGCGTGGACGTCGGAGGCACGAATACCAAGATTGGCGTCGTCGATGACCTGGGCCGACCGATGGGCTGGGCAAGTATTCCCACCCTGGTCGAACAAGGTCCGGAAGCCGCGGTCGGGCGGATCAAGGAGGCCCTGGAAAAAGTCATTGCCCAGGCGGAGCTGGAGCCAAAATCGATCGCACGGATCGGCCTGGGAACGCCCGGCACGATGGATATCGCCCAGGGAATCCTGCTGACGCCCGGCAACTTGCCCGGCTGGTGGCACTTTCCGATTCGCGACGCGCTGGCCAAAGCCTGCGGGCTGAACGTGACGTTCGCCAATGACGCCCGCTCGGCGACGTACGGCGAATATTGGGTCGGCATCGGCAGGGTGCTGCACAGCATGGTCATGTTCACCTTGGGGACGGGCGTGGGCGGCGGGATCGTGATCGGCGATTTGCTGGTCGAGGGCGAAAACAGCGCCGGATCGGAATTGGGCCATTTGATCATCGATCTCAACGACAACGCCCGGTTGTGCTCGTGCGGGCAAACCGGTCACCTGGAAGCCTATGCCAGCGCTTCTGCGGTGGTGAAGCGCACCGAAGAGATCTTGCGGACCGCGCGGAGCAGTTCCTTGAGAAACCGACTGTCCGGCGGCGAAGAGCTGTCGGCTCTGATGATTGACCAAGAGGCCGAACGCGGCGACGCGCTGTCGCTGGAGATCGTGATGGAGACGGCGCGCTACTTGGGAATTGGCGTGGTCTCGGCGTTGCATGCCATCGATCCGCAGGGGGTCGTCATCGGCGGCGCCATGACGTTCGGCGGCCACGAGACGGCCACGGGCCGAAGATTCCTGGAGCGGATCAAACAAGAGGTCGCGCGACGCGCGTTTCCGTTCCTGGCCGAGCGGACCACGATCGACTACGCCTCGCTCGGCGGCGACGCCGGGTTTATCGGGGCCGCCGGATTGGCCCGGCGGGCCTACGTGCAAAAACAGTGAGCAAAAGGGGCCACATGGCAGCCCATCTTTGCCAACCCCGATACGTGCGGGGCCGAAGTTAGCAATCTCTCCTAGAATGAATTGATGTCAAAGATCGACTCCAAACATATCCGCAACTTTTCCATCATTGCCCACATCGACCACGGCAAGAGCACGCTGGCCGATCGGTTGTTGGAGAAGACGGGCACGATCGACAAGCGGGACATGCGCGAGCAGACGCTCGACGACATGGACCTCGAGCGGCAGCGCGGCATTACGATCAAAGCCCGCGCGGTCGCCATGCGCTATACGGTGGACGGCCAGGAATACGAGCTCAACCTGGTCGACACGCCCGGGCACGTCGATTTTCAATACGAAGTTTCGCGCAGCCTGGCGTGCTGCGAGGGAGCCGTATTGCTGGTCGACGCGTTTCAAGGCGTCGAAGCCCAGACGGTCGCCAATGCCTACGCGGCCATGGAGCACGGGCTGACGATCGTGCCAGTGCTCAACAAAGTGGATCTGAAGCATGCCCGGCCGGACGAGGTGATCGCGGAGATGGAATCGGTCCTAGCGATTCATCCCGAGGAGGTGTTGCGCGCCAGCGGCAAGACCGGTTTCGGCACGGAAGAATTGCTGCGGGCGATCGTCGAGCGCGTGCCGCCGCCCCAGGGCGATCCCGAGGCGCCTTTGCAAGCGATGGTCTTCGACAGTCATTACGATGAATTTCGCGGCGCGATCACCTACGTGCGGGTGATGAACGGAACGGTTCGCAAGGGGCAGAAGATCCGCTTTCTCAAGGCGGCCACCACGCATGACGTGCTCGAAGTGGGGCAGTTCGTGCCCGCTCGACGCGCCTGCCAGCAACTGCAAGCCGGCCAGGTGGGCTACTTGATCTGCAATATCAAGTCGCTGGGCCAGGTCCACGTGGGCGATACGGTGAGTATCGCCGGCGAAGGCGCCGCCCAGCCGCTGCCGGGCTACCGCGCGCCGCAGCGCATGGTCTACTGCGGGCTGTATCCTTCCGACGGCCAGGATTTCGAGGAACTGCGCGACGCGCTGACGAAACTCAGCATCAACGATCCCAGCTTCGAGTTCGAGCCCGAGACCAGCGACGCGCTGGGCTTCGGCTTCCGTTGCGGGTTCTTGGGATTGCTGCACATGGAAATTATCCAGCAGCGGCTGGAAGGCGAGGCCGACTTGGACCTGGTGCAGACGGCGCCCAACGTGACCTATGAAATCCTCACGACCGACGGCGAGACGCTCTACATCCACAACCCGCAGAAGGTTCCCGACGCCGGGCAGATCGAAGAGTTTCGCCAGCCGATCGTAAAAGTCAACTTCGTGCTTCCCGTCGAATCCATCGGGCCGGTGATGCAACTGTGCACCGACCGCCGCGGCGTCTACGTGCGGACCGAGTATCTGTCGCCGACGCGGGCGATGCTGACGTTCAATCTGCCGCTGGCCGACGTGATCTACGACATGCACGACAAGCTGAAGAGCGTGACGCGCGGCTACGGCACGATGGACTATGAATTGATCGGCTACTTCCCCGCCGACCTGGTGCGGATGGATATCCTGGTGGGAAGCAAACGGGTCGACGCGCTGTCGATTATCTGCGACCGCCGCGACGCCGACCGCCGCGGCCGCGCGATCGTCAAAAAACTACGCACGGAAATCGATCGGCACATGTTCGAAATCGCGCTGCAAGCCGCGATCGGCAGCCGCATCATCGCGCGGGAAACGATCTCCGCCATGCGCAAGAACGTGACCGCCAAGTGCTACGGCGGCGACATCACGCGCAAGCGAAAGCTGTGGGCCAAGCAAAAGGAAGGCAAGAAGCGGATGAAGTCGATCGGCAGCGTCGACATTCCGCAGAAGGCGTTCCTGGCGGTCCTCGACACCGGCTCGGACAAGCAACAATGAGTGTCGCACAACACAACGGGAACCGGGCACGAATTCAGGCCTTGCCGCAAGTTTGGCACGAATGCAGTCGCGGTCCCTCGTTTCCCGAGCCTCGGTCTTTCGGGACGGCAATCCGTGTTCTCATCAGCCTTGCAGTGATTGGGCTGCTTGTGAACACGTGGTGCGTGCAGGGACTGTTCGCGCCGGTGATCGTCGCCAGCGAATCGATGGCGCCGGCCTTGCTCGGTCCGCACCGGCAATGGCAGTGCGCCGCCTGCGCCCAAGAGTTCGTCAGCAACACGGAATCGCTTGCGACTCTGGAGTCGCCGGGAGTGTGCCCCAACTGCGGCGCCCTCAATGATGCCCAGCGGGGGATCGATCGCCGTGGCGACCGCGTGTTCATCGACCGAGCCGCGTTTTTGTGGCGCGCGCCGCGGCGTGGCGAAGTGGTCGTGTTCCATTCACCCGATGATCCGAATGCCTTGTGCGTCAAGCGAATCGCCGGCCTGCCCGGCGAAACGGTCGAGATCGAAGATGGGGACGTGCTGGTCCATCGCTGTCCCGCGACGCAATTCCTGGACGAACCTTTGCGCTCGGTAGCCGCCTCCAAGCATCGCCTGGGTTCGGACGAATACTTTGTATTGGGCGACAACAGCTCCCACTCGATCGACAGTCGCGTGTGGACGCCAAGGGGCGCCGGAGTGTTTCAGGGCCAGATCGTAGGAAGAGCAATCAAGTGGTAAGCCTTGGGCAGTGCGTGCCGCTCGGGTCGACTGAGAGAGACGTTTTTCAAGTTCCCGGGAAAATGAGCGTGCAGTATACTTGCAAGTTCGACGGCCTGCCGCAGGTGGGCGCGCCGCTCAACAGCATCGCGTAGTTGCCATGTCCAAACAGAAACCGCCCGTCAAGAAGCCGGCTCCGTCGGCAAGCGCCGCCAGTCCCAGCGCGCCGCCCAAGCGTGGCTCGATGTTTTCTGCCAAGGCGATTCGCGAGACGATCGAATCGATCGCGGTCGCGTTTATCCTGGCCTTCGTGTTTCGCACTTTCGAGGCCGAGGCCTTCGTCATTCCCACCGGATCGATGGCCCCCACGCTGTTGGGCCAGAACAAGGACCTGCTGTGCCCCAAGTGCGGTTACCACTATCAGGCGGGCGCCAGTAGCGAAGACGAGCAACTCGCCCAGCAGCGCGGCATGATCGGGGGAGGCCGCGACGTGGTGGCGGTCACGTGCCCTTTGTGCCGCTACGTGGCTAACGTCGATCCGCGAACCACCGAGGGTCGCCAGTATCCGTCGTATGGCGGCGATCGTATTCTGGTCAGCAAATTCACGTTCGACTTCGCCGAACCGCGGCGGTGGGACGTGACGGTGTTCAAGTATCCGGGCGGGGCGCAGACGAACTACATCAAGCGCCTGGTCGGCCTGCCGCGCGAGACCGTGCGGCTATGGCACGGCGATTTATACGTCAAGCCCGACGCGGCCGATGACTTCTCGATCGAGCGTCGCAGCCCACCCAAATTGCGCGCCATGGCTCAAATCGTATATGACAACGACTACATCGTCGACGAGATGAGCGAGAAGGGCTGGCCGCTGCGATGGCAGTCGATGCCCGCCGATCGTTCGCAGTCGCAAAGCGTTTGGAAAAGTTCTGACCGCGGCCGCTCCTACGAGGTCGACGGCTCGGCAGCGAATCCAAGTTGGATTCGCTATCAACATTTCGCCCCGTCGACCGGCGACTGGAGAATGTTGGAGGCCGGGCCGCTGCCCAAGGATTTTCAGCCCCGGCCGCGACTGATCACCGACTTCTATGCCTACGACTCCAGCGTTCCACGCAGCGAGTCGCCCGAGCATCCGGGCGAGCTGGGCATGCATTGGGTGGGCGACTTGATGCTGGAGTTTGAACTCGAGGTATTGCGCGGCGGAGGCCTGGCGCTCGTCGACCTGGTCGAGGGGGGCACCCACTTTGGCTGCGAGCTCGATTGCCACTCCGGGCAGGCGCGGCTGTCGGTCGGCGGGAACGCCGAGTTTCATCCCACGGCCCAGACCGCCGTTCGCGGCCCGGGGCGCCACCGCGTGGCGTTTGCCAACATCGACCAACAGTTGCTGTTGTGGATCGACGGACAGATCGTGTCGTTCGACGAGTCGACGACCTACCCGCCGCTGGCGAACGATCGCCCCCGATCCGAAGAACAAGATCCGCTCGACTTGGCGCCGGCCGGTATCGGCTCGAAGTCGTGCAGCCTGCGCGTGGATCACATCCGGCTGTGGCGCGATATCTACTATATCGCGACCCGCGAGGTCCCCGTCACGGATTACGGGCCGCGCGGCAGCCTGGTGCGCATGAACTATAATGAGTTGCTCGACTTCTGGTCGACGCCCGCCAAGTGGAAATCCTCCGTTTTCGACGAGCGTCGCGAGGCGCTGTTTCCCTTGGAGGCCGATCAGTTCTTCATGCTCGGCGACAACAGTCCGGCCAGCCAGGACGCGCGGTTGTGGGGGGGGGAGCGCTACGTGAGTCGAAACTTGTTGATTGGCAAAGCGTTATTGATCTTCTGGCCGCATTCGTTTGGCAAGCTGCCTGGCACCAGTATTCCGTTTCCCTTTTTCCCCAACTTCGCCAGGATGGGACCTATCAGGTAAAATCGTAGCATGACGAAATCAACTCCGGTGCCGCAAAAATCGACGGCGGCGACCCCATCGGCCGCTAAGCCGAGCCCGCCGCCCGACTCCCTGTCGCGCGGGGTTCGCGAAACGATCGAAGCGATCGCCATCGCCTTTGCGTTGGCCTTTCTGTTCAAGACGTTTGAGGCCGAAGCGTTTGTCATTCCCACCGGCTCGATGGCGCCGACGTTGATGGGTCGGCACAAAGACGTGGTCTGCCCCAAGTGCGGTTTTCGCTACTCGGCCAGCGCCAGTGAAGAGGCCGATCGCAACGGCGTGGTGAAAGCGGACGTGAACTCGCAGATCGTCGGCTGCACCTGCCCGATCTGTCGCTACCAGATGTTCGTCGATCCGATCGAGCCCGATGGAAAAGCCAATCCCAGCTATAGCGGGGACCGAATTTGGGTCAGCAAGGTTCCCTATCACCTGATGGAGCCCAGACGCTGGGACGTGATCGTGTTTCGCTATCCGGAAGAGGCCGAGACGTACTATATCAAGCGGTTGGTCGGCCTGCCGGGCGAAACGGTGAAGATTCTGCACGGCGACATCTACGCCAAGAGCGCGGACCAGGCGGACTTCGAAATTCAGCGCAAACCGCCCGAAAAACTGCGGGCGATGATGCAAGTCGTGCACGACAACGATTACGTCAGCCGGGAACTCATCGATCACGATTGGCCATTGCGCTGGCAACCTTGGTCGAAGAACGATTCTCCCGGCGATTGGGAGCCCTCGGAAGACACGCGGTCCTATCACACCGACGGATCGGCGGCGGGCGAAGCCTGGATGCGATACCAGCACATCGTGCCCCCGCCGGTGAATTGGCAGGCCAAGCGGTGGGTGCCCGAGCGACCGCCCGAGGCCCAATTGATCACGGATTTTTATGCCTTCAACACGCGCGTGACGCGCGGCAGACCGTATTTCGATCCGAGCATGCTGGGGCTGCATTGGGTAGGCGATTTGATTCTGGAGTGCGAGCTGGACGTGGAAAGTCCGCGCGGGACCGTACTGTTGGACCTGGTCAAGGGAGGACGGCATTTCGGCTGCGCCATGGACGTGGCGACGGGTGGGGCGCAACTGTCGATCGACGGCCTGGCCGATTGGCGACCGGCCGCGCAAACGCGCCTGCGCGGGCCGGGCAAGTATCGCGTGCGGTTCGCCAACGTCGACGAGCAGCTGGTATTGTGGATTGACGACAAGGCGGTCGACTTTGACGGGCCGACAACCTACAAGCATTTGGACAACGACCGGCCGCAAGCCCCGGACGACCTGGCGCCACTGGGAATTGGCTCGCGCGGCGCCGCGGTGAAGGTGAGTCATTTGCGCGTGCTGCGCGATATTTATTACATTGCCGCCCGTACTCCTTACGCCGATCCGATCACGGACGATCGCAGTCAAGAAGTCACCTTCGAACTTCTTCCCGACCAGTTCTTCGTGCTGGGTGATAACAGCCCGGCCAGCTCGGACGCCCGGCTGTGGTCGACGCAACACTTTGTCGAACGGGATTTGCTGGTGGGCAAGGCGTTGTTCGTCTATTGGCCGCATCCCTTGAATCTGCCCATTCCGTTCACGGACATGTCCATTAGCGTGATTCCGAATTTCCCAGGGATGGGTTTGATTCGCTAGCGGACGGCGCGCTCCCCCGGCGCGCGCGATTGTTGCAACGCATACGTTCATGGAGGACGCGCTGGGATGGTGGTGCTGGAAGCTCTCGGACTGGTCAAGACATACGGCCGGCGGCGCGTCGTCGACGGCGTTGACTTTGTCGTGGAAGAGGGCGAAATCGTCGGACTCCTGGGACCCAACGGGGCCGGCAAGACCACCAGCTTTCGCATGACTTGCGGCCTCGTCGAACCCGACGCCGGGCGCGTGCTGCTCAACGAGCGCGACGTGACCTCGTGGCCCATGTACCAGCGCGCGCAGCAAGGCATGGGCTACCTGGCGCAAGAGTCGAGCGTCTTTCGCAAGCTCTCGGTCGAGAACAATTTGCTGGGCGTTATGGAAATGCTGGGAATGGAGCGCAAAGAGCGGCGGGGGCGGTGCGACGAGCTGCTGGCGCAGTTCGATATCACGCGCTTGCGCAAGGCACGCGCCGATTCGCTTTCCGGCGGCGAGCGGCGCCGGCTGGAAATCGCCAGGTCCCTGGTCTCGAATCCCAAGATCATTCTGCTCGACGAGCCCTTCACCGGCATCGACCCGGTGACGATCAACAGCATCCAAGCGGTCATTCGCGATCTTCGGGAGCGCGGAATCTCGATCTTGATCACCGACCACCAGGTGCGCGAGACGCTGCAAATCACCGACCGCAGCTACGTGATCCGTTCCGGAAGCGTGTTGTGCCACGGCAGCCCGGACGAGGTCTTGAGCAACTCCGAAGCCCGCAAGTATTATTTCGGCGATGACATGAAGCTTTGATTGGTGAGCGGCAATGAGGGCGTTCAGTCGCGTTGGCCGGCGGGATGGTGGGGCGCTGGCTGTCGCCATCTGGCTCGCGGCACTAGAGTCGGTCGTCGGGGCCGAAACGCCCTGGGAGGCTTGCGCATCGGCCACGCTCGAACATGGCGACTTGCAGGTCGTGTTTCGCGACAACAGCCAGTCGCCGCAAGTGCTCAGCGGGGCCGACGCGCTTTTCAATCGCCGAGAGGCCCCGGACTTCGACGCCTTCGACCCCGATTCGCCGGGCGCTTCGGCCGGATTGAATTTTGAGCACATCATTGCCGGTAGCGCGTCGCCCAACAATCGCTTCACGCCGCGGCATCATGCCTATCCTCTCTATCGCTCGCTCAAGTCGCCGGCGGTGCGCCTGGTGCGGGACGAAAAGGTCGATCCTTGGCGCATGTCGAGCACGCTTACCTACACGCTCGTTGCGCCGCATTACATCGACCTCGATTTCCGCTGCCAAGCGCATCAAACGGAACTATTTGCCCCGCGTGGTTACGCGGTATTGTTCTTTGCCAATTACATGAACGACGTGGACGAGATCGCGCTGAATTTTTTGGGCCGCGACGGGCCGCAAGATCCCGAGCGTTGGATCGCCGCCGACGCGCCGGCGGGACATCCCGATTACAACGGGGGCGGCACGTACCGATCGCTCGAGGCGCCGCCGCTCGAATACGACGCGGACCACGACTTCAAACTCAATCTGTGGAGCTACGACCAACCCCGATTCACGCGCCCGTTTTATTACGGCCGGGCCGCGCACGACATGACGCTGATCATGATGTTCGACAAGACGTGGACGCCGCGCGACGAGATTCGCTTCAGCCTCTTCAAGTTCAAAACGCCCAAGTTCCCCCGGCCGGCCTTCGATTGGCAATATGTGATCCATCACGTGGAAGCCGATCGGCAGTACGGCTTTCGCGCGCGAGCGGTGTGGAAGAAATTCGTCAGCGCCGACGATTGCCGGCTGGAATACGAGCGCTGGGCCGAACAACTGCCGCAGCTCGAACCCCCGCAAGGCGGCCAATGAAACCTGGGAGTTCCGTCGCAAACAAGCCAGGGTGTGAGCGTCACGATTGTGGGTACAGCGACTTTGCCCTTGCAATTCCAACAACTCATTGCGATCAAGTCGCTTTAGCACCGTAGGTGCGATCATATGTCAGCCTAGGCCAGCGGCCTAGGGAAGGGGGTCGTGTAGTCGTAGTTCGAAGGGCTGTAAGCCCGCAACTCCGCTCGGGTCGCAAAGCCCAAATCCCTAGGCCGCTGGCCTAGGCTGACATATTGACGGGCTTACAGCCCTGGAGAACTTGAGCGCCTTGGGGTGGGACGTTACCGAGCAAATTTTCCACCCACAATCCAGACGCTCACAGAGGGATTCGCGGCCCGGCGCAATAATCTTGAAACGGCGCGTGGGATTGCCTAAGATGGGAGCGGAATTTGCACGGCTAGGCGATGGGAGTTCCGCCCATGGTGCGCATTGTGTTGGCCGATACCTGGCCCAATTCGCTCGATCTGGCGGTTACCATCGCCTTCTTGGCGGTGTTCGTGCTGCTGCCGGGCTTGGGCTATGTATTCATGGCGCTCGATTTGCGAGCCCACTGGCGCGCGCTGCGTCGGAATTTATCGCTCGTGGCTCGTTCGTTCTCCGATATTCCCGAATGGGCGCGCGGCGACACGCCACGCGCCATCGCGGCGCTCGGCTTGCGGATGCCATGCACGGAGGAGGAACTGAAGCGGGCTTATCGCCGGCGCGTCAAAGAATTGCATCCCGATCACGGCGGCGACGAGCGACGATTCTTGCTGCTGCAGGCCCACTTCGAAGAAGCCCTGGCAATCGTCACGGGCCCTGCCGCCTGGACGTCCGGGCAGAGCGTGGCCGGGTTGTAGCGAGTGTCCACTCGACCGGTGGTCGCGAGCGTCGACACATCTCCACCAACCCGACTCGCGAGCGTGGGAGGCAGGACGAAGAACCCTCGCTCCCGCTTCTCGCGCGTCGGGTTAGTGTTCGGCGCCATGCTCGCGGGCGATCTCTGCAATCGCCAGGAAGAAAAGACAAGCCCGGCAGCGCGCCTGTTGCGCGCCGCCGGGCCGTGAGTTGAACGACATGCGTGGGGGGCCGAGCTAATTGCTTGCCGACTTGTTCGCGTCGGCGGCGAGCACATGGCCGGTTTTCGGGTCGACGTTCAGGTTCAGGTTTTCCTGGTCTTCGGTGTAAAACACGAAGCCGTACATCATCTCCTGAAACGTTTGTTGACCCTCTTCCACTTCCTTGTTTGGATCGGGGTTATAAGGATTGAACGGCGAGTTGTCGTAATGAGCAAACACCTCGAGCTTGGTGCCTTTGGGAAACTTCTTCTTTCCCTCCGGCCAGCGATAGGCCTGCTGCCAGCCGAAGCTGTAATTGGGAACCACTAACAGCGTCTCGTCGCGGCCGTCTGGATAAATCGCGCGGAACGTCATGTCCTCGCCCCGCAAGTGCATGTGAGAGAACATGCCGTAACCGGTCATGTCGCTCTTCAATTCGCGCACGGCACTAACCTTGTGATGCGGCGCTCCGGGCGGAATCTTGAAGGTCAGATTGGTCACTTGCGAGTGCTTAAGGTTCTTCTGGATGACCTCGCGCGGATATCGCAGCCCGACCGAAATCTGGTCGGTCGTCTCTTGCCCCAGCGTGACGTAGTGGATCTGCAGCACCAGCACCGAGTTGGCCGGAATCATGAACCCGACGTTGTTATCCAGGATCATGGCGTCGCCGCCCGGCACCTGGCCGGTGATGAAGTTCTGATTGCTGGGTTTCTCTCCCACCTTCACAAAGGCCATGTTGCAATGGTGCATGGCCCGGGAGTTTTCGGGCAGGATTTGCGCGCCCTGGATCCAGGTGTCTTTTTCGAAGCGGTGCGGCAGGATGATGTAGCGGTAGTCGATGTAGCCCGTGGCGGGAATCTTTTGCAGCGGCGTCTTAATCACCAGGTCGGGAGTGCCGATCTTCCATTTGCTTTCGGAGAAGACGCGTGGCGACGGGGCCTTGGAGGGATCGCCTTCCTGGCAATCCGTGCGAACCCAATCCTCGACCAACGAACGCTCGTCCGCGCTCATGCCGCGATAGTTCGTGAATTCGCCGTGTTGCCGGCTCGCATACCAGGGAGGCATGCGCTGTTCGGACACGACTTCGGCAATCATCGGGGCGTGATCCACGACCTCTTGATACGTCGCCAACGCAAACGGGGCCTCCGGGGCGCCGGCATGGTGACAATCCTGGCAATGCTTCTGCAGCAAGGGCACGACGTGCTCGTTGAAGGTTACCGGCGTGGACCGGGTGCGCGGCTTCGGAAAGCTGATCAGGCAGCCGTCGACCGGCGTTTCGGCCACGGTCACGGCGCGCGTGGCCAACACGTCTTCGATCGCCAGTTTCAAATCGTCCCGCTCAGCCGACGGCCGCTCGCCGCTCAGACGGAACTGGTTGTCGACGCGGCCCCGATAGCACAGCTTTTTGTCGGCGTCGAGCACGACCACTTCCCCGGCGCGCGACGCGCCCAGCGCGCGAACCACTTGTCCGTCGAAGTCCTTGGCGAACGGAAACTCGGCATCGACCATCAGTGCCTGGTACGCCACCTCGCGCAGATCATCGCTGGGCCCGACGTTGACGGCCAAAAACTGGACGCCCTGGCCGCGATAGGCCGCGTCCATCTCTTTCAGCTTCGGCAGGTACTTCTGCGCGATCGGGCAGTCGAGCGTGGTGAACATGATGACGTAGGCCTTCTTCTCGCCGAAGTCGGCCAGTTTTCGCGGCAGGTAACGAATATCTTTGAACGTGAATTCCGCGACCTTCTGGCCAATTTGCAGCGCGGAACTATCGGAGGTCGTCTTGGCTGCTTCCGCGGCGACGACGGGTGAGGCAAAAACCGCCACAAGCGCGATCGCGATCAAGAATTTGCACGTGGCCTGCATGATGGATGCCCTTTAAACAGAAGTGACTCCCGGCAACCCCATTCTTATACCACGCAACCCCCCCGAGGCCAACCTAATCTGTGGATCCCCGGGGCCTGAATTGAGGGCTCGCAACCGCCGGATTCTGGCTCGCCGCGCAACAGCCCCCTGGGGGCGATGACGTGGAAATATCCACGATTTTGCGGTCCGCCGCTATTTCTCGCGGATCGACTTCGTCACCTGGGCCGGCGGACAAGCGCAGCGATCCGATGTCCCCATGGCCCCGGAGCCGCGTTGCCTGCCCTAGCGACCAGGTGGCAGTGTAACCAAGTGGCAATGGGAAGCTAGCGGGCCCGCGGTCTCAAGTGAGGTTCGCAGCGTGTCGATTAGTGAAGATAGACCGACCACCAGCCCCCGGGCCGAGCACCTGCGCGCATGAAAAACCTCGATGGCAAGACGGCCCTGATCACCGGCGCCGCCTCCGGCATAGGCCGCGCGATCGCGCTTGAGCTGGCGCGCCAGCGCGTCAACGTATTCCTGGTCGATCGTGACCAGCCGCGCCTAGCCGACGCGGCCGACGAAGCCCGCAAGGAGCCTTGCCAGGTCATCGCGCATGTCGCCGATCTGGCCCGCGCCGACGACGTTCAGGGCATCGTGGACCGCTTGCTCAAGCGATGGAACGGAGTCGATATTCTCGTCAACAACGCCGGCAACGCCTATTACGGGCCGACGCACCAGATGACCCCCGAGCAATGGGATCTGCTTTTGACCGTGAACCTGCTGACCCCGATCGAGCTCGTGCGCAAATTGCTGCCGTCCATGCTGGGGCGAAGCGAGGCCCATATTCTCAACGTGTGCAGCGTTGCCGGGCTGTTGGCGGCGCCGCGCTTGGCGGCCTACCACACGACCAAGTACGGCATGGTCGGATTCTCCGAGTCGCTGCGCGCCGAATATGGACCGCGAGGATTGGGCGTCACGGCGCTATGTCCGGGCTTTGTGCGCACCAGCCTTTATCACAGCGTGATGACGCCGCCGGGGACCACCGTGCCGACGCTGCCGAGCTGGTGCACGACCTCGGCGGAGCACATCGGCCGCCGCGCGGTTCGCGCCATTCGGCGCTCCGAAGGAACCGTTGTTGTCACGCCGCTGGCGCATTTTCTGTGGCGCTTCAAACGATTTGGCCCCGGCGTGCTCGATTGGATGCAGCAATTCCGCCGCCGCCCGCGGGCGTCCGCGGTCATCGAGCCGTCGGTTCTCTCGATGGCCGTCGCCGAACTTGCACCCGCGCCGCGCGAGGCCGGCGAAGGGCAGCAGCCTACACCGCAAACGCGCGCCGCTTAGCCGGCGAGGTCACTGCGTAATAAACAGGTTCTTTTTCGGCAGGCTGTTGACGACCGATTCGCTCACGCCCAGGTTCGTGGCCAGCAACTGCTTCGGATTCGAGGCCACCCAGCCGCTGAGCCCAATGTCCTGATACTGGCCATTGTTGAACACCAACAGGACGCGACAATCGCCGTCGCCGATGTTTTCCAGGTAATGGCCGTACCCTTGCGGCACATAGCCCACGTCGCCGGCCGATAATTCGACGGTCTTGGCCCGGCCGCTGGAGGCGAACACGGTCATCCGCAACCGTCCGGCCAGCAGATACTGCCACTCGTCGGCGTTGGGGTGCCAATGCAGTTCGCGCAGCGCGCCCTTGGCCAGCGTCATCGTGCCGCCCGCCATTGTCGTCGAGATCGGAAACTCGGCCACGGTGACCAGCCGCATATCGCCGCCGGCGAATTTGCGCGGAGTTTGCGCTTCGAGCCGGTAGCGGTGCAGGCTCTCGACGGCAGCCGACAATTTTGCGGGCCGCGGCGGCACGCTGCCGCGCGCGAAATACACTTCCTTCTTCGGGAAATTCGCGAACATCGCCACCGGCACGTGCAAGTTCTTGGCCAACACTTCCTTGGGCGTGTGCGCCAGCCAGTCGGAAAAGCTGAACGTGGCGAATTCCGAAAAATAGCCGTTGTCGAAAACGAGGATGAAATGGCACTCGCCCGGGCCGAGGCCCTGGATCGAATGGCCGTGGCCGCGCGGAAAATACCACACGTCGCCGGGTCCGAAATCGACCGTCTCGCCCTGACCGCTAGGCGCATAGATCGTCACCCGGCAATTGCCGCTGATCACGTAGGCCCACTCGGCCGCGTTGGCATGCCAGTGCAGTTCGCGCAGCGAGCCCGGCTCGAGCTTCATCGACACGCCGGCGATGCCGGTCGAAACGGGGAATTGTTCGGCCGACGCTTCGCGGGCCGTTCCTCCCTGGCCGACGCGCGGCGTTTGTCGCTCGAGCGGAAAGCGAAAGTCGGGCAAGCTGTCTTGCGCGACGGGCGCGGATTGGTTGTCTTTGTCTGCGGGCGTTTGTGCGTCCGCCGAGCGGGCCATCAGCCAACCTCCGGCCGCCGCCACCACTCCGGTACCGAGTAAATCCCGCCGCGTCGGCTCTGCCAT
>JBGQHN010000076.1:0-15327 GCA_041497975.1 Planctomycetia bacterium | reverse complement strand
GGTAGGCCAATGGCTGGTCGACCTGCCCGGCCAATTCCTTGACGCGCGGAAAATTATCAAAGTGCGTGTCCCAGCCGTTGAGCACGACTTCGACGCAGGGGATGCCCGTCTCCACGAGCCGCCGGGCCAAGAGGCAGCTCAGGGCGAATTGCGACGAGCCGTAAGCGTCGCGCATGGCAGCGGGCTCTTGATCGAGATCGAACGCCTTCATCTGCGAGCTCAAGATCATCCGCGACGCTTTTTGATACAGCTTCTGATGCTCGGAAACTTCTTCCTTGGCGACGCCATCCGCGTAGTCGGCTTCCAACCGGCCCAGCAAGTCGAGGCGCCGGGCGTAGCGCGGCGTGTCCGTGGCCAGGGCCGTGTTGGTCGGCAATTTGCCGGCCACGGGCATCAGGAACGGATCGTACTCGACGCCCAGGATTCCGCCGCCCGCTCCGTCGCGG
This sequence comes from Planctomycetia bacterium, assembly GCA_041497975.1. Classification (GTDB taxonomy): domain Bacteria; phylum Planctomycetota; class Planctomycetia; order Pirellulales; family PALSA-1355; genus PALSA-1355. The sequence goes on along the minus strand of JBGQHN010000076.1, from coordinate 14,881 downwards.
GCGTTGCCACCGATGCGCACAAAAGCCGGAAGATCCAAATCGGCATGCGCGATCTGCTGCGAAACGATCGAGCCGAACGCCGGAAATTTGACACTGGCCGTCGGCAGATAGCCGGTGTGCATCAGATAACTGGCGCGCGGGTGGCTGCCTTCCTTGCTGGTCATCGAGCGAATGATGGCCGCGTCGTGCATGGCCTTGGCCATGCAAGGAAAGTTGTCGCTGACTTCAATGCCGGGAACCGACGTGCCGATGGCCTTGGTTTCGCCGCCATTCGGATGGCCGGGCTTGGGACTGAAGGTCTCGAAGTGGCTGGGGCCGCCTTGCATCCACAGCAGAATGCAGGCCATCCCTCGCTTTTGCAGCTCGCGGGCTTCCAGGGCGACCAGGTCGCGCCAACCGAGCGTGCCCGCCGCGATACTGGCGGTGGCGATTCCACGCAGGAAGTCGCGTCGTTGGATCACGCCTTGGCGGCTGACCGCCACATTCACTTGGTGACGCAGGTGCACGGTCATGACAGTCTCAACCCTCGCTGGGAGTGGGTGGCAAAATAATGGGCGCTCGCGGGCCGCGGGCTCATTTACGATTCAAAAACTCATTTACGGTTCAAGAACTCCGTCGAGTTGACCAGCGACCACAGAATGTCTTCAAACGCGTCGGCACGCGCCCCCGTCTTGTGCACGTGATCCAGACAGGTTTGCAGCTCGGTCTGCTTCGGCTCGCGCGCCAGGCACCGCAAGTACAGTTCTTCGACCAAGGCGTCGTCCTGCGACACTTCGGCCAATAGCTGACCGAGCGAGGTGCCGGATTGCCGGCCATTGATCGCGCGGTTCAGCTCGGGAGCGTTCATGAGAAACAGCGCTTGGGGAATCGAGCCGGCCACTTCATCGCGGCGCATGCTCGGGTCGTAACCGAATGCCGTGTTCACCCGGCCGCGCGGAGTGGCCGGCTCCTGCCGAGGCTTTTCCGGTCGGGCCGGCTGCGGACCCTCGCCGATTCCCAGCACTTCCATCAGCGAGTTGTATAGTTGGTCGCCGCGCAGGCGCTGCGTGCAATTGGCCGCAAACGGCGGCGCTTCCGCTTCATAGCGCGAGCGGCTTTGGCGTTGATAGGCCTCGGTCGCGGTGATCGCGCGCAGCAGCCACTTCACGTCGTAGCGGCTGCCGGCGAAATGTTCGGCAAGGTAGTCGAGCGCGTGCGGCGCGGCGCATTTGCGATCCGGCCCCAGGTCGTCGACCGGCTCGTAGAACCCGTGCCCGACCAACTCGGACCACATGCGATTGACCATCGCCTTGGCGAACCAGTGGTTGTTGCGGCTCGTGATCCAGTCGGCAATTTTTTGACGTCGCTCTTGATCGGTCAGGCCGGTCTCCAGCTTCTGGCCCGTGACGAAGAAGACCGGCTTCATCAACTTGCCCTCCTGATCCGGGTGATCCAAGTCAGGCATGTGATGTTCCAGCGAACCCTGCTGGGGCTTGTCGGGCTTTTTCGGGCGTTCGCGATCGACCGAGATCACGGCGAACGATCGCTGCTCTCCGTCTTTCACGGGCCGGACGGCAATCCGCGGAAAGAAAGCGGCCAATTCGTGAAACTGCTCGCGCTTCCAGCGGTCCGTCGGGTGGTTGTGGCACTGCGCGCATTGGATCTGAATGCCCAGGAATATCCGCGAGACTTCGGCCGTGGTGTCTTCGGGATTGCCCATCTGCGCCATGATGATGGCCGTGGCGCCTTCTTCGCGCACGTCACCGGTCGCCGTAATGAACTGCCGCGCGATCTTGTCCCAATGTGGATCGCCGTTGAACGCGTCGGACAAGAAGCGAACGAGCGACGCGCTGACCAACAATGCCCGATCTTCACTGCGGCGATACAAGATCACGTCGCGCCAGTAGCGGGCCCAGTTCTCCCCGAATTCTTTTTTGGCCAACAAGCGCTCGACGGCCGTGGCACGCTTGTTGGGCGAATTATCGAGCGCGAAGGCCGTGATCTCTTCAGGCGTCGGGGGGTGGCCGACAAGGTCGAGCGACACGCGGCGCAGAAACGTCTGATCGTCGGCAGCCGGCGCTGGGCCGCCTGGCGACCCTTCGGACCCGCCAAACATATCTTTCGACAACAGCTCATCGGTGCGCGCCGCCGCGACTTTCGGATCGAGCCCCGCGGCAACGCCACTACCGACCAACAGCCAAGTGCAAAGGCCTCCCAGCAGCAGCAAACGCCAGAACGACATCGAAATGCTCCTCGGTCCTTGATATTGCGCAACGTGGCGATAACTCGTCAGAAAATCATCCAGCCATCGAGGATTGAACACCGGCGAGGGCAGACTTGTTTCGTGCATCTGGACAAGGTCTGCGATTCGCGTGGCAATTTTGCCCGTTGGCCCGCGGTCGCGCTGTCTTTTGGCAACGCTGTCACGGTACCATCGCCGCCATCGGTCGACAACATCAACAGTCGTCCAGCATTGGGTTTACGGGCAGTTTCCCGAGCCAAGCGACGTGCTGGCCCCAGGCGGTATACCGGTTGCATTTTGCAGTCCCTGGGTCGTTGCTCCCGCGCGGGGCGTGGGCGTCTTTATAACCGGGGCAATCGGCACGAACCGGCGTTGGGTGAAGCCTCCCTAGTCATCGGAAGTGCTGAATCTCGATTCATGACTGTTGTCCAGGAAATCAACGATATCGCCGACCTGGCCGCCGTGCGGCGGTGCTGGCATGAGCTGCTGTGCAAAACCGCGGGCGCTTCGTTCTTTCAATCGATCGGGTGGCTGGAAACTTACTGGGCCCATTTCGGAGCCGGCCAACGATTGCGCGTGCTCGTCGTCTCGCAAGATGGCCAGACCACTGGCATCGTGCCTTTGGTGGTTCGCAAGGGGCGGCGGCGGATCGGATCGCTCCGCGTGCTGAGCTACCCGTTGGATAATTGGGGCAGCTTTTACGGTCCCATCGGACCGGATATCGAGGGCGCTTTGCGCGCCGGGATGCTCCACGTGCGTCGCACGCCTCGCGATTGGGACCTGATCGAACTGGCGTGGGTCGACGCCATGGACAGCGATTCCGGACGCACGCAATCGGCTCTGGCAAGCGCCGGATTGCGCACCGCCGTCGATCGTGGGCAACCCTCGGCGCTTGTTGACCTGGCCGCTTTCGGCACCTGGGAGGCGTATTGGGCATCGCGCACCAGTCGCTGGCGGAACAACGTGCGCCGCAGCGAGAAGAAACTCGCCCAGCGCGGCCTAGTCACCTACGTTCGTCACCGACCCACCGGCGCCCTGGGCAGCGACGCTGATCCCGCCTGGCACTGGTACGATGCCTGCGAAAGCATCGCCCACGCGAGTTGGCAAGGCAAATCTCACACGGGCACGACCTTGACGCACGACGCGATCCGCCCGTTCCTGCGCGACTGCCATCGCGTGGCGGTCGACTCGGGCGCCGTGGATGTGAATCTGTTGCTGCTCGACGGCCGTCCCATTGCTTTCAACTATGCCTATCACCAGCAAGGGTACGTGTTTGGCCTGCGCACGGGCTATGACGTCGCGGCGCCGGATGGCGCGGGCTCGGTGCTGCAATCGCGGATGATCGAGGACTGTTTTGCCCGCGGCGATCACATCTATGACCTGGGGCCAAGCTATCTGGACTGCAAACGGCATTGGCAGACGACCACGCGATACAGCTACCGCTACACGCATTTTCCCAGCCATTTGCCGCTGGCGCAATTGGTGCGTGTCAAGCGCGGGGTTGATCGCCTGTTCGGATGGGGCACTTGGTCGGTCGTGGCCGGCAAAGCCTGAGGGCGCGCGAAGAATGGCCAGCGCGATCTGAATAAGCGCTCCATGTTATTGCAGCGCTTCGCCGGCAAGTGCTTCGCGACTTGCCTGCCTCGGGAACCCGCAGCGCTCCCGGGTCGTGCGGACCTGTCTAGTCGTCGATTCGCGACGAGCTCAAGCGGCGGCGGCGACCAAAGTATGGCATACGCATTTGCGTCCCGCGTTCGCCCTCGATGAAAAACCGCCCGCCGAGCAAACGGTAGAAGAACAGCAACACGAAGGCTCCGACGGTGGCGACCACGAAGCCCAGGGGACTGATCGGCGAGACGCGCTGGCCGTTGGTGAAGTACATGAGCGTGCTGCAGCCGACGATCGTGCCGCCGACGCCCATCATTAACGTGGCTACGGCGCCGCCGGGGTCGCGGCCGGGCATGACGGCCTTGGCCATCAAACCCACCAGGGTTCCGAAGCCGACCCATACGAGAAAATCGTTGGCCCACTGCTGCGCCGTGGCCGCTAATTCAACGTTCATGCGTGGCTGGCCCTTAAAAAAGTTCCCCCAGCCGCTGATGTCCAAGGCGCGCTTGTTAAAGCGCAGCATCTTCGACATCAGCCGCCGGGGGCGTCGTCCCCCCAAAACATCTCCGATCTTACGCGCGGATGGTCACGAGCGGTCAAATGTCCGCCCTGCTTTCCGCGCGATCGAAGACGTTCGACGAAACTTCAATTGCGACGGCTAATCAAGCAAGCCGCCGCTCACTCATCTTTAGGAATCCTCTAACCTTAACCGGCTGTTGAAAAATTGGGACAGGCACCTCGCGCACATGGTTTTTCACGGGGTTTCGCACGACCTGGCTCGGAGGGGGTTCCCATTTTTCAACGGCCTGCTAACGTGCCTCTTCCGCCTGGTTCTCGCTGAAAGCCTTTTGCGCGGCCGCCTCCCGGGACAGCTTGAACTCAGGTCCGGGAGGGAAGTATTGAATGTCATCTTTCTGGTAATGCGGACTGGGCAACGTCTGGCCGCCAATGTCCACCTGACAACCGCTGATACCCACTGCCGTGCCGACACCCAGACTGCACAGCGTCCGCCGCCAGGAATGCCGTCGCTCGCGTATATGCCGCGTCACAAGTCACCTCCCTTGAAGCGGACAAGGATTTGCCAACCGACGGTCCTTGCGCCGCACTGTCGGCAAACTTTCCGTGTCCGATACAATCCGCACCAAGGTTATCGGCAACCGCAATTGGTAGACTTTCACAGGATTGCGAATCTTGGGGAAAAATGCGCATGGGGGATCGCCGCCGAGCGGGCATGCCGCCATGGGCCTAAGCTGCTAGCCCGCCGGTTCGCACAAGTTCGCTCAATGTGGGAAAGTTGGGTATGATACAGGCAGCCATTTCCGGAACGCGGGGCAGCGCAGCGTCGCTCGAGTGACCTAAGCGAGGTCCCTTTGTACGCCACTGGCCGTCCAGGAGGCACTTTTTCAATGTACTTTTGCGCCTCGAGCCGCGTCCGGTGGATCTCGGCGCTCGCCGCGCTAGCAACCGTGCTGGCAACGCGCTCGGCCCACGCGCAGCTCGCCCCGGGCGACAGCGTGCCGTCGCGGGTGTACTTCAATACGTTTCCCGCGTATTTCGACGGCAACTACCGCAATGCTTTGGCGGCCTTTCTCGCCGAGGGCCGTGGGGCCATTCGCTCGCCGGCCAGCCCCTGGATCGATTCGATCTGCTATTACACGATGGCCGGCGAGTGTTATTACCAATTGGGTCAGTTGCCGGCGGCCCTGGACAGCTACAACTCGGCACTGAAGCTGTACGTGGCCTATTCCGGTTGGATGATGCGAGTGCAGTTTCCGCCCGCGATCATGCCCGCCAACTTGGGCGCGATTCGCGCCGCGCCGTGGGGCCAAAGCAAACGTGGAGCGGCGGTCGGCCAATTTCCCGAAACGTTTCTGCTGGGCCAGGGCCAGGTCGATCAGACCGCCGTCGTCATGCGAGGCGGAGTCGTGCAACAGCCGGTGTTGTTCCCGGTGCACGTTGCCGAAATCGTGCGCGCCACGAGTCTGGCCATCCGGCGAAGGCGGGAGCTGCTGGGCCCGGTCTGCAAATTCGACTCGTTGACCAACTCCTTGGTCGAAGTTCTGTCGCGGCGGCCGGGTCCGCCCAATCATTGGAGCGAAGCGTGGATCCAAGTCGAGCTGGGTTGCGCTTACTCGGCGGCCGGCAACGTCGCCCAAGCCAAGACGGCGCTGGAACGAGCCATCTTAGCCGGAGGTCAGTTCGATCATCCGTTGACGAGCACGGCCTTGCTCGAGCTGGGGCGGTTGGCGCTCGAAGCCGGCGATTTCCAGACCGCGGTTCGCTATTGCGAAGAAGCCACGTATGCGTCGCTGGTGTTTCCCAACTCGACCAACATGGAAGAGGGCTTTCGGCTGGCGGCGCTTGCGCATCTGCTGTTGAATCAGAAAGCTCCTTATCCGCCGCTGCAGCCGGCGATCGCCTGGGCCAAGAGCCAAGGCAACCGCCAGTTGCAAGCCTCGCTGTCGTTGTTGGCCGCTGAAAGCATGGCCGCGCTGGGCGACACGGGACAGGCTGCCGGTTTCGTGGCCAATGCCCGCTTGCTCGCCGGACGCAGCGACCTGGCAGCCAGCCAGCTGGGGGCGCGGATGAATCACCTGGCGTCGCTGACCGCGTACCAGGTGGGCGACGTCGCCACGGGCGATCAGGCCCTGGCCGCGGCGCTGTCCTTTCAAACTGACGGCTCGCTGTGGCTGTTTCACATCGCGCAGGCCGACGGCCGCTACGTGAGCGGCGAATTGAGCGATCGAACGGCCCTGAACTTGTACGACGCCGTGCTGCGCGATCCAACGCCGGCCGACTGGGCCTCGAGCCCGCTGGAGTGCTTGTCCATGCTGTCCATGCCGCACGGCGCGGCGCTCGAGCATTGGTTCGAGGCGGCGCTCAAGAACACCAAGGAGCATGAGTTGGCCTTGGAAATCGCCGATCGCGCGCGGCGACACCGGTTCTTCAGCACGTTGCCCATGGGCGGACGACTGCTGGCCTTGCGCTGGATTCTGGAAGGCCCCGTCGAGTTGCTCGGCGAGCGCGGGCTGCTCGAGCGGCAGGATCTGTTGGCGCGATATCCGAAATATGCCCAGTTGGCGCAACGCGTCGCGAACATCCGGGCCAAGCTGGCTGAAAAACCGGTGGTGGACGACTCGGTCGAAGCGCGCCGCCAGCAAGCGGAACTGCTCGCGCAACTGGCAGAGATCGGCCACGGCCAGGAAGTAATCTTGCGAGAAATTGCCGTGCGGCGCGAAGGGGCCGAGATGGTCTTTCCGCCGTTGCGCAAGACCAGGGATATCCAACAAGCGCTGCCCGAGGGCCAGGTCTTGCTGGCTTTTTTTGCGACCAGCCGCCATCTCTACGCCTTTTTGTATTCGCGGCAAAAATACGCCGCATGGCAAATCGCCTCGCCGGCGCAATTGCAAAAGCAAATTTCAGGCCTGCTCCGTGAGATGGGCAACTTCGAATCAAATCACGAACTGACTCACGCCGAATTGGCCAAGGGCGCCTGGCGCGCCTCGGCGGCGAAGATAACGCATCTGTTGTTGGACCGCTCCAACGTGGACCTGGCCGGGAACTTCGACGAGATCGTGATCGTGCCCGACGGCATGCTGTGGTATTTGCCGTTCGAAGCGATTAGCGTCGGCAAGCCCGACCATCAAAAACTGCTGATCTCTCAAGCGCGCGTGCGCTACGCGCCGACGGTGGGGCTGGCCGTGCCCTACACAAGCGCGCATAAGCCCCGGCCCAATATCGGAGTCGTGCTGGGCAAGCTTCATCCACAGGACGACGACAGCGTCGCGGCCAGCGCGTTCGAGCAGCTCGGGCCCGCGGTTTCCGGCGCGGTGGCGCTGCCGCGCTCGCTCACGGCGGCGTCGAGCGTGTATCGGCTCTTGCTCGACGGGCTCATCGTGCTGGACGACATCGAGCCGGCTGGCGGAGCGTATGAATGGTCCCCGCTGCAGTTGGATCGCGGCAAGCCGGGCAGCTCGCTGGCGAGTTGGTTTGCATTGCCTTGGGGCGGACCCGAACAGGTCATCTTGCCAGGCTTTCACACCGCGGCTGAAAGCGGCTTGCGCAAGGGTCAGGCGTCGGGCAACGATTTGTTTCTCTCGCTGTGCGGCCTCATGTCGGCCGGAGCGCGCACCATCCTGATCAGCCGCTGGCGCGCCGGAGGGCAGACGAGCGTCGATCTGGTGCGCGAATTTGCGCAAGAACTGCCGCACGCCAGTCCGGCCGAAGCCTGGCAGCGCAGCGTGCAAGTCGCGGCCGATACGCCGATTGAAACGGAGCATGAGCCGCGCGTCAAAAAAGCTTCTCCGACCGGCGAACCGCCGAAAGCCGGTCATCCGTTCTTCTGGGCCGGCTACCTGTTGGTCGATTCCGGCGTGGTGCCCAAAGGCGAGGACGCGGCGCTGGCCCTGCCAGGGCTCGGCACAACGAAGAATCCGCCGGCCCAGCCCGCCAATCCCCCGCTGCGGCCTGCCGGCATCCAACCGGCCGTTGACACCGTGCCCCCGGCGGCCGAACCCTCGGGCAAACGCCCGAAGAAATCCAAGGCCGCGCCGCGGACTTCGCCGAAAAAGGCTCCCACGCGCAAAACTCCCGCGCCTTCGGTTCCGCCCGAGTGAACGGCACGCGCGCCGGGACACGTGTCGTGAGGGAAAACCATAGCGAATCCGCGGAATTGGCGGCGCCAAGCCTGGGGCCCGAGTAATATAATTTGTGATTCACTCGCTTGCGCGCCGGCGATGCGGCGCATGCATGTTTTTTTTGAGCCCCGAGTATCAACCCGAAGCTGTTGCACGATGACCCACGAGCTCGAGCTGGACAAATACGGACTATCGGCCAAAGAGGTGCTGCGCAACGCAGCGGTTGCCCGCCTGTATGAGCACGGAGTGATCTTCGACGAGGAGTGCATTACCTCGACGGGCGCGTTGGCTTTGAGTTCCGGCGAAAAGACTGGGCGCAGCCCCCGCGACAAGCGGATCGTGAAACATCCCTCCAGCGAGCGAGATATCTGGTGGGGCAGCGTCAATTTTGAATTGCCCGAAGAATCGTTTCTGCGTCTGCGACAACAGGCGATCGGGTTTTTGGGTGCGCGCGACCGGCTGTACGTCGTCGACGGTTTTGCCGGCTGGGACCCGACGCGCCGCGTCAAGATCCGCGTGATTTGCGCGAGGCCGTATCACGCCTTGTTCATGCACAACATGCTGATCCGCCCGACGCAAAGTCAATTGGCGGCCTTTGGCGAGCCCGATTTCGTGATCTTCAACGCCGGACAGGCACCGGCCGATGCCACGATTCCGGGGCTGACTTCGGCCACGAGCGTGAGCATCAGTTTCGAACGCGGCGAATTCGTAATCCTGGGCACGCAGTACGCCGGCGAAATGAAAAAAGGCGTGTTTACGCTGATGCACTATCTGATGCCCAAGCGAGGCGTGCTCAGCATGCACTGCTCGGCCAACCAGGGACGGCGGGGCGACGTGTCGTTGTTTTTCGGGTTGTCGGGCACGGGCAAGACGACCCTTTCGGCCGACACGTCCCGTCAGCTCATCGGCGACGACGAACACTGTTGGAGCGACGACGGCATTTTCAATATCGAAGGTGGCTGCTACGCCAAATGCATCCACCTCTCGGCCGAAAAAGAGCCGGAAATCTTCCAGGCCATCCGCTTCGGCAGCCTGCTGGAAAACACCGTCGTCGACCCCCTGACGCGAGAAGTGGACTATGACGACGACCGCTTGACGGAAAACACCCGGGCGGCGTATCCGATCGAGTTCATTCCCAACGCCAAGATACCGTGCGTTGCGCGACATCCTTCCAACATCATTTTCTTGACGTGCGACGCTTTCGGCGTGCTGCCGCCCGTCAGTCGCTTGACTCCGGAGCAGGCCATGTATCACTTCATCAGCGGATACACGGCAAAGGTGGCAGGCACGGAAATCGGCGTTCGCGAACCGCAAGCCACGTTCTCGGCATGCTTTGGCGCCGCGTTTCTGGTGTTCCACCCCACAAAATACGCCGAGATGCTGGCCGAGCGTTTGCGGTCTCACCAGGCCCAGGCCTGGCTGGTCAACACCGGCTGGTCGGGCGGAGCCTTTGGCACCGGCAGTCGCATCGAGCTGGCCCACACCCGCGCCATCATCGACGCGATTCACGACGGCGAACTGTCCAACTGTTCCACGTGGGAAGATCCGATCTTCGGGCTGGCGGTTCCACGGCACCTGCCGGGGGTGCCGAGCGAAATACTGCAGCCCGCGAGCACGTGGGGCGATCCGGCGGCGTATCGCAAAACGGCCGAGAAGCTGGCGGCGCTATTTCATCAGAACTTTCGGCAGTACTCGGCGGCGGCGAGCCAGGCGGTTCGCTCGGCCGGCCCGCGGCTTGCAGCCGCTGCTAGGGTTTGAGCACCGCCCGCCCTCGCGACATGGCCGGGCTCCAACTCAAAACGGACGCGCTCGTTGAGCACGTCCGTTCTGGCAGTCCGCCTGTGCACGGCCGTTTGTGGGCCAAATCTACATCGCCGCCTCGCCGGTTTCGCCGGTGCGAATGCGGATAGCTCCGGACAAATCGGTGACAAAAATCTTGCCGTCACCAACCTGCCCCGTGCGAGCCGAGTGGAGAATCGTGTCGATGACCGTTTGCGCGTTGGCGTCCGACACCACGACCTCGATCTTCGACTTGGGAATAAACTCGACGGCGTATTCCGTGCCGCGGTAGGTTTCCATGTGTCCCTTCTGCCGCCCAAAGCCACGCACGTCGGTAACCGTCATGCCTTGCACGCCTTTTGCGTTGAGCGCGTCTTTGACTTCCTCGACCTTAAAGTGGCGGACGATAGCTTCGATCTTCTTCATGACAAATGCTTCCTTTTCTAGTAGTTGTCGTCGGGCGTTCAAGCCTGCACGTTTGGCAATACAAATCAACCACCAGCAGACGTTGCCAGTGGCACGCCGCCTCATGTCTGCGGCGTTTCAACTGGTTGGTAAAGCAATCGCCGTGCCGAGCCGATGAACGGTTCGTGAAAATCTCCTGCCCCAACAGCGATAATCTCTTCTGACAAGGAGGGTTGAGAATTTCTGCGGCGCACCCACGGCCACGTTCGCCGTCACGCGCCGTTGTCGCGCGGTTGGAACTTGCCGCGCGAATCGCTTGCGTGTCACGTCAAAGGCCGAACGACATCGCTCCTGCTTTCCCGGTTTGGCGGGCTTTCACGCCGCCGAGACACAATTCACAAAAATGTGACAGGATTTCACCGCGCGATACGCCGTTAGCGAAAGTTCCCGCCGTCCAGGTCATACTTTTTCATCAACCGATAGAGTGTGCCGCGCGGCAGTTTGGCCTCCAGGGCCGCCGTGCGCACATCGCCGTGATGTCGGACGAGCAAATCGCTGAGAAATTGACGCTCGAAGCGAGCCAGGTGCTCGTCGCGCAGTTGGAAATAGCCCACGGCGCCCGTCGAGCGTCCCTCGCCTGCGGCCGCCACCAACTCGTCGGGCAAATCATCCAAGCCGATCATCGACCCCTTGGCCAACGCCAGGCCGCGGCGGATTACGTTCTGCAGTTCGCGCACGTTTCCGGGCCAGCGATATTGGGCCAGTACCTGGTAGGCTTCGGGAGTAATGCTCGTGAGCGGTCGACCCATCTCGCGCCCATAGCGTTGCGCCATATATTCGGCCAACAGTCCGATGTCATCCCCGCGCTCGCGTAGCGGCGGCAGATCAATCCGCACGACGTTGATGCGATAATACAGATCCTGTCGAAAGCGATTCTGTCGAATCATTTCGTCCAGGTTGCGGGCCGTGGCGGCCACGATGCGCACGTCGACGTCGATTTCCTCGCGCCCGCCGACGCGGCGAATTTTTCGTTCTTGCAGCGTTCGCAACAACTTGGCTTGCAATACTAGCGGAAGCTCTCCCAGCTCGTCGAGGAAAAACGTGCCGCGGTCGGCGAACTCCACCAGCCCGATGCGCCGGCTTTCGGCGCCGGTGAATGCGCCCCGCTCGTGGCCGAAAAACTCGCTCTCCAACAAGCTTTCGGGAATGGCTCCGCAATCCACCGGCACGAACGGCCCGCTCGCTCGGCGGCTGCGGCGGTGAATGCTGCGGGCGACCAATTCCTTGCCCGTGCCCGTCTCGCCGACGACCAGAACGTCCACATCCGAGTTTGCGACCTGCTCGATCGTGTCGAACACTTTGCGCATGGCGGGACAGGCGCCGAGCATGTCGTCGAATCCGTAGGGCCGCTCGACTTGCCGGCGCAGCAATTCGTATTCGGCCTTGATCCGCCGACCACTGAGCAGTCGCTCCACGCCGAGCGCCAGCTCGTTTGGATCGAATGGCTTGACCAGCTGGATCTCATGACTCAACATGGTCGCCGAAGTTTCGCGAGCCGATCGGCGCGCGTCGCCTGCCGTAGCGAGATCCTCAGGAATCCTGGTCGGCCGGCCGGCCAGGGCCGCGGCAGGTTTGGCCGTGCTCGCCAGCAGGATGAACGGCAGTTCGGGATCGATGGCGCGCGCCTGGGTGAGCAACTCGGGGTCATTGGCCGGTTGGTGGTCGACATCGGCAATGACCACATCGAAGACCGCGCCGCGAAGAAGCGCTAGGGCTGCTTCCGCCGAAGCGGCCCCGTGAAATTCAACCGGTTCCATTGCGGCCAAGGCGCTGTGATACCGCTCGACCGCGCCCGAATCGGCATCGAGGACTAAAATGCGTGCCTTGGTCATGACGGTCCCGGAACTCTCGTGGTAGTGGCTGCTGGAACTACAACACGTGGGTCAACAATCGCCGAGAGCGGTCCGCCCGATTCGCCGCACCGTTTAGCTTCAACCACCAGGGGGCGTTCGTCAATCGTTGCCTGCGGCGAAAAATGTCCCCTACGGCCGCGCCGCGACCGCCTGCGTGCATCGGTTCTGGCGTTCGTCTATACTAGTCCCGTGCCGCGCGGGCCGTTCGCGCGCGACCAAAATCCCACCAGCCCCTCCTTCCAACCCCGTCAACCTCCGCGAGGCGACTTTGCAATGAAATCGTTCCGGTTCATGCTCCGCTTGACCCTGTATTGTGCGACAGTTTTTCTTCTCCCATGGGCCGCGGCCGACGAGGCTCCGCCCGTGGCCGAGGGGCGTTTCACGCCCCTGGCCGGCTTTACGGTCCAAGAGGCCGTTGCGCCGGGCGCCACCGGGTCGCTCGTGGCCATGAGCTTCAGCGAGACCGGCGACATCATCGCCTCGCGCGAGCAAGGGCCGCTGTTGTTGATTCAGGATAAGGACCACGACGGCAAGTTCGAGACGATTAGCACGTATTGCGACAAGCTCACCAACTGCCAGGGCATTTTGCCGTTGGAGGGGCGTGTGTTTGTCGTCGGCAATGGGCCCTCGGGCACGGCCTTTTATCGCGTGAGCGACACCGATGGAGATGGTCGGGCCGAGAAGGTGGAAACGCTGTTCAAATTCAAGGGGGGCATGGGAGAGCACGGCCCGCACGCCCCGATCCTTGGCCCGGACGGACTGATCTACATTATGATTGGCAACCATGCCTTCGTCGAACCGCCCTTGGCGCCCACCAGTCCGCACCATCATTACTACGACGCCGAGCTTTTCTCTCCCAAGTACGAAGACGCCAACGGCCATGCCGCCGGCATTAAGGCTCCCGGCGGCACGGTCGTGCGGACCGATCAAAACGGCAGCTTCCTGGAGCTGTTCGTGGGCGGATTTCGCAACGCCTACGATCATGCCTTCAATCGCCACGGCGAGCTGTTCACGTTCGACTCGGACATGGAATGGGACATTGGGCTGCCCTGGTACCGGCCCACGCGCGTCAACCACTTGACCGCCGGCGCCGAATTCGGCTGGCGCAGCGGCTGGTCGACTTGGCCGGCCTATTTCGTCGACAGCTTGCCCGCGACGATCGACATCGGCCGCGGCTCGCCGACGGGCGTCGAGTTCTACGACCATCATCGCTTCGGTCGCAAATACGAGGGCGCGCTCTTCATGTGCGATTGGTCGCAGGGTCGCATCCTGGCGGTAACGATGGAGCGCGCCGGGGGCACGTACCGAGCCGCGAGCGAAACCTTCCTGGAAGGCACGCCGCTTAATTGTTCCGATATCGGCGTGGGGCCCGACGGCTGGTTGTACTTTTGCGTCGGTGGCCGCAACACGGCCGGCTCGATTTTCCGGATCGTCTCGAACACCGGCGTCCAGCCGTCCGTGGCAGGCGCTGGCAGCACCGGGCTGGCAAGAGCCATCGAACAACCGCAACTATCGAGCGCCTGGGCACGCCGCGCCATTCGCGACGTGCAGAAGGAACTTGGCGCTCAATGGGGGCCCGGCCTGATGGCCGTGGCCGTCAACGCGAGCGCCGACGCGGAGCATCGCGTGCGTGCGCTCGATTTGATGCAGCTTTTTTCGCCGGCACCGTCGAATGAGCTGCTCGTGCAACTATCGAAGGACGAAAACGTCGAAGTGCGATCCAAGGCCGTATACTTGCTGGGCATCCACGCGACGACGGTCTCGAGCGGCCGCCTGGTGGAGCTGCTGGATGACGCGGATCCGAACGTGCGCCGCCTGGCGTGCGAGTCGCTGGTGCGCGCACGGCAAAACGCCCCCGCTGAGAAACTGTTGAAGCTCGTGTCGGAGCCCAATTGCTTCGTGGCCTGGGCGGCGCGCCGCGCGCTCGAGCGGCTGCCCAAGGCCCAGTGGCAATCGACCGTGCTGGAGTCGGCTAACCCGCGAGTGTTGATCGTTGGATCCGTGGCGCTTCTGACGCTCGATGCTGATCGGGCCACCGCCGGAGCCATCCTCGGCCAGGCGGCGAAGCGGCTCGAGGGAAATCTGTCGGACGATGACCTGTTGGATCTCGTGCGCGTCGTTGAGCTGGCCTTGCATCGGGGCAATTTCAGCGGCGATGAACAAGCGGCGCTGCGGAGCCGGCTTTCGTCCCGTTTTCCCGCGGAAGATTATCGGTTGAACCGGGAACTGGTGCGCACGCTGGTCATGATGCAGGACCCGACGCTGGCCCCACGGCTGGTGAAGCACCTGCAATCGAAAGCACCCATGGAGGAGCGCAT